>NZ_UGHR01000001.1:1208338-1510422 GCF_900451195.1 Iodobacter fluviatilis
ACTATTGGGTTTGCTGTTGCTGGCGCAATTGATAAAAATCCTTGTGTCGTGGCTTCTTCATATTCGAATGCGCCAGGTATTGCACAGGGGGCAGAAAAGGCTTTTTTTAGACTGGTTGCGGCCGATCTAAATGAGCTTCGTCAGACCACTAAAGAAAACCAAATCTATGATCGGCGATGGGCCTTTTCCTTCAATCCATTAAGAGCGAAACCGCTGATTTTTGACTCACAACAGCCGGATCTACTCATGGGTATCAGTGAAAAACTGCTGATTTGGAGAATTACTGATGGGCTGTATTACGATATATGTAAATTAAAAGGTTTTTCAGTGGGGTGGGGAGCTGCTTTTGAGAAATATATCGGTGATGTCCTCACTGCTGCACTATCTGGGTCAGGTTTTACTGTCCTTTCTGAACAGCCCTATTTTCCAAAACCGAGTGAAAGACATGACGGGGCCGACTGGATAATTAGTGATGCGACTGGCCATGTGTTCATAGAATGTAAGACCAAGCGGCTGAAGATTGAGGCCAAAATGGATTTTTATGATATAGCGCTGAACGAAGAAATAGATACGCTAGCCAATTTTTTTCTTCAGAACTATAAAAACATTCAGGATGCACGCAATCAATTATTGCCTGATTTCGAGATGAATGGCTTGCCGGTGTTTTGCGTAGTTGTTACTTTGGAAAATTGGAGAGCGCAACACCCTATGATTAAAGATAATTTGGATGCCTTGATACGACAAAAAGTCGCGATGGCAAATTTGCCTATATCGATTGTAGATGACTGCCCTTATTTGCTATTTAACGCGCAACAGTTCGAAAAGCATATGCAAGACGTCGCAAGGCATAATATTCAGAGTACTTTTTTGCCAAAGAGTGAATTCTGCAAAGGCCCATATCGGCACTTGTTTCCTGGTACTTTGACTGCATTATTGCCATTTTTGGATAGTATGCCCGATAGCACTCAACTTTGAATGATTTGAGGTAAAAGAGGTTCAGTGTATTAATTAGATAATGAAGCTCAACCTGCGGGTTGGGCTTTTTTTACGCCGATATCTAATCGTTTTTCTTTACTTGTATTGTGACTAAGTGCGTAACGTGACAGGAATAATTCATGCTCAAATGTCCCATAATAATCGTTATGGGGCATTGATAAATCAATTCATGTAAATATGCATGAATTACATGATAATTCATTTATTTTTACATCTATGGCTTTTGGGCCTTCTTTGCCCATTGTGTGCAAAAAAACATGCTGTATTCTGTATTTGTATTGCAAAGCGAATGAGTTTTGCTTCAAACCAAGTGGTTTTAAAGATTGATGGTCTAAAAGGAATAATTTTATGGCGTGGGAATCAACTGGAGTGCTACCTCTGTTGTCAGAAAATTTATACGGGTGGCCACAGTCAAAGCCCGTGTTGGCTTTTTTGAAAGGAGGCAGAAAAACGGTTGTGATATGTAGCTGTCCAGACGAAGACGATCCGCATTTTGTTCGGTGGGTTGAAGATAATTCTGATGGGTTGGATGTGAGCCGCGATGTGCTCAGCTGGTGCTCTTTGCCTGCGGATCCTCCGGCGAATTTGATTGCCTGGATGACCTCTTCTTCTTTGTCACAAAGTAATTGCTTGGTGCAACGCTAAATGAACTTAATTCCTAGTGCGAGTCTTGAAAAAATGCTGCTACAGCGTAGCGCTGTGATTGAGCGCCTAACAGAGGCGCATCGTCTGCTTTGCGAAGCCGCTGAGTTGGCCGGTGAAGCTCATTTGGGGGACTTATCAGATTTGCTAGTTTTAGAGTCTAAGTATTCGAATCATATGCCAAGCCAGCATCGCTTACTGGAATGCGGGGTTGAGTCACTGATTAGGGTGTTGGATATTAATGGTTGGCGTTATTTGATGAATGAATCTGGAATTCGTTCGTTTATGGATAGCTCCGCTCGTGAGCAGTGGGAGGATCAATTACGAAAAGGAGTTGTTGTTCCCCTAGATAGAAATGCGATTGAGTCCACATTTAATTCTCTTTATGCTCAAAGGCAGGAAATGTTAGAACGTGGTGTGATTCAATTATTCAAGAATTTGTCGTGGGACCATAAAACTAATCAGCCCTTCAAGTTTGGGAATAAAATAATAATTAACTACTTTAGCTCTACTATGTGTGGAAAATCTCTTTATATCAGAAGTGAAGCAACAAATAAGTTGGATGATTTAATGAGAGTCTTTTGTAAACTATGTAATCGGCCAGAACCAGATCATCGGCATGCAATGAGCTACTTGATTGGGAATCAAGAAAGGAGTGGGCAAAGATTCTTTCAGAATGATTTTTTCTCTGTTCGCTGGTTTAAAAAAGGCACGGCGCATATTGTTTTTTTGCAGAAAAATTTAATTGATAAACTCAATGATATTTTAAGCAAGCACTACCCTTTTGCTCTGCCTAATGCTTGTTTATAATTGGTTTTTTTCTATATTAGTAACATTCTGAATAGTGGTTTAAGAGCAAAATGAATCCATTTAAGAAAAAACAAAAAAAGCTTATTTCTTCTGAATTATACAATAATTTGGTTGTTCCTATTTTTATGGCCTTAGAAATGTATTCGAGTGGGCAAATGGGACCAGCTCACTTTGATAAAATACTTCTATGTTTTCATGTTACGGAAAAAATCAGGAAAAACACACATCTGCCTTTATTACGCAGAAAATATTTAGATGACCTGAAATCAATACTTTTTGAATTACATGCACAGTACAAACAAAATGGTTTTTTTATTTATGATGAAAATATAGATTATTTAATGGGGAAGGCGGTTGTGAACTTATGTAATCAATGGCGTTTTCTTCCTGAAGAAACTCTGCTCTATGCGATGTTGGATGTTATTGAACAGAGCCAATTAAAAAATGCTGGATCTTCTCAATTCTCTAAAGTCGTGACCCATGCCTAATGCAGAACTAGAACTCACTAATACGCGCTCTAAAGCCGCGGCTATTTTAGATGATATGTTTTTTAAGCAGCATGAATTACCCTCAAGCATCACAAAGTTGCGTCAGCTTTTGGGCAACTCAGGATCTAATACGGTGCTGCAAGGCGTGCTTAATGAATGGAAAGAGTCTCTTGGGTTGCGTGTGTCTCAGCAACTACAGCAGCCCCCTCTCCCTAGTCCTCTAATCGCACCAATTTTAGCTGTGTGGGACGCTGCACTGCATTCAGCCTCTGTGATCACTCATGAAAAATTGCAGGCGCAGTTTGATGAGGCAGAACGAATAAAACGATCGGCGGAGGAGCAAGTGGCCGTTATGAGTAAAAGGCTGGATGAATTACAAATCGAAGCTCGGGATTACAGCCATAAACTTGAGCAATCTACCCAGTACTTAGCCTTGGCCACACAGCGTGGTAATGAACTGAGCTCGGATCTTGCTCATGAACGAGCCAGGTTAGACGGTGCATTGGAAAAGATAAGCGCGATGAATGAGCAGGCTCAGCAAGACAATATCCGGCGGAATGAGTTGGAATTGAAGTGCCTGCGGCTTGAACTTGCAGCTGAGCAATTGGTTGTCAAGCCTAGAGCCGGGGCTGTTGCGGGCGGGATTGAATGATGACAGAACTTCTTGCCCCTACTTTTCCAAAAATATTTGAAGGCTCTTTCGTGCACTGGCCTATTCCTGATGGGAAAAATCGTGCATCTGGAACTGCTCAAATTTCTGCAATGAATGATGCTGAAGCCGTGCTGTGTTGGTTAAGTGAATATACAGGCAGCCCGAATACCGTAGTCTCCTATCGAAAGGAGGCGGAGCGATTCATGTTGTGGTTGGCGGAGACTTGGCGTGGAATTAGTGATGTCAGTCGAGAGGATATTTTAAGGTACACCCTTTTTTTGGCGGATCCTCAGCCAGCCGTTAAATGGTGCGGGCCAAGAAGAGCTCGTACACATGCGGAGTGGAAACCGTTTGTTCATGGGCTTCAGCCCGGAGCAGTCCATCACACCATGCTTTGTCTGCAATCCATGTTTAGTTACCTTGTTGAGGCGAATTACTTAAAAGGCAATCCAGTCGCTTTATCGCGCAAATTAAGGCGTAGCCAGGGGCAAGATGCTCGCACCTCAGTAAGGGGCAGATTGCTTGAGGGTGAGATCATCGAACGGATTTTAGCTTTTTCAAAAAACCTGACCTATCCAGATGGTGTGTCTCTCATAGAAAAAAGAAAGCTGGCTCGTGCACGATTCGTTATGGCGTTCTATCTTATGGTCGGTGCGCGATCTAGCGAGGGAGTGGCCACATATTCAGGCGATCTTGTTGGTCGGCGAGATGGTGATATTACGCGTTGGTATTGGTGCGTTGTTGGCAAGGGGGGAAAGCGGGCTGAGGTTCCGATCCCTCCCGCGCTATTGCCTATTTTGTATGAATACCGTGTCTGCTTTGGCGTAATGGGAACTCCGAGCAAAATTGCGCGTTTACCTCTGCTACTGCCCCTTGGCATCAATGTGTCTACGCGCACGCCTATGATTTTGGATAGGAAATCGCTCTATCGCATCATTAAAGGGGTGTTGGCAGACATTGCACTTGAGCTGAAAAATGAGGGGCGTTTGGAGCAGGCCGAGGTGGTGAGCAGTGCTAGCCCACATTGGCTGCGCCATGCTTATGGAAAATGGCAGGTGGATCATGGCATTGAGTTACGTAATGTGATGCGTAATTTACGTCATAGCAATATGAATACCACGATGATTTATGTCGATGATGATTCAAATCAACGACATAAAGAAACAGAAAGTATCTTTTAAAGTATGAATAAACAAAGGAATGCTTATGGGCGTTCAGATTGATGCTAAATCCGCTGATTACCAAGCTGGCTACCGGCAGGCTTTGAATGATGCCGCTAAAGCCTGCGGTGGAGTAGCGTGTATTGCCGCTGGCGATAGCTACCAAACGTCACAGGGGGAGTTTTGGGATGCCGGTGGGGTTTATGGCCAAGCTAGATTTGACTGTGAACAGTTAATTCTCGCAATGACTAAATGACCAAGGGAAGATTTAGGATAATCCAGCGATCAATATTTTCAAATTGCTCCGCTCTCGCTTCGTGATGGGGTTATATGAGCCTGAGCGGCTTGCTGGGGTTTTTTGCGGTAATTGATCCTTATTAAAAAAATAGTAAGATTGACCTTGGGTAAAAGTAAGGTAAAATCCAAGGACATCGACATATAAATAGGGACGGGATGAATATTGATATTTACAGACCTGAGACACGCTTAGATCTTTACCTCTTTGTGATGGCAGATAAGGATCCAGGTGCCGTTGTTTCCAGCGTGCTCGATCAGCTTGGCCCTTTGACGTTTATTAAGTCGCGAGAAGTTAATGTTGGCCAAAAAATTATTGGGGCTGATGCAAACGAAATTCTCGATAATATTGAACGCACGGGTTTTCATTTGCAGGTGTCAAAAGTTGCCGATCAAGTTTCTGATGGAGGGGCTGCCATCGGAGGAGGGATTCTTGGGGCTAGTCTTGCGGGGCCTGTTGGGGCGATTATTGGGGCATTGATTGGGTATGCGTTGGCTGAGCATGCAAAGAAGGCTCCAGATGACCTTTGATCTGAATACCTGCATAAAGGTTTCGCCGGTAGTTTGTGGGTTAATTGTCATGCTCACTGTTTGGGGTTATCGCGCACTTAAATCTAAGCCTGTTACCGTCGAGGACATGTTTGTCGTTGGCATTACAGGAAGTTCTTTTCCTTCAGGTGTGCTTTTTATTTTTGCGGCTTTTGATTCTTCTATGTTGGTTAAAGTTTCTGAAGCACCTGTCTATATTGGAATTGCTGGCTGTGCAGTTCTGTATATTACAGGTAAGACTGTGAGAGAAAAAACTAAGGCTTGATGGTTTTGGATCGGTGAGTGATATTGTATTTTCTTAGCCTATTGATAGTGTCTCCAATTAATTTATTAAATAATGACAATGAATATTCCGCATATTCCCTTAAGATTATTTCATGGTTCCGCTCTGCCTGATCTTACTAGCTTAAAAATTGCCTTTGCACAAAATAATACTCCTTTGGGTCCAGGAGTATATTTAACTGAAGATCTATTAGTTGCTGGTTGTTATCCTTACAGGAAGGGGAAAATATATGAGGTTGAGGTAAGGGGAAATAGGAGTTACGTCATTAACCTTGATGAACCTTTTAAAAAACAGACTTTTGAGGCTCGTTCTTCAATAGTTAAACTTTTGCATCTAGCTAAATGTGAAATTTCTTTTAAGGATACACTGGATGCTCGCGATATTATTGAAATGACTATATCTAAATTTACAAAGAAAGAACGTAATCTACATCTTGCACAATTGGGTATTTGGATGATCTTTGGCACGCTCCGTGCCATGGAAACTAGCGGACTTAGTGATCGTGGCATTCAATATGTGATTTTAGAAGATGCTGCGATTATAAGTGTAAAACCATATATCAAGCAGGTTGCACCGACTGAAGTTTAACGGATTTCTCTGACTTATGTTGGTGAGGATGGACCTGAAAGGTACACTTGGGGTATTGGTATTGCACCCTGATGGTGGCGGATTGGAATGGGGGGGCTCTCCCCCTTTTTTTGTTTGTTGAATGAGTTAATTAATATTTCATATGTTTTTGTTTGTTTTTTAAGCTTTTTTTATGGCTAATTAGCACTCATTAAAGAAAATATTACATTAAATGATGCTTCATAATTACCCGTTCTGAATAAATGCTGATTTGTGGCGATTAATCAATCACGGGTATATTATATGTTTCTTATATTGTCGTATATATCTATTTTGTTTGTGCTCTATTTAGTTGCTAAGCTAGTGATGGAAATCCGCCGTAGTTTCGAAATTTTAGAGTCTAGCTCAGCAAAGACTGCGAAAGATCGACTTTTCGTTGAATTTGGCTGCGCTGTTTTGAGCGCTCCAATATATCAAGTATACGTTGATGGACGACCTGCATATTCCTTATCCGAAATTCAAGTTGTTGCCTTGTTTTTTGAGCACCCTATGCCTCTTGATGTAAGCCTAAAGATATTAACTGAGTTTTTTCCTTTGCACATAAATGGGAAAGAGTATCGTTTTAAAAAAAGGCAATCTATGCGGCCAGATTTTATAAGGGATATTGAAAAAATTGAAAAGGTTGAGCAAGAATATTTTGATGCAAAATAATTAATATTTTTTAATTATTAAATTTAATCTGTATTTTGCTATTGATTATGAATAAATAGAATGTATTGTGTTTGTATTGAATAATAATGTGTGGTTTTTTTATGGATAGTGATTTTGGTAAAGAGGCAATACAGCTCGATCTTTTTTCTCATGTGAGAAATACTTATTCTCAAGCCGGTGAAGAAGCAATAAGCAATGATTCTTTATATGCCGTTGTAGCTGAGAAATTGGGTCGCCCTGAATTGCTCAAAATTAAAACTCCAGTTGGCTCTTCAGGAGAAATGCATAACCTGATAAAGCGTAAAATACGCTGGTTTCAGCAGACGCTTAAACAGCTTGGTGTAATAGAGCGGGTCCAAGGAGAAAGGGGCGTGTGGCGGCTTGCTGAGCCAGTAGGAAAGGACTTGCATAAGGCTGCAGATGGTGTTCGTCTTGTCGCTTTTAGTACAGATCTTGGTGTTGCTTTCTGGGGGCATTGCAAAGACATATTTGCCTCTGTCAGCGAGCCAATTGCGTTGTGTATTACTTCACCGCCCTACCCTTTACGGAATGCACGGGCATATGGGAATCCAGCCGAATCAGAATATATTGATTTCATCTGTTCCGCGTTGGAGCCCATCATTAAAAATTTAATTCCAGGTGCTAGCGTTGTTCTAAATCTGAGTAGTGACATTTTTCTGAGTAAATCTCCGGCTCGCTCCTTGTATGTTGAGAGACTGGTCTTGTCACTACATGACCGACTGGGACTTTTTCTTATGGATCGGATTCCGTGGGTTAATAAAAGTAAGCCGCCAGGCCCGACATACTGGGCATGTGTGAATCGAGTGCAATTAACAACTGCATATGAGCCAATTTTTTGGTTCACAAATGATCCATTGAAAGTCCGATCGGACAACCGGCGCGTACTGGAACCTCACAGCGATAGGCAGCAGCGTTTGATGGCCGCTGGTGGGGCAAAACGATCGGCAACGTATGGTGATGGCGCTTATAAGATTCGCCCAGATTCGTTTGGCCGAGTTACTGAGGGAAAAATTGCTAGAAATGTTTTAGAGCGTGGCCACGCATGTAGTGATACTAAAGCGTACAGGGAGTACGCACTAAATCATAACCTACCTATTCATGGCGCAATGTTTCCTACGAGTATCCCCGAGTTTTTTATCCAGTTCTTGACCGAGCCAAATGAATTAGTTGTCGATTGTTTTGGAGGAACAATAAAAACGGGGCTGGCTGCAGAGCGCCTTGGCCGTCGTTGGATGTCTACAGAGTTGATCATTCAATATTTGCGCGGGGCCGCAGGGTTATTTCAAAAGTTTAATGGTTTTGAAATGCATCCTGCACTGAGGTCCATCGGGTAGGTACGACTATTCATTCTTTAAATTTTGAACTCATAGATTAAATCAATGACAGCTATGGGGTGTGAGCGTGGGCATAAGTGCCAAAATCTAGCAGCAAACCAAGTTATCCGAAAAGCATATGAATGCGGACGACATTAACTTACCAAGCTATGGGTGGAAAAAATGAAAAAACTTAAAAAATTCTTAATTTTATTTGTTCCGGCAACAGCACTGCTCATTACCGGAATTGTACTCGGTCGGGTAAGTAAAGAAAGTGAGATTAGGAACAATATACGGCAGGATGCACAGGCCATTTCGTACTCATGGAACCAGTGTGAATCGCGTGTCATTAGCCGTAGCGTAGGGATTCATTAATATTTAGATTTATCTAATAATTTATTTAACCAATCTAGCTAAAAATGGGGTTTCAATTAAATTTCACCTCCATCAACCTAGATTATCCTATTAATTACTATTTATATCATACTGAAAAAAAGGACTGAATAATCATGACTATGTGGGCGGCAAAGCAAATTTTATTTTAGTCGTTTTAATGTTGATCTTGCCTTTTACAGAGGTCTGCTAAATATTGGCCAAGGTCAACTATTCCTGCTTGGCGTAATGTTTTAGACACACTTATTGATCGCTGCTCGTTTCTTGGGAGTAATACTGCTTGTGCATTGTCATAGGGAATTGGCAGTGCGTGCCATAGCCATGTTGCCTTGAAAGATTTCATTGCCTCGCGAAATGCGTTACAGACATCTGGTTTGTTTGAAATAATGAAGATATCGAAATCATTACGTAGTGAGGCAATAGCTAGTGGGTTGAGTGAATAGATACGGATTTTTCCCTTAAGCGGTACTTTTATAGCGAGGCGATTTGCTATGAATTTTGCGGCCGCAAAATGATGCGAACCGCCATTATTCATTAAAAATACACGCTTATCCCATTGGTATATGAAAAAAAAATCTGAGCTTTGTGGTGCATGAATTATGCGAATTTCTTTATGTGCAAGATTTTGCGCTAATTTTGCTTTGGTGATTTCATTAATCATCTCTAATGAGTTTTTTTCTACCATTGCATCTGTACTGCTGAATTTGCTTAGGTCGGATTTTGAACACGCAAATCCATATACTTCTTGGATATCGCATGCCCACTGCTCAATAAGCTGGCAACTGCTAATTTGATCGTATTCTGGCCGGTGTGTGTGGAAAAAGCCTTTGGTACTACTCCAGCCGTGAACATCTCCTTTCTTATGACGGGGGAATGATCGAGGCGTTTCGCCTAATTTATGCCATGCAACGACGCTATTTACATCAATGAGTGTTGATGTAGGCTTTAGTGCTACATGAATGTCCTGCCGTTCTGTGAGCAAGCGTAGCAGTTTCGCAGGCTGGCCAAATTTCTCACGAATGCCATCAAAAATAGGGCTTTCTAGTCGTCTCACTGCTGTCAATTCCTGTCGATTTTTGTTGCGAAAATATATTTCGACCAGTTACTTCTTGCTTAGGTGTGATTAATTTTTTTCAGAGTGGTTTTGCAGTTGCAAGATACTGAATCTTCAATGACAATGCAATTTCATGCTTTTATCAATAAATTTGACGCGGGAACTGAACGCGAGCTGAAAACACAGTGTGTACCTACTCGGTACTTTATCTATTTCGTTTAATGCGATGTTCAGTTAACGCCCCCAGTGGCGTTTTTTTTCGTCCAGACTTTATCTAAAAAATATTATTTTTGGATAAATAAATTTTATTCAAGTCCCTAGAGGGTGCAACCTCTAGGGGGCACCTCTCGTTTACTTTTTTTTGGAGGTGTTATGAGAAAGTATCTTTGCCCTAGTAGGCAGGCAGAACAAGCCAGTGAGTCGTCCTTGTGCTTATTAAAAAATTTTACGCTAGGTTTGCAGCGTAAATATGAATGGGTTATGGGGTCCACACAGGGCAATCCTGTGGGGGTTGAGTTCTCAAATCGTTCTGGTGATCAATGGGCCGTGATATTACCTGAAATGAGCAATCCCGAAGATGGAGCTTATCGCATCCAATATTTCCGGGCTTCAGGGTTTACGTCACACGGTACATATAAAACAGTTGAGCTTGCTGCAGAAGAAATGTGCTGTTCATATCATTTAAAAGCACTTGGCATGCTAGATAAACTGAACAGGACAACCATGTGGAAGCAAGGAAATGAGTTAAACAGTCTGATTTACAAAGTTAATGTAGGTCAATTAAGTTGGTCTGAATTTTGTGATATTCAAAAAGAGCTAATGCGTGAATCAGGGCAGAATTTTGAGAGCTACTCAGATGATGAATTGGTTATTCTTTTGGAAAATAAAAACTATCCTTTGTCGCGTCGTTTAAGCGCAAAAATAGAGAGTATCAAACGTATGGAGGCTCCCTTGAGGAATAGTGCAAGGGAACGCATGCATGCATATGTTAAAAATAGATTAAATATGCTTTGTATAGGACATAAGCGATCATTGACGCTTATGTTTTAAGGGTTTTAATATAAAGTATCATTTATATTTTTAGATTGCTACGTAATTTGGATCGTTATATGTTCCATTAATAAATTAAACTGGCATTATGCTATAATAAGTAAAAAATTCATAATGGGTAATTCATAGCAAAAGGGGTTTGTTTCCCTCTTGCTATGATATACCTAATCATTCAATATCCAGCATGTACATTTTATGGCATGCCATATTATTTAATAGGTATTAAAAATGACCGATGATCAATCAATAATCAAAGATTTGGTTCCTGGCTCAATTAAAGGCAGTATGAAAGGTACGAGCAGTGCCGATCTTTGGCAGCCATCAATTGATAAGCTGAAAATTCTGCCTGATTTCAATGTGCGTGTGAAAGATGAGGAATACCACGCTCATATCCGCTATCTGGCAGACAGCATGAAGGCTCACGGTTTTAAGAAAAACGGAGCAATGGAGGTTTTTGTTGCGAAAGAAGGCTTAGAAGATGTTATCTACATTACAGATGGTCATTGCCGATATGAAGCGGTGCACTTGGCTAACTCAGAGCTAAGTGAAGCAGATCAAATTAAAACGGTTTACGCTGTTACAGTTTCTTCTGGCACCTCGATGGAAGATATCACGCTGGGATTGGTCCAAAGCAATTCGGGCAAGCAACTAACCCAGTATGAAAAAGCGGTGGTATTTAAGAGGCTAAGTATGCAGTTCGGTAAAACGACCGCTGAAATTGCCCATAGTGCCTGCGTATCGGTCACTCACGTTGATCGCTTATTATTGTTGATGTCTTCCCCGCTTCGTGTTCGTCAAATGGTTCAGGAGCGATTAGTCGCTGTTGATGTGGCCATCGATGCAATTAAAGAGCACGGAAGCAATGTTGTGCAAGTTCTGGAAAAAGCTTTGGCAGAACTAAGAGCTAAAGCTGACCTTTCTGTGAAAGGCGGTGTTGTTGATAATAGTGCTCGCGTAAAGATTACAAGTAAGCACTTAAATCCGCAGACTGCTCATCAAAAACAGGTAAAAAAAGCTGCCCCAAAGCTGTATGCAACTGTAGCTAAGTTAAAGGCCCACCCGGTGTTTGATCATTTACCGGATGATCTTCGCCAGGAGATCATGGAGCTGATGGGGGAGTTAGTTGAGCCGGAAACACCTGATGATGCACAGCAGCAGTCTTTACCTTTACCGCTTGATGAGGACAATCGCGTCTCTCAAGAAAGTAAAGAAGTTGCTTTATGATTTTGAATCTTAACCTCGCTTTAATCCCTTCTCCGGGGATTAAGCGAGGTTTTTTTTATTTTTAAAAAATAGCGACATTTAAGTTGTTGTTCCATTTTAAAGTTGTTTCATTGCTTTCGATTGGTATAATATTTATTGAGGTTTGTCGGTGAAAGCTTACAGAGGTTAGGGTGGGATAATATCGTACTGAATGGAGTAAATTTTGGCTGGCTTTGAAATGTGCTGATTAATTAGAGTTTCCTACTGTTTGCTAAAATATTAATGTTGCCACTGTACCCTCATAGAGAATGGCAGCATCAAATTGTTTTATTTCAGTTCGGTTTTATGTGAATCTTATCTGTTGGTCCCATTGCGTATTGGAGAGCGATAGAATCGCTAGCTATACGTATAACAAAGTAATTTGGAGTGATTGGTATGAGTTACGCTTTAAATCAAATGAAAAAAGAGACAAAAAGATTTTTTAAACTTTTTGACACTCTTCCATCTACGGATTACCTGCGGGCACGCTCTGCATTAGAAAATTTAGGCGCTTGTTTTTCGCAGGCTAATTTTGCAAATGAAGTTGAGCGTGAAGAAGGACTTGCACTTTTATTTAAAGCGAAAAATAAAGTGATCGCCCATATACAGCTTTCCTCTTCAACTTGCGATGAATCGCGTTTTTACCAATGACAAACAATCAATTACTCGCCATTTATAAGTGGTGCCTTTGTCTTAAGAAAGGCGCACTTTTCGCTATAGCCATTTCTATTGGCTTAATAATGACGGCTTATGTTGCCGGAATCATTTCAAATCGCTCATCTAGCTTATTTGATTTTATTTTGCACGTTATTGTTTTTTCTGGGGTGCTTCATTGCATACTTGGACTTATTCAAGGAATGTCTGCTATTCAATTGCGTGAGCGCAATAAGGAAAATAGTAAGGAACGTTCCTGATGGAATCTAATGAATTTTTATTAGGCCAAGAAAATTTCTTATCTGGCCTGCCGTTAAAGATACCTTTCGAACAAGGTTCAGTGCAGTTTAATGAGTATGAGCGGGGTTGGGTTCAGGCATTGCGTGGTAATCTTAAAACTTCGGCTAGAAGTGATGATTGTTTTATACCTAGTCGAAATGGTTATATCAGATTGCCTAAATAGTTAAAAAATATAAATTTAAAATGTAGTGTTATTGATTTCTTTTCGATTTTATGTGTTTATATTTAAAATAAGGTTAATTGTAATGACAACAATTTATGAGCTTGTAACACGCGCTAAAGAGATTGATATTGATGGTTTGACTATCTTTGACGGCAATACAATGAGTGATAGAGATTTTTTAAAAAGGCAATGTCAGCTTTTAGTGGAGGTCGGGAGTGAAATCGAAAACAAAATTCGCGATTTAGTTACGTTAAGATCATGGGGTAATAACCCTCTTGAAGAGGGGAAAGTTATGCTGGCGTATCTCAATGCTTTAAATAAGTATTCGCTTGAATTTACAAATATCTTTTCTTTGAAGCCTCAATTTGCTGAGCCGATGAAAAAAGTGAGTGATGAATTGTTGAAAAAATATTCAAATTCAGTTTTTTATTATAAAAGGCTACAGGATTTTTTTGATTTTTAAGTAAGTATGATGTTTATTTTTGGTATCATGTTTACCTTTTTTATAGTGAAAATATTTAAAAAACACCCCAGTCGCATTCCAAAGGAATAAGGCTGGGGTTTGTCTTTTTATGGTGGCATTTTACTAATGTTGATTGCTCACTATTTTAATTGATTTATCTACGTATATTTGTGTAGGTTCTATTCCAACGTAGCGAACATAGTTATGTCCTTCTGGATTTACCGCAATTGATTTACGTCCATGCGATTGAATGATGACAACCAAGCTATATGCAAGAGCTCGCCACTTTACTTGTTCCTCATCGGTTAATTCTCCAAAATTTTTAATTTCTCTATTGAGATTGAAGTCGCTGCTTGTCCCTCCTGTCCCATTGAAAAAATAATAGCGATCTTCTAAAAGATTGACCATAAATAAATCATATTCTAATGGCTCTAACGTCAGGATTTTTTGTATTTTGCATTCCCTAATTTCCCAGTTGAAATTTTTCTTCCACTGGTTGTCTATCCAGTAAGGGGGATTTTCCTGTGGTTTAGAGCATTCATTGATATAGTCTGCAATATGGCTAAATTTTATTTTCGTTGAAAATTTCGCAATTATGTGTTGCCCTAAATAGAAAATTGGCTGAGAAACATTTGTTTTTTGATTTATTACTGCTTTAGCTTGATCATTGCTGCGTTGTTCTGCTAATTGCTTTTGTTTTAATTCATCTAGGACAAGCTCTGCTGCTGCATCGTCAGGGAAAGACTTAGCAAAAGCTTCTTTTGTCATCAGACGCCTTGCAGCTTCTTTAGAGCGATAGCCGGTGAAAAAGTAGTTGCTATGAATTACACAACGAATATAGGTCCATTCCTCGCCTTCTAAGCTGAGATATACCCGATCAAATTCAAATTTTTTTCCTGCTTCAAGTACGTCTGTAACTGAGAATGTCTTGTTGTCCGCATATGATTTCATCTCATCATATTCGTGGCAATGTATAACAGAGCATTGTTCCAACGTTGCTTTGATGGTTTTTAGTGCATTTTTACGAATGGTTTTATAAGACATGATGTGCTCCGAAAGTGAGACACCAATCCCCTTAAGGATTAGTATCCCTAAGGGTTATAAAATGTGAAAATTTCTTAAACGCTTTATATAAAAGACTAAGACTTAATTTAATGATTAATTACGATAAATCGGTAAGGTTAAATTGCAATCAATCTTTCTTACGTGAAGTCTGAAGGCATCACTACCCGAAAAGTCTCAAAATCCTCTTTAGTGGCAGAACGTACCTGTGTATCGCTTGTAATGTGAACTGGCCCGTTTAGCCAATCATGGCCACCTTTAAGCCTGCTTCCAAAAAGAACCCCCATTAGGCCTGGATACTCATCATTAATATAACCAAGGGTATGTTCATCTTTAACGACATATTTTACCGCCATGATTGTCCCTTTATTGCGGCTTATTTGTTTGCAGCCTAATTTGGTCTGCGCGAATAGAGATTGCATGAGTAAGTCGTGGCCAATTTTCATCTGCCATTTCTAGGCTTCCTTGGAGATAAAGGGCATCGCACCTCTCAATGATTTTCTTGAGTTGTTCTAAAGACACAGCCGTCGTGATTAGGTTAAGAGCTGTGGTGAAATCTGGAATGTGGATTCGTCTTTGCAACGTTAGGTCATATTCCCCGTCTGAAAGCACAATTTGCATTACTTCGATGTTTTTCAACTTCGAGCATAAGGCCGCGAAAGTTGCCATTTCGTCAGTAGTGAGCATAAATATTTTCCTCAAAAAAAAGAGTGCGGGCCTAAGGCCCACACTCTTCGTTGATAAGCACCATAATAGCTTCGGTGCGATTTTAAAAATTAATGCTTAAGCTGAGCCATTTTTTCGGCCAGCGTCCACAAAGCTTTATTCAGGCGTACATTCTCAGATACGCCTTTCACTGCGCGTGTTGACGTCCGGTTCCCTTTGGCTGTTCTTCCGCTTAATCCGCCACGGATCAAGTTTTCTTGAACAGTGTTAAAGGTGGTCCATAAGTCAGGCAGTTTGTCTTCTGATCGACGATAAGAAAGTAACTTTGAACTGTCGATGGGAGCTGCATCTGCGCTTTCATATTTCAGCTCTAATGCCGATTCAGCAAAAATATTTCGCTCCCGATCGTTCAATTGCGTGGATTGCATCAGGTCTATTTTGCCCATCAACATGGGTGTTTCTTTAACAACTTCATAGGTCCCTTCGATAACATCATCAATCAAATTTCGACCGGAGTGATGTACTCGCACAGACGCAAAAGTGGCATCAGAAACAATAATTCCATTGGAGCAGACAAAGCGGAATAAGCCAGCATGCAACTGGTAGCTGCTACTTCCGTCATGACTGTTTAATAGAATAATTTCAGGGCAAATATCTGTTTTGGATAAATCATTTTGGTGTCGAAGCACAACCATATGCTTGGTGTGATCTCGGCGGTCGAGATCACGCGTCTTACTTTGCATGGCTCGGACCGGCACAAAACCTTCAGCACGCATGGCATCAAGTACTTGGATGGTGGGGATGAACTGATAACGCTCAGAACGACTGTCGTGAGGATCTTCAGCAAAGACGCTTGAAGCTGCACGACGGAGTTGGTCATTGCTTAGAGAGGACGCGATAGCGCCACGATTACTGTGCATTAAATGAGAAGTACCGAACATGATGAATCTCCAAAAAAGAAGAACACCATGCCCGCCTGGGATGGTGTTCCCAGTGGGGTGAATTTAAAAGTGAAAAGCTTAAATGCTGATCTGTGCCTTAGTACAAACGGCTTCAAGATCTGCTACACAAAAAAACTGAATAATCTTCTTTGTGTTTGGGGGGTGAAAAATACAAGTTGAGGCGATTTGCTATACGCAATGACTGTGTTTCAGCTCGTGTTCAGTTCGCACGTCAAATTAATGATTGAAGCATGAATTTTCATTATCTACGAAGCCCTTATTGTTTGCAACATTAAAGGGAAGTGCTAATTATTTGAATTATTTTGAGAATAGTCATATTAAATCAGCATAATTTCTTTCAAAGTTTTACTACTTTGTTACAATGTTCGAAGGATAAAATCAGCGAGATGACAATGAGTACAGACTTAAATTGCCCTACATGTAATAGCGATGCGACACAGCGACTTTCTGTGATCTTTGAGCACGGAATATCTGACATTAATACTTCATCCAATACATCAGGTATCGGGCTGGGCCGAGGTGGTTTGGGCCTAGGGTTAGCAAAAACGAAAACACGGGGAACTGCCCAGACAGCAATGTCTCTGAAGGCTTCTCCTCCACCTAAAAAGCGACTATTGAAGCCGCTTGGGTACATCTTTCTAGCGTATTTTGTTCTTAGTCTCTTTATGGGGCACAACAAGGTACTTGCTGGGCTTGCTGGCACTTTGTGGATTGCAGGTTCTGTAGCTTGGATAGTCTTTGCTGTTAATTACAACTCGAAAACATGGCCACCTCTCAAAGCCATATGGGATGACTCGTTTCTTTGTAATCGTTGCAACCACATGTTTCAAGTTGGTAAGAACAGATCTTGATTGAAGTGCCTTAATGAAGTTATTGCGGGCTCTTTCAAATAGTATTGAGGATGCTTGAAAGTGCCCGTTCAGCTTCCCAAATTCCAAGGGGATCAAGCAGGAATATTGTAGTAGTGGCAGAGCGCATTAGTAAGCAGAGTTGGAGCAACTGATCCGGCAATTTTAAGGCTACCTGAGTAAGCGCTTCCAATCATATTTCCAAGCCAACCTCCAACCTTATGACCTAAATTAGCTGATGAAGTAGGAGCAGGAGAGCCATCAACAGCCAGCTTTAATTCAGCAATATCCTTATCTTGGATGCCATATTCTTTAAGTTGATGTTCAAGCGAACTGAAGTCACCTGCAATGATCCTGTTTTGCTGGCTAATATCACCAGTATTGCCTGCACCTATTGTTCCAGCGTTATTAACATTTCCATGGAAGTTAATATTATTTATTGTCATTTCTGCCGCCCCTTTCTTTTCTTCATTAGAAAACTGTAATCCTTCACCTAAAATATTTTTTTGTTCAAGCAACAATGCCCAGTCGAGTATTTTTGATCGCGTGTTTGAAAGTATTTTAGTCATTTGAGTTGAGGGGATAAACCATTTCATCTGGAAATTGGTGTTAGTCATTGCATTTAATACAGTCGCCAGATAAGAAGGTAGATCAGCATGCAACGTTTCCTCACTTTTGGCTAATTCAGTCAGCATTGACACTGGTTGGCTGATGCTAACCGTTGTTAGCTCATCGTAGATATCCTGTGTTTCACTATTTGCAAAATTACCAACCTCACATGGAATCCATCCCCTGTGTGGATTCCATGCTTTGATTGGAATATCTTTTAAAATTCGGTAATCAGGAAGAATGTCTGCTGATGGATAACCATTTAGCTCATATTCAAGCCAATCGGATATATCTTGTAAGCCTAGCTTTACTGATATCATCTTTGCTCTTGATAGCAATTCTTCAATGCTAGTCGAGGTTGAACTTGCCATGTCCTGCAATTTTAGTACGGGAGAGTTTTGCACCGCTCACTACTCATAGATTAGTCATGGTCACATGTTATCTAATCCTTAGAAAAACAAATAGTCCCGTTTTCAAATTCAACGACCGATATGACTTCAAAACCTTACATGGCCCAGGTGACGGCTTAAGCCAAAGTGCGGCCACTCCCTATATGTTTGAGCTGTAAAAAGCCGCTCCCCTGAAAGGGGAGCGGCTTTGTTATTTAGCGCTGGCATTAATCGCTAGGTCTAGTTATTTGCATTGCTATCGATAGGTATCCATTGGTAAAAATTGGCTACCTGTTCGCACCGATAGTTTTTTCCGTTAAACGTATACTCTCCTCCCGGCGAAAATGTGTATGGTTTTGATGTTTCAAATGAGAAGCAGAAACGTTGAACTTCATCAACAGGGATAAATGTAAACTCTTTTGAATGAAAGCTATCTATAACGGCCAATGTTGCCATCAAGAGTATGAACATAATAATTAAAGTGATTGTTAAATTATCACACATTTTATCGATTACTTTTCCATTTACTTTGTCAAAAAATGTATTTGATTTTTCGCAATTAGAATATAAATGATCAAGATAATATTCCAGTGCGTTTATATTTAATGATTTATGTTGTTCATCAATAACTTTGCCATTGAGCTGTTCAGGGTGGTAAGCTAAATCTATAACATCTGGGTCATTTACGTCATATCCTGCTTTTATAAGTAAAACATTTGAATGAATACGTGTAATTAAATCAGGATGTGTTGAGTGAATGGTCATTTTTTATTTCCAATTTAGATTTTAAAAAAATATTACGCTACGTAGTAAAACTCTTCATCTGGATCAAAGCGCTTAAGTGCATCAATAACAATTTCAAGATGGAGTTTTTCAGCGATCAGTAATGGATTAATTTTATCGAATGGTGTTTCTCGATAGATTGTGTTGAGTAACTCCAGCTTTTCATCGTCAGCCCCGATAATTTCGGCAATTGCATACTGGCTATTAGGAACGATATAAAGCTGACTTGTTTCAAGATCTAAATACCAATGCCCTTTGTAAAACTCTTCTGGAAAGGCACTGGGTTCTGTTCGGCTTTCTACTTCAAAAGTATATTGGCCAGACTCGTTTGAATCGAAACCTGAAGTATTGCCATTACTTATCAGCCTTAGAACCTCAAGTATGGAATTTTCTAAATCTAACGTTGTTTTGCCGGTAATCGAAATTGCTAGCTTTTTCATGGTGTATCTCGTAATAAGCAGGTACACCAACCCGTTAGGTGTCGATGCACCCACTGGGTTTGAAAAATAGACGTAAAAAAGCCCACGTCGAAACGTAGGCTTTATTGAGCTAAAAGTAACTTTTAGCTTGGTTTTATTTTTTGATTATCATCGTTACGTTTCAGCCTGCGACTATTCCACGACAACGCTAAACCTGCGGCCACGCCTGTGAAAATAATTGCAAAGATAAATACTAAAGCTAGTTGGATGATTTGGGTAAGAACTGGGTTCATTGATCTGGCTCCCCAAAAATTAAATCTAATAGGGTTGCTGCAGCGAATGCAGACATCCAAATTAGTATAGCACCGATGGCACAAATGATAATGTACTCATCTCCTGATACCTTTGTGCCAGCCACATAAAACCCCCCTGCACCAGCGAGGCCAACCACTCGGAAATGGTCTGCCATTTTCCTAGCCGCAAAGTTATGTTTTTTAACCATTAAAGATCTCACTTCATCGCGCTTTCGTTAAGGTGTTCTTGTTTCTTTGGTCTGACGACCAAAGGCTATAGAAGACCATGCTCTGCAAAGCTGTAATGATTTTTCCTTGCTACGATGATGTGATCTAGGACGCTAATATTCAGGAGCTCTAAACCGTTTTTAATTTCGGTTGTGGTTCTTAAATCGGATTGGCTTGGTTCCGCGTGTCCGCTTGGATGGCAATGAGCTAATACAACTGCAACTGCGTCATGCTGAAGTGCTCGACGTGCAATGACACGAGGGTAAGCCCTGACCTCGTTGACTGTTCCGCTAAATTCTCGGTGTGTGGCGATTACTTGATGCTTGGCATCAAGGTAGGATACAAAGAAAGATTCTAGGCCGTCATATCCAAATACGAGCTGATAGTAGTCTACCAGTGCTTTGGGACTCTTTATTACACATTCCCTTTTTAATGTGCTGTCCCATATTGCAAGCAAGCGATCCCTTGCTTGCAGGAGCTGTGTCATCTCATCCAAAGAGTAGTTTGGTGAAGTTTCTTGAGCTGATGTGTAAATTTGCATGATTGTTCCTTTCTTAAGGGAATCATGCCCCCAGTGGGCATGACCCAATGGGGATTGAATGAAGGTGAATTTATTTAAGCTAAATGCAGATCTTCTGTCTCCGGTGAATTGCTGAGTACGGAAGGAAACGCGTCTTTAAGATCTTGCAAACTAAGTAAGTGGTTTTTCCAATCATGCTCTGTGGGCGTTACTTTGTTTTGAAAGGCCCCCAACGCGTCGGCAAAAATGCAACGTAATGCAAGTACCTGCTTCGTTGTAAAAGTATGTGTGCTGTCTGGATTAGTGCAAAGAGTTGGTTCTGCATAGTCTGTGCTTTTAATCACGGCTGTCACATTGACTAAACTTACGCCGCTTTCGATTAAACGATCGTAATGTTTTAGAGCTTCAGCTTCTGGGTCGTTGTGATCGCCAAGAAGGTATGGCTGCCAGTGATCTGTATCGCCAATTGTCCAGCAGACGATGAATGATTTTTCTTTTTTATTCATGCTGCTGTTTAAAGCGATTTCTTTGCTCATCATGTTTTCCTTAAAGACGACGCAATATCCCCATTGGGGTAGTGCGCCCAGTGGGTGAGTAAATCGTAGTTGATAAAAAAAAGGGAAGGGAATACCTCAGAGTTCATAACAGAGGTAGGTTTTCAGTGTAGGGGTGAAGCGAGCACTGGAATTGATGGCCAGACTGCGAGAACAAGGTTCTCAGCAGCCTGGCAGATGCTCTCATGACGACACGCAAAAAAAATCACCGGGAGATTAGTGCAATCTAGGTGATGTTTAATGCGCAATGTGCGATGAGAGTGGGTTTCGTGGCCGCAGGCGGTCTTAAGCGAAACAGGACGTGCCAAAGCCATCCAAGTGCATTAAAAATGCGTGGGGATGGTCTTACTTGGGTAGAGGGGAGTGCCGAGGTAAAGCGGCAAGGATCACGGTGAAATCACACATCTGTACCAAAGATGTCGAACTTGCATAAAGCACAAGATTTTGAATAGGGACTACAGGGAGTCCTTGCTGTGTGTCTATCCGTGGCCAGCTCGCACGTCGTAAAGCGATAAAGATAGGGTATGAGTCATAACATTAGCTTGAGCCGATGTAGGCTGTCAAGTAGCTCTTATTTAGCAATCAATAACTAAAATATACGTAGTAAATACGTAGTGTTATGTAATATTTGGTGAGATATGCTACGTATTTACTACGTATGGTTCTTGCGTTATACGTACTTTTTGTTTGGTTTTTGTTGTTTGCTAGTAATATTTTCCTTGGGAAAGGCTAAGTTGCTCACACAATCTGTGGATAAAGACCTCGTTAATTCAGTGTTACGTTGTACTGAACCGCTAAAAGTAACGCGATCGATTGGTGTGCTTAAAAAATAAGCGCTTTAAGCTAAACATATTTTTTTGTCCTCAGAAATAAATAATGATGCAATTCACCTTTAAAGATTGATCCATTTGGTTATAATTAACTGACCATTTGGACTTTTTATGGAGAGCGTGATGAAGCAACTGAAGTTAGTAACATCAGCAGGGCCAGCGCTACCAAATAGGGGGAATGTAACCCCCAGTAAAGCAGCGATTCACCCCGTTGTTGTCGATTTTCTTGGCATAAATATTTCCGTAGGCTCTATTCAACAATTCCAAGATTCAATGCGTGCTTTTTCGTCGCCTAATCGGCGTATCCTGATTAAGAAAGGGTTTCCTCCTCAGTTGGTTCCAGTATTTGCGCGTGATTTACTGGTTTCACAAGATGAAATCGAGGCAGCTATTGGCTTACCAAAGACCACGCGTAAACGTTACCAAGACAATCAATTGTTAATGAATGAAGTTCAGTCTGAGCGTTTAATGCGAATCGCAGAGATTGAAACTCTGGCCTCCGAGGCTTTTGGTAGCAAAGAGAAAGCGGGCCATTGGATGTCATCCCGTTTGAACACACTTAGTGGTGAGTCTCCATTGCAATACTTGGATACAGAAGAAGGAGCTATGCATATTCGGCGCACACTTTCCGCTATTGTTCACGGTGGTGGGTTCTGATGCAGGTGTGGCGAATTGCAAAAAATATTTATGCTGAAGACCTAAGCGGAACTGGTGCAGCTCGGTTTGGACAACGATGGAATCGTCGTGGTGATTTTGCTTTATATGCTGGGCTTACACCGGCCATATGTGTGCTTGAGACGTTTGTTCACTTGGGTGATACCTTGCCTGATGATTATGTAATCGTTGAGTTGTCACTGCCTGATGACCCAGAGCTATATTTTCAGCCTACAAGGGATAGTTTGCCACTCTCATGGAGTAGCGAGAGCGCTACCGAGGAAACACAAGCATACGGTTCCAGCTTTTTAAATACAGGCCGGTATCTCGGCTTGATTGTTCCTTCAGCGCTATTGCCAGAGTCTTTAAATCTCGTAATTAACCCTCGCCATCCAGCAGCAAGACAAATTCAGTTGTCATCGTTACGGGCGTATCAATTCGATTCACGGATGCTGAAATAAAAACTGAACGGAGAGAAGGCTAAATTTAACTGAGTACTACTTGAACTACGTAATTGATACGTAGTAATTATTCATTGCCCCTAACAAATCAATCAAATAGTAGAAATACTACGTATTTACTACGCCATATCTTTGTTTTGTGTCTCCGCCTGATGCCTTCTTAATAAGCCTGGACTGCTGATGTAGCAGCTCGTTACATAAGGTCGGCCATGCCCGAGCATTTGAGAAATACGGTAACGAGTATCCATGTCCTGCTGTGGCCGCAATACACCACCTTTAATCGGTGATGGCACGCCTTCTAATTTTTCATACTGCTCATTTGAAAATTCATGACGAAGCCCATGACTGGAGATTCCGAGCTCATTTTTTGTTATGCCATGTTTGCGCAAAACGTAGGCATAATGGTTTTCCCATTCTTTTAGTGTCTTGTAGGTTTTCGGCACCATCGTTGCCTTTCCTTTGAAAAGGGATCGACAGGTATCGAGCAACTGACGTTGCTCTACCGTCTTGATCGCAATCACACGGCCACGGCCACCTTTGGTCCCTCGCGATAGCTCAATCATATCCAGGCAGTCGGCGATACAAGGCTGGAATAGCCAGCTCTCTTTCCGGCGCAGGCCAAAATGATATTGAAGCTTGAGTTGTAAGCCGATAATTAAATTTTCGTCGGCAACTTCTTCAATTTTACTGAGCACATCAACACCATTTCCTGTCCACGTTTTGTCACTTGTTGCCCCGTATGCCCGTTTAGGCAGAGGCTTAGAAAGTTGGGCCTTTGCATCATCAACAATGCCAAACTTCCCCATCCAGCAGCAAAATTGACGTAATACGCTGACACGATTTTCGATTGTTGATGCGCTTAAATTTTGATCCTGCCAAAGCGAAAACAATGCGATCAAATGCTTCTGGCCAAGTGAGTGACTACGCTCAATTTTGTAACCAAGCCCGCGCAATTGTTTGAATGCGTTAAAGATCGTTGTTGCCTTTTTATCTCTGGTTTCGTCACTCACAATATTGTGGTGGCTGTGCTTCATCTTGGCCGGTTTGCCGCTGTGCTCCGCAAGCAGGGTGCATATATCGAGGTGCAGTGGGCTTATTTGCAATTCGCCATTTTTTTCGCGCAATCTCGTGGCCATTCTTTCGACTTGCAAATCTTTTTTTACTGTTGGGCTGTGAGCTGGGCTACTTGTGTTTACTCGCTTCCGGCGTGCTCGGTCTTTATTGATTGCTGCCTGTTTAAGTGTGTTCATGCTGTGCTCTGCCTGTATTTGTAAATCAATTCAATACCCGTGCAGTCGAGGTCATCAATATTCAATGCTGTGCGGTTGCAGTACCACAGGTGTTGCGATTAATAAATCTTGGCCAGCCATGTTCTTTAGAGCTGAATTCATCCTCCTGTTGTGCGTGGCATACGCAATACAGGGCTACGCTAGGCGTAGGCTTACCGGGAGACAAAACCCGATAAGCAATGATCCGGTTATAAGTACCGGCAACTAATTCTTTCGCACCTCCATCCTGATCATATCTTCACTCAATGGGCCTACTTTTGAGCGATCAGTTCTGCACAATTCCATAACGATTGCCACGCCTGCGATAGGGAGGTTCGGTATGTAATTCAAGCGGCTGCTTGCGGGTGCTATGGGGCTATATGCGTATTTTTTTACCAACCGGCTCTGCATGGCCGATCTATTCAATGGATCAAAAAAAACAAAAAGCGCGTTGTGCGAAGTAGATAGGGGCGAAAAAATGCCAACACTACAGGCGTTGCGAAATTTGCTTACTTAAGATGCATTGGTATGTGTTGTTCGAGAGAACAACAGGTGGATTACTTGACCCATTGGCGAGCGCCAATAGGAGCGATATTTTCTACCGCTTTTTTTCTGTCAGTCTGAAAAAAAACTGATCTATGTGCCTAAGCTATTGCCATGGCCGTACTTCTTAACTCATCAGTATTCAAATAGCTACAATCGCTTGATGCTATTTCTACCGATCTACAAAAGGAGCGAACTCCTCTAAATGGTCTAGGTAATCCTAGCCTAGTCCGGTATCTCTACCAGCATTTTTGATTTGCCCTTTTTAGAGGCGCTGCATTTATTGAACGCTCAGCTTGCGTTTGTGACTGCAACATCAATCTAAGTAAAACACTTGTAAGTGTCAACATTATTTTGCGTTCAGTTTTTAATCTCCTGTAAGTATCACATTATTTATAGGGGTAAATCATTGATAATTAACGGCATTGATTTGTCTCTCTAATTATCACTCATTAAGTGATTTTTTTACGGCTTTAGTTTTATGTGTACTAATGGCGTGAAATATAGGGGGACTTAGCAAACGAGGCGACACTAGCCCTGTCGTAAAATAGGGGCTTAAATAATTGAACTTCTTTAAAGGGGATTAAGAGATGGCCGGTGCTAAAAGTGGTGTGTTGGAGCTGAAAAATAAAGAGGCAAAGCATCGGGCTGAGCTGCTAAATTTGAAAAAAAGAATTAAGGCTGAAGAGCAGAAAGAGCTGAAAGTTAAAATAGATCGCCTGGGCAGGCTCGCATTAAAGTACGGTTTGAATGAGATGTCAGATGATGATCTTGAGTTGTCTTTTATGAAAATTGCTGAAGATAATATCGCCCGATCTAGTACCCCAGTAAATCAAATTTAAAGGGCAAAAAAACTGTTCTGAGCCTCGTTCTTTTACATGAATAAGTAGGTTTGTATGTCTAAAACTGCTCCACTATTTATAGATAAGCTGGCGTCAAAAATTTCCAAAGCGATTCTAATTTGCTTCGGCATAATGTTATGCGTGCTTCAATTAATTCCGTTACCTAACCTGGTTATTAATTTTTTGTTCTGCATTGCCATGTGCTTATCTTTTTTCGCAATTGTCTCAATGATTATCACCATGCAAGCGTTGCCTAAAACCTTGCTGTGGATTAGCTTGTTGGGAGTGACTTTTGCTGTGGCGGTTGTTCTTTTATCGCTGCCCGAACAGGTTCGAGTTAATGCTATCAAGACGTTTACGGTTATTGCTTTTATGTTAGCTGCGGGCTTTTCGATTACGAGATCTCTGTTACGCCAGCCCGCAAATGATCATAAGTTGATGGTTTGGCTATTACCAAAAATGCTTAAAATTTATGTGAAAGCGATATGTAGATGGTATGCCAAAAAATCAGTTTTTAAAGTCATTCAAATTCAGGTTCCACGACGCGAAAAGATGGTTTCAGAGTGTGTTTCTCACTGGGTTATTAAGACAGAATTTCAGAGTTTTATGCTGACAGTTTTGCATGTATCTGGGGTGATTGAAGGGGCCAGTTTAGAAAGCTTGATGGTGATAAATTCATCTGCTGCAGGGCGTATTGAAATTCCGACGTTACAT
Organism: Iodobacter fluviatilis; assembly: GCF_900451195.1. Taxonomy (NCBI): domain Bacteria; kingdom Pseudomonadati; phylum Pseudomonadota; class Betaproteobacteria; order Neisseriales; family Chitinibacteraceae; genus Iodobacter; species Iodobacter fluviatilis. The sequence continues at coordinate 1,234,789 of NZ_UGHR01000001.1, forward strand.
TCCTTGGCTTCAGAAGCTAAAGAATATTGGGAGGTTAAAAGCATGGGCCGCGTGACGTTTAATGAGCACGTTGTGTTTCTAACACAGCCTGATAATGCCATAGTAGATTCAGTATATTTTGGCACGATAGGGTTGTTCTTTGCCGTGCGAAATCTTTTGAAATTGAGAAGAAATGGACAGGTTTAATGCCAAAAAAATTACCAAGCGGGCGACAAGAGACAGGGGTATATGAAATTTCTGATCAAGGGGATTTGGTGCTTGTTTCAAGATCTCTTCGTGCTCATTTGATGAAAAGTCTATACCCAAATCAGGCCGATGAAGTTTCAGATGCAGCAAGCAGGGTTGGTGAGGAAACTAGCCTAGATCGAGCAGACAAGATGCCATAGCACATGGCAGCTATTAGTTTTGAGTACGTGTATTTTGAAGGCTTGAAGCGCGGAAGTAGGTCGCGTTATTGTGTGTGAGCTTATGACGTTTTGGGTTTTCGAAGAGAGGTACTACTAATACGTCTCTTCGATTTTTTTGTGTAAGGGCTAAGGAAAAATGATGTCCAATTATTCACTGCTATACCAGCATAACGGCGTGACTACTGAAGGGGCTCTCCACTCAAAAAGGCCCGTAGTTTTGGAAGGGAAAGTGATTTCTTTTGGGGCAATTAAGGCGCTTGCCTCTTCTAAGACCAGCCGTATTTCCGTAGTGGAAGAGCAAGGAATCGTGCACTTTAGGCGTAATTTTTGATACGTCAGTTCCCAATAGGTTAAAGAGCTTTAATATTAAAAAGCCACGAATTTTTTCGTGGCTTTTTGTTTTTAGAATCGTAAATCACACTGTACATTTCTCAGGCTTGATGATTTGGGTTGATGGGACCCAGTGGCCATCTCCCTTAGATAAAACGATAGTCTGACTTTTTACACGATCGATAAAATAGGGAAAGATTGGAGTTAGATTTTATGCCTGTATTTATCAATTTATACTACGTATTTAATACGTAGTATAAATAATTACATCCTGTATCTTGCTTAAGATATACGTAGCATATACGTAGTATTTCATTGAATAAAGGCTGCTAATCGAGTGCCTTCATCTATAAGCCTGATTTATTGTCCGAAAAAATGTATACAAATATCGGACTAACTATAAGTGTCCCGGAACGGGTTTTAAGACAGAATGTTTAAGCCGTTCATGGCGCGAATAATATTGACTTTTTGGTTTTACCTGATTTTGATATATGATATGTATATCGTAAACATGGAGATGCTGTTATGCGGGCACTGATGGATATACCAGATAACAAAATAGATGCGTTGGCCAAGGTCTGTGAGCGAGCAGGTATCAGCAGGGCTGAAGCTGTGAGGCGTGCTATTGACGCATTTATTCAAGCCAATACACCTAAAACAGATGAAGCATTTGGCTTGTGGAAAACACGGGCCATCGATGGGGTGGAGTATGAAAACGGAATGCGCGAAGAATGGTAAAAGCGTTATTCGATACCAATATTCTGATCGACTATTTGAATGGCCATGAAGAAGCGCGTAACGAGCTATCCCGTTATACCGAAGTGGCAATCAGCATGATTACCTGGATGGAGGTAATGGCAGGAGCCACAGACCTAGATCGGCTTGAGACAGAGGCTTTTTTACAATCTTTTGAACTACTGCCCGTCGATATGCACGTTGCACGCAGGGCCGTTGAAATTAGGCAGGCTAAAAGGGTAAAGCTACCGGATGCTATTATTTGGGCAACAGCTCAAGAAAATAATTTATTACTGGTCACCCGTAACCCTAAAGACTTCCACGCGGATGAGCCTGGCGTGCGCATACCGTATCAACTGCAGGTAAATCATTAAAATAAAGTTGGTGCATGCCGTAAGCCGAAATAATGGGGCTGAAACACACAGGCTGGCAAGGTTTGGTTCTTGTCGTGAGCTGTACAATTGGCGCTAGAATTGTTGCGGTTTCCGTATAAAAAAACAATTACTCTTTTTGAACTTTAGGCGCAATACTTGATACGTCAGCTCCCACCGGGATAAGGGGCTTTAAAGTTAAAAAGCCACGAATCTTTTCGTGGCTTTTTTGTTTTTAGAGTCGTAGATTACCCAGTGCATTCTTCAGGCTCGATGATTTGGGTTAATGGGACCCAGTGGCCATCTGTCTCTGATAGAACGATGTTCTGGTTTTTCACTCGATCTATAAAATTAAGCGCATGAACGGCTTGGCGTACAGTTTCATTGCCATCCAGAAATGCCTTGCTGAATAGTCTAAATAGCATTTCTTCAGCGCAAGGGATCTGGTTGGTGCCTTTCTCCCAGCGGGCAATCGTTTGCGCATCCTTGTTGAACCATTGAGCGCCTAGGTCGCCTTGGGACATGCCAATCATCGTTCTGATGAACCGGATCTCTTTCCCGTTGAGTGGAGCGTTGCCGTTGATAAGGGCAACAGCAATTGCTCGATCAAGACCTTCGGAGTCTTCGATTTTAACCGCTGGACCATAGGTGGTTTGGGTGTGCGTATAGCCATTTTCAAGATATACGTTGTCTAAACCACACATCGTATAGTGATATAGCTGAGTCATTATCTTCATACCTAAGAGTTTCGCTTATGAAAAAAGACGCTATTGCAAAATAGCGCCTTAATTCCCGCGCTAGAGCAGCACGTTTTTTTGCGAATAGATGTATAAGTGTTGGCGAGTTATTCTTCGCTAACTTCCCAGACGGTAATAACAATTACGCCATCATCGTTCTTGGATAGAGCAACACAAACAACATAGTTCATACCAGCACAGTAATTCTGAATGCGACACTCAAAGTTTTTGTGTGCCTCATTAAAAACGGGCGGGCGCTGCAAGTGCCCATTTTTCCCAGCATGACGGATCATGTGCAAGCTAATTTCACGTTCTGCCATGCGCTCACTTGCATGGCTGGTTGTTACGAAATTATCACCAGAGCTGAATGCCGCTTTGATGGTTTGCATCGCTTCTAGATGAGTCATGGTCTGTATTTCAACACCCATCGTCATCTCACTAACCTATCAAAATGATAGTTTAGCAGGAAAATAAAAGCTAGTGCAATATTTCCTAACTGATAGCCGGTGTGTCTTTATTGGCTTAAATTTCATTTAAATCTTTCGCTATGATTTCTTCATTGTTTCTACGGTAGTTGGGCTGTGTTTTACACCCCGCACTTTATACGACGTACTTTATACGTAGTATAAGGTCACTTTTCTTGATATTTTTTTGTTCAGATACGTAGCATATCCGTTAGTGGGCTTAAGCGATGGTGTTGCAGATCTCGTACAAAATCAATCAGGAGATATCCCCGCCACTTGGGCGTTCTATCTCGATATTCTAATAGGTGGTTTACCTTACAAATTCTAACTATGTTCATAATTACACCATACAATCTTTGCAATGGTAGATCAGCAAGAATAAAGCTTCGTGTAATATAGCATCCTTCCTGTAAGCCCTTGGTTTCTTATGACCGTTGATCTGCTTGCTTCATTCGCCGCTGCTTTTAATCAAGATCAGCGACTTATCTCTCTTCAGCTAGGCGATGGTGCAGCATGGGGCGAGCAGTTGCTACCCCAGCATGTGATCGGTAGCGAGGGGATTAATTACGCTTATCATTATCAGGTTAACTGCCTGTCCCCCGACGGCTCTTTAGAACTCAAATCGCTGCTAGGCCAGCCGGTGGTATTGTCTATAGCTGACGCCAATGGCAATGCGATCGAGCGTTGCGGGGTAATTAGCCAGGCGCAATTATTGGGATCTGATGGCGGCTTTGCTCAATACTCCCTCACAGTAGAGCCGCCTTTTGCGCTACTTAGATATCGTCGCACTTCGCGGGTATTCCAAGACTTATCGATCATCGATATTGTGAAGCAGGTACTGGCAGAGCATCAGGCCAAGAATCCTGTGTTTGCCTCAGTACAAACGCTAGACTTTAAATTGTCCGGCGAATACCCGCCCCGATCTTACTGCGTGCAATACCGAGAGGATGATCTTTCGTTCTTGTCCAGGCAACTGAAAGAATGCGGTTTATCATGGCGATTTGAACATTTGGCGGGCGATTCCCCACAAGTGCAGCTTGTGGTTTTTGATGACGTATTCTCCATCCCAGAAGCTTTGGAGCCAACCGCCCGCTTTCACCGTGCCGATGCGAGCGAGAAAAGTGACTCTCTTACCCAATGGAACAGTCAAAGGAAAATTGGCAGTAGCTCTGTTTCCCTTGCCAGCTTCGACTACAAAGCTAGCAGTACCAGCCACAGCTCAAGTAATAGCGCGATCGACCAAGGCGAAGGTGGGCAACAAATCCAATCAACTCTGGAATATTACGACCCACAAGCGCATTACTATGCCAGCAATTTAGACGAGCTTAACCAAGATGCAAAACTGCGCCAAGATGCTTTAGACGGGCAAAAGAAATCATTTACCGGCTCTGGCACATTGCGCAGCCTGCAAGCAGGCCAATGGTTCCGATTAGAAGATCACCCTGCGCATGATTTCGATTCGGCTGAACAGCGCGAATTCGCCATCACTGAGCTTAAATTCACCGCCTATAATAATTTGCCGGTGGATTTAACCCTGCAACTTGGCTTAGTTGCACCTAGCCTGCTTGCCACGTCAGCCAAAGATAACGCGCCTTACCAAGCCGATTTCACCGCCCAAAGGCGCGGCCAGCCTGTGCTTAGCCATCTGGGCGAGCAAGAATTTACCAAGCCCACCAGCCCAGGCTTGCAAACCGCCACCGTTGTTGGCCCTGCCGGTGCAGAAGTGCATACCGACGAGCTAGGGCGCATAAAAGTGCAATTTCACTGGGCCCGGCCTGCAGAACATCTTGAGTTTGGCGCAAATATGGATGAGCAATCTTCCTGCTGGATACGGGTTGCCGCGCCATCGGCAGGCGCAAGCTGGGGACATCAGTTCATCCCGCGCATTGGCCAGGAAGTGACCATCAGCTTTGTTGAAGGCGATATCGACCGCCCTGTAGTCACTGGAGTGGTCTATAACGGCAGCCATCCAGTACCCGCCTTTAGCGGCACTGGTGCTTTACCCGCTAATAAAACACTGTCAGGTATCAAAACCAAAGAACATGAAGGCGGCCAGTACGGCGAGCTGCTGTTTGATGACACCAAGGGCGAAGTACGCACTAAGCTATCCAGCGAGCACGGCAAAACCCAGCTCAACCTTGGCTACTTAATCCACCCAAGAGCCGACGGCAAAGGCGAACCACGCGGCGAAGGCTTTGAATTACGCACGGATAATCAGGGAGCCATCCGCGCCAAAGGCTTACTGATCAGCACCGAAGCCAAGAGCGGTGCATCGGGCAAGCAGCTAGACCACAGCCCAGCCCAAAGCCAGCTCGAATCAGCTTTAGCGTTGGCCCAAAGCCTAGGCGAAACGGCCACCAACCAACTCGCTGATACTATCGAAACCGGCGAAGGCGATAAAACCGTTAAGCCCGACAATAGCGCAGGCGACAAAGCCACCTCCGGCCATCTGTATCACCATGTGCACGCCAGCAAAAGCTTGGAAGCAGGCAGCAATACCGATAAAGACGGCAAGAGTAAATCCCAAGGCCAGGTAGGCCAACAAAAAATCATCCTGCTGCACGGGGAAGACGGCGTGGCCATCACCAGCCCGCAAAGCCAGACGCTCACCGCAGGCACCAACCTAGATCTGGTTGCGCTGCGCGACACCAATCAAACCTCAGGCCGCCGCTGGATACATAATGTAGGCCAACACATCAGTCTGTTTGTAGCGGGAGTAAAAGACAAAGTTGCACTGAAGCTAATTGCTGCCAAGGGCAAAATCCAACTGCAGGCGCAAAGCGACGATATTGAAATTACCGGCGATAAAGATTTAAAAGTCACTGCCTGCAAAGAAAGCATTACCGTAGTGGCCAAAGACGAAATTCTGGTCACGGCAGGGGGCGGCTATATCCGGCTGAAAGGCGGCAATATCGAGATTCATTGCCCCGGTACGGTAACGGTAAAAGGTGCGAATCATGATGTAAGCGGCCCCGCTAAAATGACCGCCCAACATCCCGCTTTCCCCCAAGGTACGCCGAAACAAAAAATAAAATTAAACTTGCAGCAAACACCTGGCACAACCGATGCCAGCTTGGCTGGGATGCCTTATACCTTGTTTGCAGATGGGGCAGAGGTCAAAAAAGATGTGATGGATTCAACAGGGCAGCTATTAGTTGATCATGAAATTGTGACTCAACATTACAAGCTGGTACTCGCTAACGGCGAGACTTACCAAATACCAGTGCCAAGCGAGTATCGTAATGCTGAGCAGGCAAACCTTGCCAACCAAGGTTTACAACATCACCAACCAGAAAGTAACGCTGAAATCAATCAGCCAGACCAGCATACAGATCATCGCCAATCTTACTTAGATACCGTGAAGGGTCTTTTTAATGCCAAAGGTAAGGCTTAATGAGTAAAGACACCGTAGTACCCATCTGCACTAAAGTAACGGACAGTGCCACAGCCTCCCTAAAGTGGTTTGTACAAAAAACAGAATATCACCCTGTTCCTACCTGCTATCAGCCTTTGATAAATGGTGAAGATACTTTCCGTGAAGTCCACCTAGCGATTGCGAAAGCTAAAAAAACAGTTGATATTATTTGCTGGGGATTTCAGCCGTCGATGTATTTTATCCGCAATGGAAAAGAGCCATCAATTGGTGAGCTGTTAGTTATAAAAGCTAAAGAAGGCGTTAAGGTGAGGGTATTGGGCTGGGCAATGGCCCCAGCAGGGATCAATGTTACTGGCGCAGGCGGCGAATCTAATTTGCCCGGCTATGGAACAATAGGGATTAAAGATCGAGCAGGGCAAACGGCTAGCAATGATCAGTATGCTTACGATAAAAAGTGGTACAGCCAGTACGGCGATGGCAGCAAGCCTTGGAAGGTTGCGCAAGAAAACTGGTGCCAGCCGCTCAGCCCCAGATTAGGTATTCCTCTACGCTTTATTGGGCGTGGGTTTGATGCATTTGAACGCGCAGAAATTTATTACCGCGCAAAAATCAATCGCAGCGAAAAAGAAATCAGTGGCACCACCCAAAAGCTGTATGCCGCATCGGTCACTCACCATCAAAAAATGGTCGTGATTGATTATGAGCTGCCTGAATCGGCCTGTGGTTTTGTGATGGGTCACAATATGCTAGACGAATATTGGGATACTAACGCACATAGCATTCAGCGCTTCGCAGGCAATCTTGGGGCCAATGGCCATAAACCTCGCCAAGATATTTCATCAAAAGTGAATGGCCCGATTTTGGAGCATTTACATCATAACTTTGCAACAGCTTGGCAAAAAGAAACGGGTGAAGATTTAATGGGTTTGCGCAAGGCCAAAGAGGCTGGTGCAAAGCTGTGCCCTCGGCCAGATGGAGCGGGCAAGCTGTTGATGGCGCAAATATTACGCACACAATCTCAGAGTAAAAAGGCCGTGCGTGATATTGAAAAGCTGTATATGCAAGCCGTGAACAATTCACTTGGTTTTATATATCTGGAAAATCAATATTTTCGCTGGACTAAACTAGCGGAAACGATCAAAGACGTTGCAGCCAATCTGGCTAAAAGCAAAGAAGCGCATGGTAGCGATGCGGGCAAATACCCGCCTGTTCACTTATTTGTTGTAACAAATTCTAGTGACGAGGGCGTGGGGCCTGGCACTGTCAATACTTATAAAATGATGGATAGCCTAGGTAAAGCAGATAATATCCCCGGCGTCACTAAGCAAATGAGGCTGGACGATACTGAAAAAGCATTGCAGCAGGCCAGAATCCAGCAACACCTTGCCCAAATTAAAAACAATAACGCCAGCAGAACTAATGTAGGGCTGAACCCAAACAGCAGCATGGGCAAACAAGCCCAAAAAGCACTCGACTCCGAGCGCCAACAAGCCAATCAAGAGCTAGCCGCGGCCAAACAAAAAACCGCTGAGCTAGAAAAAAAACAAGCAGAGTTAAAAGACCCAGATTACAGCGTACATCCCGAATCAAGGACGGGGCTTAAGGTGATTGTATGTACGCTGGTCGCGCCGGATTCATCCATGAAAGCGTCCACCCTGCCAGATGCCTATGGCACTTACCGCAATGGCGCAAGCTCACAAGGTGAAAGACCCGTGCCACGTCCGGTAGGCAGTCTGCCCCCAGCTCCTCAGCCAACTTGGACGCCATGGACGCCTGTTTATATCCACAGCAAGCTGATGATCATTAATGATGTCTTTACCACCCACGGCTCGGCCAATATCAATGTGCGCAGCATGGAAGTAGATAGCGAATTAAATATCGCCCATGAAGCAGGTAGCGTCACCCAGAAAATGCGCCGTGATTTATGGGCGCTGCATACCAAGGGATTGGGAGCACAGGATGATCCGGTGAAGGCTTTTGAAGAGTGGGGAAAAATTATCAACAAAAATAATGAGGCTCAAAGTAAGCATAAGTCCCCCATAGCCTCATTGGTCGAATTTTACCGTGACGACCCAAAACTTAGCGATCAGGATTAAATATGTTGACCCGTTTACTCTTGATTTGCACTTTTGCGCTTACCGCCTGCGGCAATGATTTTAAGGAAAGAAAGTTGGATAATTTGGATGATATCAAAGCCAAGCTGGCCTTTACTTGTGCATACGAAAAAGACCATTTACCCGCCTTGCCTGCCGAGGCCGATATCTTATTTAAATACGCCCGATTTTTAGAAAAATATAATACCCAAAAACAAGATGAAGGTGTTTTTGCTGAAATTGAGCGTCTCTATCGCATTGCCACTGCCAATGGTCATTATAAAGCCAGTATTAATTTACAAAATGGCATGATGCGCCGCTATTTACACGGTAGCTCCACCGAAATGGCCGATTGGGCGGAGGAGTTGATCAAAACCAATATCCCTGCTGGCTATTTCCTAATGGGCCTCTATATCAAAAATGGCAGTGCAGGGATTAAAAAAGACCCTGAGCTGGCTTTGCGCTATTTCCGTAAGGCGGCTGATTTAGGCAATCCAGATGCACAAGATTATATTGGGAAGAAATTGGCCCCTATTGATATTGCACCAGATGTCGCCCGTCAAATGAGGCAGTGTGCTGCGGAACAAGGCCATGGGGGCGCAGCAATAGATTTGGGGGTTGACTTACAAGGTGACGAGTTATTTCCTGAGGCAGTAAAAGTTTTTCAGCTTGGTGTTATGGCTGGAAATGAACTTGCTCCATCGTACTTAGCGGGTGGATTTAAAGCCCCCCCTCCTGATGATCCATTAAATTATCTAGCCCTTGAAAAAGACGATGAGCGCTCAAAGCGCTACGAAGCCATTGGCAAGATGTTGACAGCTTATTATTTTGCCAATCCCAAAGTGCCCGATTTGGATCAAATCGTGCCTTTGCCACCAGCCAAACTGCCCAAGTGGGATGGCACATTTCAGTGGTTGAAAGAATACCAGGCTAAAGTCGCCCCTGAAAAACCAAGCGATGAACTGATCGCCAAATTGGCTAAAGCAAAGGGGTTAGATCCTGCATCGGGCATGCCACTGGCCCAGCTTAAAAAAGCTGAAGTTGCACCTGCCCCCATCGCCACCACCACCACGCCAGACCGTGTTTCTCTTGGCACGCTTTGCCGCACCGGCCAGCTTTGCCCAGAGGCCGGTTTATGGCTTGGCTATTTTGAAGGGCAGAAATATAGCCATCTGCTAAGTAAAGGCCAGCTTATGCCCTCCATTCCCGCATCGATTCCCCGCAGCAATAAATTGGCCCAATGGTTAAAAGGTCCTGAAAAAATGGAGTTGGCGATGGAATGGCAATTGGAAAAATATGCCGATGCATGATTTTTTAAGGGGGGCGAGAGGCAATAGAATACCTGTGCGTATTTATTGTTCCGTCTTGTTTTCTATCCTTGCAATCACCGCCTGCGGCAATGATTTTAAGGAAAGAAAATTGGATAATCTGGATGGTATCAAAGCCAAGCTGGCCTTTACGTGTACTTACGAAAAAGACCATTTACCGGCCTTGCCTGTCGAGGCAGATATCTTATTTAAATACGCCCGATTTTTAGAAAAGTATAATACCCAGAAACAAGATGAAGGTGTTTTTGCAGAAATAGAACGCCTTTATCGAATTGCCACGGCCAATGGCCATTATAAAGCCAGTATTAATTTACAGAATGGCATGATGCGCCGCTATTTACACGGCAGCTCCACCGAAATGGCCGATTGGGCTGAGGAGTTGATCAAAGCCAATATCCCTGCGGGCTATTTTCTAATGGGCCTCTATATTAAAAACGGCAGTGCAGGGATTAAAAAAGACCCTGAGCTGGCTTTGCGCTATTTCCGCAAGGCTGCTGATTTAGGCAACCCAGATGCGCAATATTATGTTGGGGACAAATTGGCCCCTATTGATATTGCACCGGATGTCGCCCGTCAAATGCATCAGTGTGCTGCTGAACAAGGGCACGGGAAGGCGGCAACAGATTTAGGTATGGACTTTCAATTAAATGGGATCTATTCCAAATCCATAAAAGCCTTCCAACTTGGTGTGTTAGCAGGAAATGATATATCTGCATTAAATTTAGAAAATGCATTTAAAGCCCCCCCCCTGATCATCCACTATATTATTTAGCCCTTGAAAAAGACGATGAGCGCGCAAAACGCTATAAAGCCATTGGCGATATGTTGACCGCTTATGACTTTGCCAACCCCAAAGTCCCCGAGCTCGATCAAATCGTGCCATTGCCACCGGCCAAACTGCCCAAATGGGACGGCACATTTCAGTGGCTGAAAGAATATCAAGCTAAAGTCGCCCCTGAAAAACCAAGCGATGAACTGATCGCCAGATTGGCTAAAGCCAAGGGCTTAGACCCTGCATCGGGCATGCCGCTGGCCCAGCTTAAAAAAGCGGAAGTTGCTCCAGCAACCATCGCAGCCACTACGCCAGACCGTGTTTCCCTTGGCACGCTTTGCCGCACCGGCCAGCCTTGCCCCGAGGCGGGTCTATGGCTTGGCTCTTTTGAAGGACAGCAATATAGCCATCTGCTAAGCAAAGGCCAGCCCATGCCGACAATTTCAACATCGATTCCCCGCAGCAATAGGCTAGCCCAATGGTTAAAAGGTCCTGAAAAAATGGAGCTGGCTATGGAATGGCAATTGGAAAAATATACCGATGCATGATTTTTTAAGGGGGGCGAGAGGCAATAGAATACCTGTGCGTATTTATTGCTCCGTCTTGTTTTCTATCCTTGCAATCACCGCCTGCGGCAATGATTTTAAGGAAAGAAAATTGGATAATCTGGATGGTATCAAAGCCAAGCTGGCCTTTACTTGTACTTACGAAAAAGACCATTTACCGGCCTTGCCTGTCGAGGCAGATATCTTATTTAAATACGCCCGATTTTTAGAAAAGTATAATACCCAGAAACAAGATGAAGGTGTTTTTGCAGAAATTGAGCGACTTTACCGAATTGCTACCGCCAATGGTCATTATAAAGCTAGTATAAATTTACAGAATGGCATGATGAGCCGCTATTTACACGGCAGCTCCACCGAAATGGCCGATTGGGCGGAGGAGTTGATCAAAGCCAATATTCCTGCGGGTTATTTTCTAATGGGCCTCTATATTAAAAACGGCAGCGCAGGGATTAAAAAGGATCCTGATCTTGCTTTGCGCTATTTCCGCAAGGCGGCTGATTTAGGTAATCCAGATGCGCAATATTATGTAGGTGATAAGCTGGCCCCAATTGATATTGCACCGGATATTTCCCGTCAAATGTTACGTTGTGCAGCAGAACAAGGCCACGGGAAAGCGGCTATTGAGCTAGGTAGTGACCAAAAACTTGATCAGCATTATAAAGAGGCAGTTAAGTCATACCAACTGGGCGTGGCAGCAGGAAATGAACTTGCTCCATCGTACTTAGCTGGTGGATTTAAAGCCCCCTCCCCTGATAACCCATTGGATTACCTTGGCCTTGAAAAAGACGATGAGCGCTCAAAGCGCTACGAAGCCATTGGCAAGATGTTGACAGCTTATTATTTTGCCAATCCCAAAGTGCCCGATTTGGATCAAATCGTGCCTTTGCCACCAGCCAAACTGCCCAAGTGGGATGGCACATTTCAGTGGTTGAAAGAATACCAGGCTAAAGTCGCCCCTGAAAAGCCGAGCGATGAATTGATCGCAAAACTGGCAAAAGCCAAGGGGCTAGACCCTGCATCGGGCATGCCGCTGGCCCAGCTTAAAAAAAACTGAAGTTACACCTGCCTCGATAGTTTCGCCAAAAAGAGCCGTTGAGCTCTATTTAAATAAGGCTAGGTGGTACTAGATTTTCCCAGCTTTAGTTCTGGTGAGACACATTGGCATTAGAAGGAGTGCTTTGACATAATGTTTTGTATTTTTCTGGCTTACTTTTTGCTTGCTTGATATTGAATCAACAACCAAGGTGCCATGAATGAACATCTCAGGAGTCTCCCCTCTAAGTCCTTTTCCTAGCAGCATGCGGCCTAAGATACCCTATCAGACAGATGCCCCTAGTAGTGATTCGAGTCGATATGACCCGACAAGCATGACGGATAAGGAGGCGGCAAAATTAGCCACTGACTTGTACAATGACGGCAAAATTAGCTTTTATGAGCTTGGGGCAATGCAGCTTTGCCATCTAAATATTAATGAAGATGGTAGCCCTCGCACAGAAGACACTGCAACTTTATCGAAAAAGTGGAATTTCATTGATTATGCTGAAACAAGTGTTCGTAGTTGCCAGTCAAGAAATGATGAGCAAGGCGCTAAAATTTACCAACACCTTCTGGATGTTTTAAAACAAACAGCTACGGAACCAGGAAGAAGACTTAATGTTTCAGCATAAAAAAAAGCCGCCAAATATTAGGCGGCTTTTTTTTACTAAAAATATTTTTATCGGATACTTATTTGAGCCGAAAGTGTATTCCAAGGCGAGTTAAGAGATGTATTTGTATGTTGGAAGAAGCCATTTTGATTCCCTGAAACATCCCAGTAAACGATAAACCCTGCAACTGTATTACCAGGAGGGCATGGAATAGCGGCACTTCCATTTACAAAGCATAAGGTATCACGACGGAAGATCGATGCTGACGGGACTACTCCTCCATTCATACGTGCAATCGGATTGCCTCCATAGCCCATTTCTAAAACGGCAACGGCTAAAAACGCTCCCCCATGATCTTGTACTGTCGCTTGAGCACCTACTGGAATATTTTCCCAACCTATATTGTTAGAACCAACGGCAATTACTCTAACTTGAGATAGAGGTGCTGCAGGTGCGAAAGTTGTGTTTTCTGCGTGAGCTGATGACTTTGTTGTTTCTGCAGGTTTTATTTGAGATAGATCTAGGCGTAGCGGTTGGCCAAAAACATAGTCATCAAACGCTTTTTTCTCTGGATAAATGGACGAAGCATCTTGATCGGCCATCGCAGCAGGAGAGCTAACAGCAAGGTATGCAGATACAAGTACTAGAAGTAACTTTTTCATCTGAAATCTCGGTAGGTTTGTGAACATAAAGCTTAGTTATTTGGTTTGCATGGTGTCAATAATTTGTAGGTGTATGAAATGTACGAGTAATATATTTGCTGTGAGTACTTTGTTGTAATACAGATATTGGGGTTCGATTTGCTGAGATAGAAGGTGCCAGAGTGGTAATAACTCAAGTTTCTAGCTATGGGCCCAAAGTGGGGCAGTGTATTTATTGTGGCTCTACTGACGATAATCTTACAAAGGAGCATGCTATCCCATATGGGTTAAATGGGCCTTGGACGTTATTAGATGCGAGTTGTGCAAAGTGTGCAGGTATCACACATCGATTTGAGCGGGATACGATGAAAGGGCTTTTTCAGAATGTTCGAACAATTCTCAGAATGCAATCGCGGAGGCCAAAAGAACGTCTATTGAGTTTGCCTTTGGTTTTAGAAAATCAAGGTTTGCAGCAAATAATTCAAGTTCCAATCAATGAATTCCCTTTGTATTTGCCTATGCCAATTTTTCCCCCGCCAGGTATATTGGTTGGTACTTCTTTATCTCTCCCGCTTTCGGCAGACGTTAATTTTATTCACGTTGCTGGGCCATCTTTTGAAGAGGTGAGTCTCCGTTACGGCGGATGTTTCGTAGGCAGTCAGCTCTCTTTTTATCCTGGGTACTTTGCGCGAACAATCGCGAAAATTGCATATTGTGCCGCTGTTTATACCCTAGGAATTGCTCCGTTTAAAGGTTCGCCAATTCGTAGAGTAATTTTGGGAGAGGATCTGTCTATTGGGCATTGGGTGGGGGCTTGGACTGGTGATCCAGCAAACGAAGCAAAGGGCCTTCATGCAATGCAAGTCCGAATGGAGGATTCAAATGTTCACGTAATCCTACGGTTATTTGCTCAATTTAATACGCCTGAATATCACGTAGTGTTACAGCCAACGGCTGGATATTTTATCCAGCCTAAAAAATTTCCTTGGAGATAAAGGGAGTAAATAATACGTAGTAATGACGTAGTAAAAAGATAGTGCTTATGTGTCGATTAGCCTAACAACCATGATACTACGCAGTTACTACGTATAATTTTTATTCTTCTCACTTTCTTTTTCATTGTGTTTCTCTTCTGAAAAATGAAATTTGTTACCCCTGTAATTAAAAGCCACTGGGTTATCAATCTTCATAAGAGCTGGGGGTAAATCGATAAGCATATAGATCAACAGAATAGGGCATAATCAGTGGCTTTTATTGTGTAGTGTCGAATCGTGAATCTTGATGAAATCACGTCTTGGAAGCCATTTGTGCCACTGGATGGTGGTCCGCCCATTGATTTGTCGTATTTGGATGCGCACAAAGTAGACTACATTCATTCCGCTCTAGGTAAGGATGACATTACTTATACGTTTTGGGTGACATACTCATTCCATTGTTTTGCGAAAGAATATGTTGGCCAAAGCGCAGAAGAAAAAGATGCTTTAATGTATTACGCGGGAAAAGATCAGCGTCCTTTTTGTTATCGCCGACACGCTTTGGCTAAGTCATACCTTAGGCAGATTGTCGAAAAACTTGGCAATTCTGATGTGCGAGTAATACATGCTGGTTTTGGTAGCTATGCCACTGCACCAGTTGTCGATGAGAGTGGGAATAAAGTCTGGTATTTTGTGCCATTTAAGGTTTATCGCTCTCAGAGGAAGTTTCGTCTGCACGTAACTAGCGCATATCCTCTACTTGAGAAACCTGGTGGAGGAAAGGTCGGTTTTTTTACGTTAGCGCATAACTTAAAGACTGGACGAGCACTACCAACGGAAAACCACTGTAGATTGTGAAGTGGCCAGACGTAACAAAGCCCGCTTAAGCGGGCTTCGCCAGAAAACTTCTCTGGACAGAAAAGTAAGCTTTTCTGATTTTCAGAACCCCCTTACCGGACTTGGCCGCGACCTAATTTAACAATCTAGGTGGAGGAATGTACGAATCATGAAGATCCGTTCTGCTGCATTCTGTATTCCAATGTAAACGGTATTGACGGCTTCGTCAATATCGATTTTGCTGATGGGTTTAATATGCCATTACCAAAGGATGGCTTTTGCGGCAGTACGGATGAGCGAAGATCTGCATCACCTAGCCTTATTCACCTTGGTCACTCTATCGGCATTCTCCATATTCTTTGCATACTGGATCATTTCACTCCACTTCATAAATACCTTGGAGATTGGTGGATGAAGTAATACGTAGTAATGACGTAGTGTTAATGCCATCTTTTGAACCGGATTATCTTTCCAAGAAAATACTACGTCATTACTACGTATTATTTTTTTTGGTCTCTTCATTTTCCCTTGCGTTACTCTTTCGCTAAATAAAATTTCCTGTAAAGTAGTCTTTGTTAATACATCCGCATAACCTTTCAAAGAAAACACAGGGAATTTAAAATGACAGTTAAAAATACCCCCCACTCTGCATTGCTGCCTGTTGTCACATTGGCTGCTGTGGCGTTGTTGTCTGCCTGCGGTGGCGGGGGAGGTGGTGGCGACTCTGCACCGTCTGGAGGTAATCCTTCTACTGGTGGGGGCAATGTGGTTGTGCCAACACCTAACCCAGTTATTCCTCCTCCTGCATTGGGGGATGCAATGGCATTTTCTAATGATGCGGCTGAATCATTCACTTATGCAGCGCTAGACGGGTTCAACGGGGATTCGTCTGCTGCAGCAGTGGCCACTGGTGATGTCAACGTCCAGAAAATTGAGTTCGGGCAAATCAATCTGAAGACCGCAGATTCGCCATATTTTGCGCTGGCGGCTAATCGGGATGTTTTGATCCGGGTGGCCGTTTCCGGCTCAGTGGCAAACTTAAAAGCGCCTAAGCTAAAAGTTACTATCACTAAAGATAAAGATGGCAGCGAGGTCTTTAGTCAAGTTGTTTCTGCCCGGGATGGCCAGCGTGTGTTGCCTGTCGAAATCGACAAGGCACCAATTTATTATGCTGCCTATACCACTCGGGATTATGTTGATAATGGCAGTAATGTCGGCGTATACAAGGATCGTAGCCAGCCAGCCACAGAAATCAAAAGCACTTCTTTGCCTGATCTGAATCGCAGTTATCTGGTGCGCTGGCCAGCCGGGCAAGTGCTTGCTGAAAAACTCACTGTTAAGGCTGAAATTGTAACGGGCACTGTGCTGGATAGTAATTCGGCTAACGACGTAAAAACAGCTCAGCTTGAGCCTCATATTACTCAGCCTTTGAATATTGCCCTCGTGCCGATTCAAGTGGCAGGTACGTTGCCAAAAATGCCAAGCGACGAATTTATCAGAACTGAGCTAATGAAGTATTTCCCAGTGCCGGCAGTGAATATTCGCCACCGTGATCCGTGGGTGCCAAACCCGAATATTTTAGGGGTGGGAGTAACTGTAGATGCTTACCCAAAAAGAGGGCAACAAGCGATTATGGATTTAATGTCGGGAGATTTGCCTGGTAGCTTTACTCGATTACCGCAAGACGACGGAGTGGAGGTGAAATTAGCTGATGATGTTGATCATAATTATATGGGGTCGCTAAGCAAGGAATATTATTTGGGATTAGTTCGCTCAGATACTGCTGGCGGAATTACCTCCTCCTTGAGTACATCAAGCATTATTGCCGACAGCCAATTTGCCATTTCTAAAGCGCTCTCAAATGAAACTTGGAATGGCCCTGCCCAGTCAGATGATGTGGCGGTATGTGGTTCGGTGGTGCAAACTACAAAACTCTATCCTTATACTGGTGGAAGAATGGGGGGGGTATGGGGGATTGATTTAGTATCAGAAGCAGGAAAAATTAAACTAATAAATCCTAGTTTGCACTTTGATTTGGCGGGGTATTGTAACCCTATTTGGACTTCTGATTATTCAGTTAAAAAATGGATGAGAGATTTTAAATTGGGAGAGTTAAATCATAAAAATGAGTGGCAACTATCAAAACAAGTGATTGACCCATTTAAATGGTGGTGATTTTGTTTTCATTAAAAAACCGCACTATGTGCGGTTTTTTAATGAGCTAATCCAATAATTTGGATTATACCAATATGGTTTTATACCATTCCATAGCAAACGTAATCAATTGCAGACCTGCCTGCATATGGGGGGTTGTTGTACTCGCCTGCTCCATATAAAACGACTTCATTCGTATCAATGTAAATGTTCCATTTGTAATGCAATCTGCCATTAATCATTTTAGAGTCTCCAGCGTTCATTGTTGGCCCTCCGTGAAGGATGTTGGTGTCGCCATTAAATTTAATTTGGCAAGAGGTGAAATACCCACCCGAAAATGCGCCACCTGGATCAGCAAACAATCCAGCCACATTGCATGCGGGATTGCCATTGACATTGGTGCATCGATCTCCTCCGCCATTAAAAACCCACTGGGTTATATATCCTGAATAAGTAACCCAGTGCCATCCACCACCACCTTGGCCAACTTTAACTGTCCAGCTGCTATAAACAGGATCACCAGCCACGGGGATAGAGCCGGAGGAAATGGCTTTTTCAGTCGAGACAGGAGGGGGGTTGGGGAGGGTGTTTTTGCATGGCAGCCCTGATTCTGTATAGGCAATATTCTTACAATCTATCCATCCTGCTTTATCTGCATAATCTGCATTTGTTGCTCTTGTGGCCAGTACCGCACGATCAGCATCGCCTGCTTTATTGGCCCAAGCCGCTCTATCTGCATCACCAGCATTCTTTGCATATTGGATGTTATTGAGTCCAACACCATTGCCGTTGAACTGACCTCCAGCAGCAATATTGCCTTTCGCTTCGATGTTGCCTTTTGCTTCGATGTAACTCCAGCCTTTAATCGCGCCTTGCGCCTCCATATCCATTTCCATCTTGGTTTTACCTTTGATGACGATGTTGCCATTGGCATCAGTGGTATTGCCGTTGATATCGGTTTGGCCTGTGAGGGTGGTGCTACCATTTATTGAGGCGTTGCCATTAATGACTTGGTTGCCATTAATCGGTGTGCTGCCATCTGTGCGCACGAACTGCCCCCAGCCAGATGACATATAGCCACGGCGGAAAGCAAGCATCCCTGGTTTGTTAATTGGGTTGTTAATGCGCCAGTCGCCGCCCGTGCCGGTGATGAGGTTCGTAGTGTCTAAACGAGAAAACCCAAAATCAGCGCCTCCATCATGCGCAGCGGATGCCGCACGGGCAGGATCAGGATCGGTAGTGCCTTGGTGATAAACGGGTTCTGAGCCCCGAACGATCATTTGCACATCGCAGGCCGGGGGAGTGCAGCCCGCAGGAACAAGTGTCATTTCAATAACAAAATTCCCACCCATTTTGCCTTTTTCAGGAAAATCAACAGGCAAGTAATGCGCGGCTTTAAGTTCAGCAATTGATGGATTGCTGGGATTAGCAAAGCCTGGCACAGGGGCTCCTGATTGGAGTAGTGCATATACTTTTGTGAGGTATTGCCCTTCAATGGTATTGCCGAGGTTTTTTAATTGCTGGGCATAGGTATCAACTCGCCGCTGCTTGCGTTCTTGTGCGCTACTATGAATAAATCCACCTAATATAATGGCGGTGATGGTCATTACAATCATGAGTTCGAGCAGCAAATATCCTTGCTGCCTGCTTTTTATTTTTTTCATATTTTTACTCCTCCTAGAGCAAAGTACGTGATGAATAGGGATTAACTATTCATCACGTAGTGCAGCGCAGATAAATGTCACCTAAGCTTTAATTAACCTTTGCCAAAAATAAAGGAAACAGAATTAGTTGTACCTACAATGCAGGCTGCATTGATGGTTTCGTTTACCTTTGTTTCTGTCCGTGCTTTGACGGTTGTGCCATTCGCTTTAATCACTTCATAGGAGGCCCCACCCGTCTTGCCATATTCAATGCATTGCTCTTTATTCATGCCATTATTGGTGATGTTAATGGCATCATTTGCATTGGTTAAAGTATCGGGAGCAATGGTCGTTTCCCCACCAAACCGATTAGTAATCTTGTTGCCACCTAAAATTGTTTCGTCAGGGACTGATTTCAAATTAATGACGGTAGTGGTATCAATGCCCTGTGTATCAACGTTGTTTGTTGTGTATTTAACGAGGCTGGCCTGAATTAAAGATACTTTTTTGGCTTCTCGATCCACATTAGCCCCTGATTTAAGCATTTTGAAACCCATGATCAGTCCGCCAACAATAATAGAAATAATGACCATAGCAATCATAATTTCAATGAGTGTGTAACCTGTTTGTTTCTTGTTGAAGTATTTCATTTTTCTTCCTAGTTGAGATGTTACATTAAAAAAAATAATAAAAAGTCAAACACCAAGTCCAGATTTAAGAGCGGAGAACATTCCAGCAAAGTCAAAAGCCACACCAATAATTACCGAGCCACTGATTAAAATTAGCATTGTTGTAATTGGTTTAAGGGTGCTGCGAATAGAATTTAGCATTTGCTCAAATCCTTCGTCCCCCAGTTCAGATATAAACTGTTCTGCCTTTTTGTTTTTGTCATAGCGATCAATTCGCGCTATTAAATCTTTAGGCATCAATCCAGTACTAATAGACTCAGCTAAAGACAGGCCATCCCCAAAATTTTTAGCCATTTTTGCCATATGATCAGCTAGATATGGTGAACTTTTTTCTTGAATCATTTGAACTGCTTTCTTTGGTGGAAGTTGAGCTCGAATCATGGCTGAAAAAACAATCATGAAATACACACTACAAAATTGACGATAAATCATGTAATGCGGCAGAAACTTTTCAGCCACCGCTCGTGTTTTTCCGCGCCAATTACTCATTGACCAAATACTTGCGGTTAAAAGAGAGATAATGATGAACAGCATGCTATAGGGATGATTTTCTAGCGTGTGAAGACAAAAAAGAGAAAAACGTGTTGTAATTCCCATTCTGTCTTCTTTAATTCCAGCCTCCATCAGGCTCGGTGCTATGGCTGTCGCCAATATCCCTAGCCCAACAATACTGATGATAATGAAATATAAAGGAAGCTCTAAGCTTTTAGAAATCAATCCAAAAATAGCTTTTCTTGCTTCATTGACTTTAATTGCCCAGCCTAAACTTTCTTCTAAACGGCTGGTGTTTTCACCTACCTCTATTAGCAATAATTCATCAATACTGTAATAACCGCTGAGTGCGTCAGAAACACGAGCACCTTTGCGGCGAAGTTTTGTTTCTAAATCTTCAAATGCAATCGCTTTGATGCTTTTTCCATAGAATTCGCTCATTGCCCCGAAATACTGGTGAGTTAATATATTCATTTTCATTTCGGCAATCATATCTTTAAGAACATTAATACGTTTGCCTTTGAAACTTACTTTTGAAGCCCATAATGAGAAAGACATAGAAGTCCCTATTCGTTGACTACTGCGGCAGAGGTAACTGGTTTTGTAACCATTAAATCGGACATTAATTGCTTAGTGTCTTGAGTGCTCTTACTTGATTTTTTTCTGATGTATAACAAGTTAGGTTCAAATTCATGCTCTACTTCACGCGGGTCAATAAGCCCTTGGCTCATTTTAAAAAGTGCAATTTCGTGCGCTGTTTTGCCATTTTGAGAGCTATCCCATAAAGGGGATTTTTGGGACTCCCAATAACGCAAGGCTCCCATTTGATCGTGTTTACTGATTTTCTCAAGCAGGGTGTTGTCAGGCATTAATACGGAGGCGCAGACCGTTCTATCGCTTTCACCTTCAAAGCAGTGTGCACAACCGTGCGAATTCTTGAAGTGCACATCTGACGTCAGATTGCCAAGTAGTGTGGCAACATTTTCCATATAGTCGGAATCAATGATTCCTTCAGCAATGGCTTGTTTTGCGGTTAGTTTGCAGTGCTTGCAAAGTGATCGAACGAGCTTCTGAAAACAAATTAGGGATAAGAAGTCAGGCTGGGTTAGTGTATGTAAATCTAAGCCGATCATGGCACCATTCAGCCGATAGAACGCACCCATTGCTGATTCGGTGTGGAGTGTTGTGAGCGTCAGGTGGCCAGTTGAAACTAAGGCTTCAAAGCCCCCGGCAGTATCCGCTCCGCGAATTTCAGATACCATACAAATATCTGGATCTGCGCGCAGGAAGGCTTCGATCAATAGCGATAGAGCTTGATCTTTTGTTTCCATCTTCCCTGTGGTCTGATCTTCTTTGGGTGTAACTTGATGCTGACTCACACCAAAAAGCTTCACTTCGACCGGATCTTCTGCTGTGCGAATCATCACGCCTGGCGTGGCCATATGCGTGAGGGCGGAATAAAGCGTAGTGGTTTTACCTGCGCCGGTAGGACCACAAAAAACCAAGCCGCCTGATGTTTTTCTCATCGAGAGCGCAATGAGTTCCGCTTGCTCTGGCAAATACCCAAGTTGAATTAGGTCTGATGTAAGGGATTTTCCCTTTTTAATTTTTCCGCCAGATTGCCACAACAATCGCATAATGACGTCGTAGCCTCCCGCTGCTTCGATAGATTGAAAGCGGAGTTGTATTTTTTGAAATACGCCATTTACTTCTACAGAGACAATAATTGAAGTTCTTTTAGATCCACTGGGGGAGAAGCTTGATTTATCATTTGCACCACTTTCAGATTCACCATAAATAGCCCGAATCATATTGGTGGTATGGCCGTAGCTTAATGTACGTGATTGTCTAACTAAACGCCCATCCAGACGGAATAACAGTCCAACGGAATTATCTCCTCCTTTTTTGAAATCCATATTCGGTTCGCGCACGCAAAAATGAATATCAGAGGCATTTTTTTCTGCCGCAGATTGGACTATTCCTAAAAACTCCTCAACGATTTCAGAGTCCAATTTTCCTGTAGCGGAAATTGCTCCCTTATCTAGCAGATTTGAGATTGATGCTAGAACCGGGCTGGATACTACGTAGGGCTGGAATGGGGTATTTAATCCAGATTCTTCATCTAGCCAGCGTTTAATGGCCATGACCTCGCCACGCTTTACCTGAGCAAATGCAATAGAAAACAACACAACAGGGGCGCTTTTTGTTTTGAAAATAAAAATATCGTTGGCAGATAAATTACGCAACATGGCGCAGCGCGAAAATTCGCTTAATGCGATCGCTTCTGGTTCACGCCCATCCAAATTTATTTCGTTTATATCTGCAATTACTTTTTCCAGCCAGCTGGATTGAATCGATGGACGAGGTGCAATATTTGTTACTTTATTGCTTTCTTCCTTAACCTTTTTTGATGGAAAAAGAGTGGACATAAACAGTGAAATAATAGACATGTGGAAACCTTTATATTTACTTATCGAGCATTATTGCTTAAGCCAATAAATGGCTTAACTGCAAATGGATTGGAATCCGTAACAGCTCGAGGCGCAGTATTTATTTCTGTTACAGGAACTGAAGGTATAGAAGTGCTGTTTGTGCCACTGGCATACATGGTTAATTTTTTAGTTATGGTTCTATTTGTATTAGCAGTCGATTTTCTTGATTTTTTTGTTTTCTTTGTACTTTTTGTATTAAGAGATTTTTCTAAAATAACTTCGTTATCGTTAATAGCACTGACTGTCCATGTTTCGAATTTAGAGCCAACACGGACAGGGAGAGTGCCACGGTCACCGATTGCAATTTTGGCCATTAAATCTTTGCCGACACCGTAGATAACGAGAAGTTTTAATTCATCAGTTGCTAAGGCGGTTGTTCCCATTAATGGGTTAAATGGCGTCGGTGATACTGAATTAGCTTGCACATTTGATGCTGGAGCTGAAATTGAATTGCTCTCAGTCTTTTTAATCGCTTCATCGAGCTGCTTCAAACGTAATTCCGCGCCCTTATTGGCGATAGCATCTAAATCAACGCCCGCATGAGTAATGCCAGTGAGCAGAAGAAGCGATGCAATGAGTGTTTTGCTGCGCATTTTTATTTCCCTTTTGGAGGAGTAAGGCTGTTTAACAACTCATCGGCTGGAGTGACTTTAGCCACAGGCTTCTGTGTCGTAATCAATGACGCTGAAGGAGCCGGTTTTTGGGGGGCAGAGCTGCTGCTAGCAGTATTTTTTGCAGGCAATAGAGCTGCAGCGGCATTTGAGGCTGCTTGCGTAACTGGTTGCTGGGGTGGCAGTGTTTGCATCATGGCCAGCGACTGAGTGGTCACTGCAGATGCCGTAGCAGGCGTAAGGGCACTCAGTTTTTTGCTGGTGATTTCACCTGACGCTTCAAACCAAAAACCTTTTGCTGCGAATTTTGCTTCTTTAGCATCCTTCAACTCCCAGTCAATCGCAGTAGCAAACAAATTTTTTGGGAAGCGAAACAAACTATCTTTTAAGTAAGCAGGGCACTGAATAGTCCAGGCGTGGCTGGCCACCTTTATCTTGCTTGCTGAGGGGGAGGCTGCGCCAACAACTGCGCTGGCTGGTCTTGGTGTTGCGACATCGGGCCAAACGGGTTGGTTTAATTGGATCGATGCTGAGCAGCCATTGTCTTTTGCTCCCTGCAAAGCACGAAGTGTTTCATTTCGATTGGCTTCAAAAAAATGTAGTAGCTGATCAGGTGATAAGTTAATGGGCAATATCGCAGCATTGGGGTGTGTAAAGTTCATCGCAACATCGGCATAATCTAGATCATTGACAGTTGCCGTTGCATCCTCAATAGCACCAAAGGGTCTGCTGTAGACTTGTCGCTCATAACGAGCGGTACAACCGAAGTTTGAGCACTTTAAGTCGTTAGGTAGCCAACCATTGTTTTGTTCAGGTAAATGACTTGCAAGCGATGTAACGAGCTCATTAAAGTCTTTGGCTGTTATAAAGCGTTTAGCGTTAAATTGATTAACGAACGATACGGTGTATAGCTCTTCTGCCGTGGGCAGCTTGGCGGCCGCTTTTTTTGCAGCGGCGGCGGCTATTTCAGCTTGGATGCGTTCTTGTTCTTCTACTTCTTTTTCGTAGAGGTAGTAGCCAAATCCTGCTCCGCAAACAAGTGAAACTCCGATGATGGAAAGCAGTGCATTGAAATAAGCTGGCTTACCCAATCGCTTCATTAATGAAAATGACGAAGGGGAGGCGAGGGGATGAACGTCAACAACCTCAACTCCATACACGCTAGTGAGTTCATAGATCATTCCACCGGCAGAAAATAGAGTCGCGGTCGGGAATTTTGCGTGTAACTCAGCGATGAATGCATGGGCCTTGTCAATAGACGCGGCACTGTATACAAAATCAGAGCCTTCGACCGGCACGCCTTGCGCGGTGGCACACACCCACAATTGGTCTTCTGCCAAGGGCAGTACAATAATCGCATCCCGGCCCTGAGCCAGTTCTGTTAGCCACAGTGCTCCTGCAAAGCAACTTTTAATTGCAAGGTCGGATTTCTTTTTTCGGCCACCTGCAAATCCCAGCATTGGAAAAGGGGTTTTAATTTCAGCGCAAAATAGTGAGTTGGTGCTGCTTAATTGTTCCTTGCGTTGTTTTTTGCTTTTTGCGGGATCGATGTCTAGTGGCAACCAGACTAAACCGATCGCTAAGTTGCTACCCTGGTATTCAACTATGCTCGCCATATGATCACCCTAACCGTTTCAGTTTTCGGGAAGGGTTCATCGAGGCAATGATTTGTGGTTGCAATAGGTTTAAAGCGACTAATGAATCGGCTTTGAAGTACTTGCCTGGTTCTAGTGCTGCATCGTTATCCACGAGAACAGGCGTAATTAAAATCAATAGATTTTCTTCCGCCGCTGTATTGGCGTAACTGCCACCAAAGGTGATCTTTGCATCACGGTTTAAAGTGAGGTTGTTCATCGCAGAAAGAACGACCGTTTCCCCTACATTGATATTGACGGTTTGTGAGGTAGCTCGTCGTGGGACGATGGGGGATTTCAGCGTAGCGACCGCGGTAGGGGTGCTTTCCCAGCCCTGTAACACGGAGGTATCGACGGTGTAGCTCAGTAGCATTTTGTTATTGTCGAGCAGGCGAGGGAGCAACTGCATAAAGATGCCTGTTGTGACCTGCTTTTGATCGACCGTCACTTGGGTAGAGCCTGAGCCCTGAGCGGATGACGAGCCAACTGAATCGACGTAACTTTGCGTAGTGGCCATCGTAAATGGCACTGGGCTGTTATTGATTGTCGTGGCCGTCATGGTGGATTTAACCTCGACGTTTGCTACTTGCTTCAGTGCGTTGATGACCACTGAAGAGCCTGCCCATGGGCTATCAGAGCCAGGAGTTACAACACCATTGGTGGTAACTGGTGCCATGATTGCACCAGAAAGTGACCCGACCGATGTAGAGTTCAGTCCACCTGGGGATTTGAGTTTGAATGAATTAAATCCATCGTTATAAATGGCATCCAGACTCAGGCCCAACTCGACGCCATCACGCGCTGTTACGTTAATCAAATCAATTCGGAAATAAACAGTCCGTGAAATACGACGGTTTTGTTCAGACAAAACTTGAGCAATTTGGCGGTGAACAACAGGGGTATCTGTGACCGTAACAGTGCCCACCGCCTCGTTCATACTGACGCGGCCACCAGCAGTCAGGTAAGCCTTAATTTCAGAGTTGAGTGCGCCCCAAAAATCGAGTTTGGCGCTACTTTTTTGCTGAACATTAATGACGCTATTGCCACCGCTTCCGCCCTTCGTTGCGGAAGTGGCCACATTCCCGCTTGAGTTAAATTCTGACTGGACCTCTTTAATACCAGCCAGTGATTTAACTTCATAAGTCGTCGTTTTATATCGGAAAAACTGCAGCCGATTATCTTTGAATTCCCAGGCTATCCCCAGCCTTGCCGTTGCTGAGTCCAGGAAACCAGCAAGGGAGCCTTTCCAATCTAAGGTGATATTGGCTTCTAAGTCACTGGCCGTATTTGCGGCGGAGATACCTGTATCTTTTCCATCCCCATTGGGAAGCGTACTGTTTTTGACATAAACATCAGGAGAAATCTCCGTCACAATGCCGGTCGCGCTATGAATAATTTCTGCAGCTGTGGTGAGGTTAATTCTCCCTTCAGACACCAACCTGACTGGGTGTTGAAATGGCTTTGCAAATACGGCTGGAAGCGATGCCTCTCGAGACAATGGAACAGTCCGGCTGCCAAGGTAAGAGCCATTTACTCGTTCAACAGTAGGGCGACTGTTTAGCGTCTCCCTCGCGATTAATGCTGATTTTGCCTGCTCAATTTGTTTTGAGCTTTCGACGCGCTTTTGCTCAACATTCATTGTTGAGCATGCAGTAAGAGAAAGGGCGACAAGGCCAGAAATAGTTGATTTTTTAAACATGAGCTTTTGGGCCTATGGCAATTAATTAGCGGCAGAGAAAACGCGAATGGCTTTGTTTTCTGCGTAAAGGCGGACTCGGATTTTTTGCTGGGGATTGATCGCGTCCATGAACTGGGTAATGACGCTTTCAAACTCACCGCAAAATTCAGCATTACCATCGAGGGCAACATCTGTTGGGTATTCCCAGATGGGTTCTTGCCATCCCGCCTGACGTGACCAATTTGATATAACCGTGCTTGCTAGCCGGTCTGTTTGACCCACCTTCCAACATTCAGCAGGTTTATCTGCCGCAGATTTTCTGGGAGCTGCCTTCGATGAAACTTGCAGGATGAGGGCTTCTTTTGC
Organism: Iodobacter fluviatilis; assembly: GCF_900451195.1. Classification (NCBI taxonomy): domain Bacteria; kingdom Pseudomonadati; phylum Pseudomonadota; class Betaproteobacteria; order Neisseriales; family Chitinibacteraceae; genus Iodobacter; species Iodobacter fluviatilis. Next base: position 1,261,825 of record NZ_UGHR01000001.1, read on the forward strand.
CGCCAAAAGATCAACATTTGCCTGCAACTCCTGTGCCTCAATTCCGGCTTTCTTGGCCCGTATTTCAGCTAATTGCGAGTCAATTTTTGCGAGCATCATTTCAGGTGATTGCGTTCCGACCACCTGATTTGAAGGTTGCGAGGTAATCGCTGTTTTTTGTGTTGCTGTGTTTGTACTGGCCAGCGCCCGGATATTTACGCGTGTACCGGAGTAACGAACCGTGGACTGTTCTCCACCAGTGGTTTGAACCTCATAGGCGGGGTAGACACCATCAACAACCAGATATGGCTTCATTAGTTGAGCTGTGAGTGGAACAGTTTTACCTTCGCTATCAACTGTTGCGATCGTTATTTGAGAGGGGTCGCGAAATTGAAAAAATGTTTTCCCCCCGTCATTGAAAACCTGGCTAGGTTTTGCAAAGCGCGAGCCATTAACGCTGTAATTAAATTCGTAGTTACTAATATCTGCAGCCGTCGCCATGCTTGCAAACAGAATGGCCATGATGCTGGCCGCGAATGTCGCCTTTTTCACTAAATGCTCCCTTCGGACCTGGCCGAACGATAATGAGTTATAAATTTGTTGAAATAAGGCTGGTTTTTATTCGGATTTTTGCTGTGGTAGCGCCGAATGGCCTCATTCATGTTTCCGGTACTTCGGTAGTTTTCTCGCAAAATCTGTGCTGCAACTGAAACATTTGTTGAGGGTTGTAATGCTCTCCAAGTTGAGTTGCCAAAGCGCTGTTTGTGATAGGCCCAGTGCACCTGCATCGTTCCGATATCAAAGTTTTCGTTTCCGTTTTTTATGAGTGATTCAGCCGCTCGGAATGCATCCTCTCTACTACGGAAATACCTAGCCTTCCCATTTGCATTGAGTGTCCAAGGCCATGGCCGCCCATTGATACCGGATTCGTTTTGGGCTAGCGCAAACAAGACCGCTGGCTCTATGCCTGCCCGCTTGGCTGTGGCTTCAAATGGGGTCAGCTTTCCTACGCAGGCTGTACCCCATATGCCTTTTCGTTCTGCCACTGCATCATCTTCAAAACTGGCGTATCGATTGTCACTGGCTCCAATCAATCCGTTTTTAACCAGCATTTCCCCAACATTAATTGCCCCTGTTTGATTCGTGGCCCAAATGTCGTAACCGCCATTGGCCTTAATTAGCTTTAATTCGTTTTTATTGGCCATTGCTTGCAAATAACTCACGGTGTTTTGATCATTGCAAAGCAGGCGACGAACATTAGCGATTTCAATATTCCCCCCTGAAACGGCAATTTGCAGTGGCGCTGCAAATACAAAAACAGGGAATAAAAGGGCTGTAGCAAGTAATTGGTAATGCATGATTAAGATTTTCTAAAAACGCTATTGGGAACTACGATGTCTCTCTTAATCTGAATTAGAAATGTTTCACCCGCAGGAACTGCGATGGTAGGGGCCATCTTGGTGTACCTATCCATGCTGCGCTTTGCTACATCGCCTAATGTTGCTCCCGCGCTATTCATTACTATTTGGCTATTGCTGTTTGAGCCATTCCCATTGCTGTTTTTATTTGAAATAACATCTGTGCCAACCTGAATGAGTGAGATCGCAAATGCCGCTCTAAACTGAGTCCAGAAATGGTCATCTACATCGCCTGTTAAGCCGCCAACACCCTCTGCATCGGCAGCCGTCATGCCGCCCAGACGAATATCTGCACCGTTAGGAAAAATGATTCGTTCAAATGCCACGGCTACGCGAGTACTTGCCTGATCAATATTGGCATTGCAGATACCCACTACCCGTGATCCAGCGGGAATGAGAACGCGTTGATTGCGCACGGTGTCGTAAACATCTCGTGTTATATGGGCAGTAATTGAGGTTGGTTGCTGGCAGTCAATACGTTGTCGTGTCACTGCCCGGACGATGGATCCTTGGTAAATAGTGTTAGGATCACCCGGACCCTCAGCAACAATGGCCCCTTTGCGGCTGCTTTTGTTCGCATGTTCAACGAATTGAGCAAGGTTTTCATTGTTACCGCCTTCTACTTTGCTTTCGCCAGCCCCCGCACCTTTTTGTAGAAGTGCTAACCGATCATTCAGTGCACTATTTTGAATCGAACCGCCAGCAGGGGTTGTTGCGGCCTGTTGTTGCTTAAGCAATTTAATTTTTAGCTCAGTATCCGAAAGAGTATCGGCATCACCACCTGAGGCTGACGATTTAGCCGCAATTGAAATTAATGGTGATTTCCGCAAATCAACCTGAACTTGTTGTTTTTTCTTCTCGTATTCAGCAGCATCTTCTGTGCCTGAAACTAGACCGAGAGAGCTACCCCCTCCTTTGGTTGGGATGCTGCCCGTCGCGTCAAACTCACCATTTGCTGCATATGGAGAAGGTGATCTTCGTTCTGCGCTAACGCCGCTCGCATTGGGGGTGTTTGCGGCTGCTAATAGCTCATCTAAGGTCTGTTTCTTCTCTATCTTCTGTTCTTCCGCCTTCAGCTGAAGATTGGGGCGAACGTTGTCCTTCGCTTCGGCCTTGCGTGCGGCAACGCGTTTTTCTTTTTCAACTTGAGACAGGCTTTTACTATTTCCGTGAATAATTTCTATGGCGAGAACAACGAATAGGCCACCTAAAATTAAGCCGATAATGATGTGGGGGATTTTTCGTGAAATTTTCCCCTTCATGAGGCTTTTTTCATCAAGATCATTTTGGATGTTAGCGGACATTACCGGCTCCTCATCCGTGGAGCTACGCGTCTTGATTCGCCACGTTCTCCTCGTTCAATTTTGACTTCCTGTGAGCCGAGTTTGAGCAGTGCACGTTCAACCAAGCGATTTAAAACGTAATAGTCAGCTCGCTGCGTGTAATCGACGAGCACGGCCCGATCATCGCTATCGACCATAAACATGGCAGGCAGCTCTTGCATGCGTGGTGAAAATTTAATCCAAGTTGATTTGCCATCATCAAAAATTTGTGAAGGCTTGAAATCTGCATCGCCATTAACGTCGTAATTAAAATTCAACGTCTCAATATCGATATTGCGCTCGACGATGGGTTGCTCAATTCGGCTTGATTCCAGCTCATTTGCCTGAGCTTTTGCCGCAGAGACTTGTCGCTGGTAGGCGATCAGTTCCGGGTAATTCCAGCTAACACGCTGAAACCATGTTTGAGAATCCTCTACTGATTTCAAATGCAGCTGATAGGTGCGTTTGCTCGTTACGAGCTGGCCTGACGTACTTAGACCAGCCTTTGTTGGCTTCAAAAAAACTTGTGTGTCTGTATTGGCGGGGATCCACTGTACCGTGTCGCCTAGAATTAACATTTCGAGTGTTTCATCTGGGCTAAGTTGAATGTTGGTAACGCGGTTTGGAGCAGAAATCACGGTATAGCTGTTATTTTTATCGAACTGATACACAATCAGCCGAGGATCCGCTGAGAAGCTATTTGGTTTTGCTTCCGCAAAGGCGTAACTAGCAGTAAGCAGTGGAAGGGTCGCAATGGCGGTGGCCAGTAAAAATTTTTTCATTGAGTTATGTCTCTGGGTCATCAACAAATTCAAAATGGGTAATGAACATGCCAATCGCATTATCGAAAATTTCTTTCTTTGTTTTCGGCGCTTCAATTTCATAATGAGCAGTCAATAGCCAGTGATTTACAATCGGCTGATTGCGACTGTCCCTGATTCGCGTAACAAATCGAACGAATGCTATTTTTTCACTTTTATGAAAAAACACATTTACGTCCTCAACTTCTCTTGTTAGGTTTGGCAGCGTTTTTAGAATTTCAGCAATTTTTTGTTTTTTAAGAAAATCTTGAAACTCATCAATTGCCTTACCTCTGACTTTTTTGTATGCGCGAGGTAGGTATTCGGCCTCGCTCAAAACGGGATCAATGGTCATTGCATCCGTTACCCACGCATTCATCAGGTGGATTTTTTCGTTCTCTCCAGGTACATACTTCTGTGCGCTAACCTCGCTAACGGAAACGGTCCCTTTTTTAGAATCAACATTGGCTACATAAAGCTCAGTCGTTTTGAGCGGTGTTAGCCCATTCAGCGCCAGCGCCATTGTTGTAACAATTAACCCTGAAATGCATAAGCCAATAAACTGTCTGCGATTCGTCGTTTTTAGATTTGCAATCAAATCGAGTGTTGGATTCGTCGAATGATCTTTTTCTACTGGATCTGGATGATTGCGAAACGCTGTTTCATCATCTGTTTTTGGTTTTTTAAACATGGCGCTTAGAAGGCTTATGGATGGCGTTAGCATGTCATATTTTTAGAATGAAGACGTTTGATAAGTCAGCAGATTTTGGTAGTACTTAGGCATCCAAAACCTAAAGAAAATGGAGTATTTAGATGAAAAAAAACCACTCAAAGAGTGGTTTTTTAGGTTGGTTATTTCTGAAAATGGTTTTTTAAAAAAAACATGATAAATGAGCCTTCATGCACAAAATAAAGGAGGGTCATGTGATTTAGATTGAAATGCCATTCCGCGAAAATGACTCGATGGCTTCAGGTTTCATCCATTTAATAAAGTTTTTTAATGGCTTCCAAGCAGGGATAAACCAGCGCCATTGCGCTCCAATTTTTTCTGCTTGAGCACCAAATGCTTTTGCCTGCTCTTTATCTACGTATGGGACATCAATGTAGGTTTTGTAAGCGACGCCGGAGACAAGCGAGTTTTGTAAATGTCGTTTGTGTTCTGAGGCAAGAAATTGTGTAGCCGCCTGACCATGGCCATTTTTACGCATGGTACTGGCATAGGCATTGGATTGATTATGACTGCGCATGTTAAAAGCTCCGTGGTGAGCGGAGCCCCACCAAGCGGGGGGGCCCGCTTGGGTGAAAAATGTTGTTTCCTGAGTGAAAGGCTGCACAAAAAAATGACGCCACTTGGCGTCACCATTTCATGATTTTTATGTGGTTAATTAATAAAAATTGAATATCTGATTTGCCGTGCAATATTTCTGCAAGACATAAACCAAAATATCTTAAGATTTGATAATAAAAAAGGACGCTATGCGGCGTCCTTTTTTAAGGTAAAGCTTGTGTGGAGTACATCAATTTCGTTTGAATACGAATGGGTTAAGCCAAAAAGGGCTAATGGTACTGCGTTTTAGCTCACGTTCAGTTCGCGTGTCATTACGATAAAAGCTGATGAATCTTGATTATTCAATAGGATTTGCAAAGTGTCCAGTATTTTATATCTGAATTTATCATTGCAAATGAAAAAGCTTAAGGCACTCCCTATTAATTACTACGTTAACTTTACGTAGTAATTAATAGGTATCACTTTTTTAGTGACCATTGATATACGTAGTAATGACGTAGTATTTTATAAGGTGGAGCGTTGTGCTGATAGTTATGCATTGAAAAACGAATGTGCTACATGCGAGAGAATATTCTAAGGAACGTTTAAATTTATCTGCAATTTCATCTGCAAGAGGTTTAATGAAAATGTCGTATATGGATAAGACGTGTTATATTTTATTTAGGAATTGAGTTATTTAACCAAGAAAAAAGAGAGGGCAGGTGAAAGACAATCGATATAGATATAAAAACCAGCTCAGGTAGGTGCATTGTCCTGCTACCAGAGCTGGTTTTCAGTACTTAAAAATTAGCCCTACTGTATCCGGGAGAAATTGATAGTTAGAGATTAATTGGGGAGCCGACTTTGGGCATGGAAAGGCCTGCTTCTGAAATAAACCGACTAGGCTTATTTAGTGATGTGGCGGAAATAACAAGCCTATTCTGAGCTCGTGTCATTGCGACGTACATGAGTCGTCTCTCTTCGCTTTCTGGAGATCTTTCGCTAGGGATAACTTCTTCTTCTGCTCGAATAATCCAGACATTGGTAAATTCTAACCCCTTGCTTGCATGCATTGTGAAAAGTCCGACCCCTTCGATATCTTCTTCTTGTTTTCGCTGAACGAGTGCGATCCGCTGTGATATTGAACCTTTCAAGCGCTGTAGCACCGAGATTGCTCGAGCAAGTATTTCTTTATCCCAAGTACTGGCTGCAGGCATTAGAAATTCAGATACCCCAATAAGCAGTAATTCTTCCCGCTTGTTTTTGGCCAGATTTTGCCAATCAAGAAACTTAATGGCCAGATTATTTATTGTCTTCTTCGTTGAGGCACTTATGCCATCCCCATCTGGATAGCTGGCACCAACGTAGCTAATCTGCCCATGCTGATGCAGTTGAGATAGTTCATGTTCAGGAACACCCATCCAGTGAAGAAGAGAGTCATATCCACCGTTAGATTGCCGTGAAATACTTTGCAATAGATCTAGTAAAACTTGCGTTGCAAGCTTGGACCAAACGCCACTCCCGCCGTGGCGTGTATAAGGGATCTGGCGGGCAGTAAGCTCTAACTCAATAACATCAAGCGCCATATTTGTTCGAGCCAAGACGGCCCATTCAGAAGGGGCTTGGGTGGCTGCATTTGCTAAAGCCTCAGCTTCATCTTGATCTGTCGAAAATCGATTGCATGCAATACGCCCGCCTCTTCCCCTTGCCGGGTCAAGAGCCTTTAGCATCCTGTCCTGGTTAAGATTAATGAGGCAAGCAGATGGGAATACGATCTCTCTATAAGACCGATAATTTATACCAAGTGTGACAACTTCAGCTTGAAACTCGTTAACGAAGCGCTCCATACCTTGAAAGCCTAGAGCATTTCGCCAGCCGTAGATGCACTGGTCATCATCTCCGACAACCGTGATAGAGCGGCTAGGGTTTCTATGCAATTTTAACCATTCGAATTGAACGTGATCAGTATCCTGAAATTCGTCAACAAAAATCCATTTATGCCCAAATGGCCGGAGTCGGCCTGCTTTCATTTCAGCCACGGCATCTAAAATGAGGTCGTGCATATCATGCTTGCCATCACGTCGCAGCAACTCTTGGTAAGCTTCAAACAAATCATTTATGGCAGCATCCGTTGGGGCAGTAATGCTGCATTTAGCGGCATCAATTTTTTGCAGAGCATCATCGGCCTTACCTTCAAAATCGACTTGTTTCATTGCCCTTTTAACTAATGCAATTAATTTACTGCCCGTAACTAAATTAAACTTTTTACTCAGCCCTTTCTCAAGTTGTTGTTTGCATACGGAGTGAAACGTGCCAACAGATATGCGTGATGAAAGAGGGCCAATTTTTTTATTAATCCGTTCTTTGATTTCGCCTGCTGCCTTTTTTGTGAAAGTGACAATGAGAATGCGATCATCATGATCTGGGCTAATTAAGTGCGCTGCCTTTTCAATTAGCGTTCGTGTTTTTCCTGACCCAGGGCATGCAAAAACCGCCAAATTACCTGATGCATGAATAGCTTGTTCTTGGTTGATATTTAGCATGATGAGTTTGGTCGCTATAACAAAGCTATGGTTCACTGAGCAGCCAATATGATTGGCTGCTCTTTAGCTATTGACGAAGTGAAGAGCCAAGAATTATAAATAAATAGAGTGGTGTTGCTTTTTTAAGGGCGAAACCTAATTTCAGTGTAAATTCCTGACTGCGAATTAGCATCGGTTTCGGTATAGCTAAAACTTCTTAATATAAGATTGCCTTCTGCTGCTATGCCTAAGTATTCCCGAATTGATTTATTTTTTTGGTTCGCAAAATGATTAATGAAGCCTCTTGGCTGATGACCAAGAAATATGGTTATGCCAGTAAAAGTAATATATAAAACTAACCAGCTATAGCACAGATTCGCAAAGTGACTATAAGGTTGGAATGCTAAAGATTCCTTACTAAAATTGGAGAATATGTTTAGCAAAGTATCCGGTTCAAATATAGCAAATATGAATAACATCCAAAAGATAGCGACAGGTATAGTGAAAATAAAATCGTTAATTCTTAATAACCAAACCCAAAGAGCATTTAAAAATTGAGCAATATATATCTTTTTGTCAGTTGAGGTTTTTAAACAAATATAGGCATATTTTTCATCACTAATTTCACCAATTTTCACGTTGTTGAGGGCCACGTCCCATGAAATAGGGGAGCTAGTTTCAATACGTTTTCTTAAGTTAGAAATTCGTTTTTTTATTGCGTTGTTGAGTATTAACCCTCCAACTGAAAATATTAATACATAACCTAACCATACGGTGAGATGGCTTAGGTTGAGGCCGATAAATAAGCCATAGGGGAGGGTTAGGATGCCTAAAATACTGCAGGCCTTAATATAAGAATAATTATATTTAAATATTGCTACAATATTTTTTAGGTTCATGATCGCTAACACTCTATGTTATCAACAGGATTTTTTAAAGATTGAAGTGATTGTTCAATAAGTTATGAACAATCACTTTTGTTTAAATTAGGCTTCGCTTAATTCCAAATCTGGTTCGGCATTTTTTTGCGGATCAAGATCCGCAGCAATGTCTAATAGCTCTTTATTATGTTTTTGCTGAGCAGTGTACTTCTGCTGTACGCTTATTGCTTGCTTCCGAATATCAATGGATAACTTTCTTAATTTTATTTTTGTTTTATAAAATGACTGGTTATACTCTTTTTGAGTTTTAAAACGATTCAACATTAAGACATTTAAATCAAAAAGATACTCTTCGATTCGCCATAACAACCGAAGGTAAGCTGTGGCCATCGGGCTGGTGATGATCACTTCTTCTGAATCTTCGCTTGGATACGAAACTTCAATTAGCCGGTCGGCTTTTGACACGCTGTCTACCTGCTTGCTACGTAGAGTTTCGAGGAGCTTTTTGATAGGGGCGTGTAGGTTGGTAATTTCAATTTCAAACTCATCAATCCAGCCATTGATGATGGATACGACCAGTTCGATATCTTTAGCCGGTAAAATAGCCGGGCCATATGTTCCAATGAAAAAAACATTTTTGGAGTTTACGTAGAATGTTTGGTTGAATAAGTGTTGGAGAGGCTGACTGGGCAAATCTCTTTGCATGCGGCCAACAGCGCCTTTGATTCGGCTTAACCAATTTTCACGAATAGTCGTGTTTGTTTCAGCAAGTCGTTCTGCTCTTACCTTCCCCAGTCTTCGGCGCTCCAGCGCCCTTACTTCCTTCTGCTGTGCTCGGCTCATCACCGTAGCGGCATTGTTTTCAGGTGTGGTGGCATCTGCAGCTGTGCTTACCGGGCACGCATTAGATTCTTCGATTAGCTGGTTTTCTGCTGAAAGAGAAGTATCTTCAGTGCCTAATTCTGGATTTAAGTTTTCATTCGAGTTCATTTCAGTCTCCTTGGGTTGAGCTATTGGTTATGTTTACTAAATTAGAGCTTTACGCTCTTTAATGCGTTTTTTGCCAGGCCTGCGCCTGGAAGAGAGCCTTTTGCTCCTTTAGTTGCACCGCTTAATAAACCGGATGCAATGTCAGGTATTTGCATGCAAAGGAATAAAACCGTAAGTGCTAGCAGTACAGCGGTCATGGATGCTTGAATTGGTAATGCATCACCATTCGTGATGTTTATTTCCAAATGAGATTGCATTGAAATTAATACGTTTGCTGTTATTGTAATAACAACAATAGCAACTAATTTTAGGAATCCTGCTCCAATAGTATATTTAAACCAACCATCAAATATAAAACTGACACGTTCATGAATAATTGATGGAATCATTAATGGACCGAATGCCAGTGAAATTCCTAGCAATAAGGATCCTAATGTCCAATACCACATCACAACAATTGCGGAGAGCATAAGTAATATCGATGCAATGGTTATATACAATAACCCAACAAGTCCTTCCTGCATGTGAGCAGCAGCAACACCTGGAATGAGTGATTTCCATGAAAGAAGACTATTTTTAGTGTTATCTAGTAGCTGAACATATAGTTTCCCTGATGTTGATGTTAATAAATTAACAATTGATTCCATTGCCGCATCGCCACTTTGTCCCCCAGTCGCGGCAAGTTGCAGGCCGTTAAATATGGAAGTGATACTATCAATTACAGCTGACTGGTAATTCATAATGAGTGATAAAACAACGCATGCTTGTATTACAGTGACGATCAGCTCAACAAATGCATCCATCCCACCACCCAATGCAATTTCAAGTGCATTAAATACGATCACAGAAAATAAAAGGATGGCCAAAAATTCTTGTCCATTTAAAATAAATACAGTAGAGAATTTCTCTGATTCACTGACAATTGAAAGACTTAATTGCTTAAGTATCGCAGCGTAATCCATTGCACCAGTTGTCATAAAAACACTCTTTTTATAAAAATATATAGTTGCAATAAAATAATAAGCGTTCCAAAAACAACAAGGTTTTTATGCCTTGTGAATATGGAGTAAAAAATATAAGCAAGCTTGAAATTTTTACTTTTTACTTCATGAGCAGATAGAGCGAGTGTTCTTTCGTTTTTATCTTTAATGTTTGCTAATAATTTTATTTCTTCGAACTCAGAATCGCTTATTTTAAATCGACGAATGATGAATTTTTTAATCATGACTAACTCCAAGAATTGGTCATGCTACAATTTGAAAGATTTTTTTATTTTTTCACGCTCTTCATTGTTTTTCTTTATTCTTAGCTCTCTCATCATATTGTCACGTTCTTCATTGCTTATTTCATTGATTGCTTTTTCATTGCTCAATGAATTAGCTTTAATTACACTGGATTTTACGTCCATCATAATGGACGCTAACATATGGCTTTGTTGTGCTAGGACTTTAAATCCTTTTAAGTTCCCATCAATTCCTTCTATTTGAGAACGTGACTCTTGTAGACCTTGGGCTTCTTCCGCTACACGGCCTAAAGAGATCATGTCTTCATCAAGAGATTTTTTGTATTCTCCACCTCGGACCTTAGCAAGATTTATTTCAGCTCGCATATATTCTTCAGGATTTAAATTCAAGTTTTTCATTTCTTCAATACGTCGTGTATACACGGTTCTTACATCTTCAACAGAGCGTTTGAAAGATTGAATATGATCACGCAATTCCCTGATTTTTTCGGCTGTTCTAATATAGGGTTGTAATTGCTTCTGGATCACATCTCTTGGCACATTCGCCATGTTTTTTATTCGTTCAATTTGTTGCTCTAACTGTAGTGCGTATTCTTTTGCTTGAACGGCCACTAATTCTGCCTGAGATAAGTTTGACGTCACAAGCTCGAAATTGTTTAGCCATTGCGTGAATTCCAGCGCATAAGCATATGCGTAGCAAGCATTACTAATGCTTGATGCCAGTAAAAAAGAAATAATATATTTACGCATATTCACTTTCCTCTTCTTCAATACTCACATGAGAAACTTCATCAATATAACGCTCTTGCCAATTTTCATTGTTTGGCTTGCCGTTATTCCAGTGTTTATTAAATATACTAATTGCTTTTAAATCAGACCGGCAGCAGGCCAAAACGCGAGGAGGTAATGGCAGTAATATTTTTCGTGTAATATCACCTTGAATTACAATATATTCTCGCTTAGGAATAGCAGACTTAATCATTTCGATTTGCTTGTCATTCAGCAAGAATATCCCTTTGTATAGATTCAAATGGGATTCAATATTTTGATTTGGTAAGAATATTCTTGTAGGAATATTATCTATAATTCCTTCAAATGCAGCTGATTTCGCTAACTCGCCGAGTGATTGGGTTGTGATGATGACATGCCCTAATTTCTTGGCGATATCGCGTAGCCAAACGTCAAATTCCGCAGTGAATTCAGGATTAGAAAGTAAGTAATGACCTTCTTCAACATAGATAGTTGTCGGGTAAATAACGCTTCTTCGAGTGGATTTTATATCGCGCTCAATTCGATAAAATACATAGCTCATTACTGGCTTACGTGATCTTTCATCTTTAAGGAGTTCGCCCATTTCCATGCACGTAATATTGGCAAACTCAAATGAATCATCCATATGATCAAATACATAGGCTAATGGCCCATCTCCAACCCAAGGGGCCAGCTCAGCTTGTAAATGATATGGGAGAAAATGCCATAGAGCGTGTAGACGCCAAGAGTCTTTACCTGATCCCTTTAAATGACGCATTGACGAGTTGATTTCCATTTCATCATCAGCTTGAAGCGAGTAGCCTCGTGCACAAATGAGCTTTTCTATCCAGCTGGATAGAAATGGCCAAGCATCAGGATCATCCAGCATAAGCAAAGGATTTAAGTGGTTTTGGCTGCCAGGTTGAAAGTCAATATGCTTGCCTCCCTGTAGGATTGTAGGGATCCAGCAGCTATACGATTTATCAAAGATAATTAAACGGCCATGGTATTTTGCAAATTGAGACAGTAAAAAATTAAGTAGCGTTGATTTACCTGTGCGAGATGGACCAATCACCATCGCATTGCCTAAATCTGCGAGATGAAAGTTGAACCTGTATGGGACTCCATATTCGGTCGGTAGCTCTGCAAGGGCAGGGCAATGCTTGTCCATGCTTTCGGAAAAATAGTCATTTTTGGCAGAGCCTGGATTGACTGTTTTGAATGGAGCAAAGTCAGAGAATGCTGAAATAGGGCGATAAAGCCAGCGTTGCACTTGACGCCATTGGCCGGGGATGGAGGATGAGTACCCAGAAAGCAAATGCAATTGTTCTGAAATAGAATTAATAGATGAGTTTTTTAATTTTTCTTGAACTTCTGTAGCCACCCTTTTTGACTCTAAAAGAGTGGGGCCGTTGCATAAAATAATTGATGAGTACCAGCCGTATAAATGGCCAGCGTCAATTTTTGATTCAATAGTTTTACATTTTTCTACTAAAGACATTTTGTGCGCATTTCGTTGCACGTCGTCAGGATTGCCTTTTTTCCCTTTCATTGCCAGCCTGAAATACTCACCTATATTAATACTCGACAGACTGTAGAATTGCTGAGCACGTTTAGAAATCATTGTTGCTTTTGATTGCGGGATTATTCTAAATAATTGAATGGAGTCCAGTTCTCCATTAATCCCTAATAAGCAGTTCAACTTTGATGGAGTTGATTTAACCGCCTTAATAACAGTCAAACCTGTGATGTACTTTGTATCCATAGCATTACTATTAACCAAATGCTCAGATGCAACCTGCAGAGTTGAGTTTGGTAATGCTGTGTCCAGTAATTCACCCGCGACAACATCCATTGCCCAATTAATTTGGTTCGAATCATTGGCAGAAATAGTTCCGCCCAAATAGTTGATGAGCTCTTTATCATGCAAGCGTCTTAAACCTGTTGAACGCTCTAATGTTTGTTCAAAACTACGTAACATCCCATCAATTTTAAGAACTGACTCGGTAATGTGAGAAACTTCTTGTTTAAGCGTTTCTCCAGGGTTAAAAATAGATTTCATTTCTGTTAAAATGGCTGCGATAGGCTCATCTTTTCCAACCGCATTTTTAATTCGATTAAGGAAGCTTTGATCAGATGGAGAAATCAATACGGATAAATATTGTCGATTCGAAAATCTTGGATGTAGATTTTCAAAAACTGTATTAAATTCAGTTTCTAACATTTTTGCGATTGGATTGCTAAAACTTGTTGTTGAAATCCCTTTTAAATACCTTCTTTTTAAATGCGTCCAAATGGTAATGGGCATATTTTTGAACTCTGAAAATGCAGCATCGCTAATTGACGATAAGTCATCTTCACCACTTTCCGTGAGTCCGCCAATATCTTGCCCTTTTATTTCGTAGCAAACGAGCAATGAACCATCTTTGCACATAACAACATCGTTACGTACCATCATTAACCACGGAATGAGTTTACCCCATGAGGCACGTTTCACATTAACACCTTATTTCCAAATCCGTCAGGACGAATATTGTCATTACTAGGCCACGGCTCATAGCAGTCAGCCTGATAAAAATAGCCATAATAGCTGGCCACCAAATGTGAATCTTTTTCAGTAATAGATTTCAATATATAATGAGCGATTAAACTACATAATATAAAAGCATACAGCTCAAAACCAATAACCATTAAGCCTGCGGTGAGCATATTAATAGCAAACAAAATCCAGTGAACTCCATATATTGTTCTTGGCACATCCATGAATTCAGGGAGTTCATTTTCTCTCATTTATGCAATTGCCATAAAGGTGTTTAAATATTCAATTGCATTAACCACAATCCCAGACCCACTTCCGCCACATGGAATGCTAATGCCCAAAATGCTTGTTACAAAGGGTGCCGCTGATGCCGCAATCCCAACACCTAATACGATTTGAATTGCTCTACCAATGAATCCATCCATTTTGCTGGCCAGTGCAAGGCCTAATCCAAAAACAACAATCATAATAAATGCAACTAGTCCAATAATTTTTGGACTTGTATCGGTCATCACTTTGCATAGGCCGGTAAATGTATCCGCCGCATCTGCATTTGAATGAATTAAGAATAGTGCCGACCACATTAATGCTATGGATTGCTTTTTCATGTAGAGATCCTTTGTTTTTTAAATAGAGTTTTAGTAATGTATTTACCGTGTTCACAACCAAGTATTTCAATTACCTCTTCAGGTGCTCTTTTCCCTCCTCGCCTGGAGGCGTGTACAACAAAATTAATTGTTTGCGCTATTTGTTCTCGAATTACTTCAATAGGCGTGTTTCGCATATCTGGACTTTTGCGCATCATATTTTCTAACCGAGAAAGGGCGGAATGCGCATTCTCCGCATGTAATGAAACGGCTCCACCTGAATGGCCAGTGCTTAAAGCGTCCATCAAGTCGCAAGCTTCTGCACCTCGGACCTCTCCAACAACAATGCGATCAGGTCGCATGCGTAAACACAATCTAAGGAGTAAGTGAGTATCGACACCAAGTGCTTGATTACTAACTAGGGCTACCCAGTTAGGAACTTTTATTTGGAGCTCTTTAGTGTCTTCGATAGTTAGAATGCGCTCATAAGGGGAGAGCCCCTGTAGATATGCATTTAGAAAAGTTGTTTTACCGCTAGATGTTGCGCCTGAAATTACAATATTCTGATGAGTGTCCCTCATCCATTCCAACGAATTTTTTAGGTGTATTCCACCTTGTGAAACTAAATGATCTGCAGGCCTAGCAGTCAGTATTTCGCCGGTATCTTCGTAGGAAGGGTTAAATGATCCGTCATTGACATAATCATCAAGGGTCCTAACATGACGCCCGTGTTTTCTGATCGCCATGACGGGACCAAAATATGAAATTGGTGGCAGGGCCGCCGCGATGCGCAAACCTGGTAGTTCCGCATCCAAAATTAAATGTTCACTGATCCTGCCATTTTCTCTGACCTCTTTTCGATTCTGTTTAGCGATCAGTTTAATAGCCGCGATCAATGAACCTTCTGGAAGAACAAGGTTGGATTTTTCAATACGGCCATTTTTTTCAACGAAAATATTGTTATGCCCGTTGATCATTATTTCTAAAACGTCTGTGTCTTCTAGAAGTGGCGTGATTGAGCGCAACTGATCACCGAGCAGGCGTTTTGCCAAACTAATCAGTTCAAGTTGTTCTGATGCTGGCAGGATAAGAGGTTCAGTCATTGTGTGGTTTCGATTAATTTTTTAGCAGCCTTAGAAATACTAACAATTTTCTCTAGCTGTTTAGTGCTGTAAGTCTGTGGATTTTAGGGGTACTTAAGTGTCGATAAATTTGTCTGATTTAGTTCAAATGTACTTAGAAGAAAAGTATTTGCGCCCCGCAACCCGTGATAACTATATTTTGGTTGCTCATTTGTTCTCAAAAGACGTTGGCCATATTGATGTAGATAAGATTGCTCGGAAGCACTTGATTGCGTGGCGTGACGCGGTTCTCTTAAGATGCAAGCCGATTTCATGGAATACGTATTACCGGCATTTTTCAGTTCTGATGGGATTTGCAGTACGGGCAGGAGTAATTCAGGAGTCGCCTTGCGAGGGGTTTAAGTCGATTCGAATCGGGAAGCGGGGTAAGAAAACAATTCCTGTTCATGCAAGGCAACGAGTTTTGCATCGTTTAGATGCAGAAGAAGAAAAGTCAGATGAGGGTGACGTTTCCCGTTTTTATCCCCAGTATTTCTGGCGAGCGACTGTCATGACGCTATCCATGACAGGTATGAGGTTAGGGCAGTTGGTAGGAATTATTTGGGACGATGTTGATTTTGAAATGATGCAAATTAGGCTGGAGTCTGAGACAAGTAAAAATCACCGAGAATGGTATGTGCCAATTCCAGAGCAATTGAAGCCATCCTTGCTGGTGTTATTGTGGCATGTGAAATCAGTGGGGTTGTTTGGCTACGATCGACAAGTTTTTAACGTGCATGACCATAACAGTAAAAATATTCTTAGAAAAAAGATGACGCGGGCAGCGGTTAAAAGTTTTTTTCGTAGGATTTCTGCCTCAATTGACGCCCCAATTAGCTCTCATCGGTATAGGCATACACTGGCTACTGTGTTGGTGAATAATGTTTCAAACATTCGGATTGCTCAAGAAATTTTGGGTCATTCAAGCATTGAGGTGACGGCGGGGTATGTTGAAGCTGATCACGCAACAATGGCTATGGCATTGAATAAAGCAAGCGTCATAATGGTTTGACGTCAGAAATATTACGGATTAAGTGCAAACAGATTTGCGTTCGTTTTTTAAATGGTATAGTATCCACGTCGTATTTTGCTGCTTACAGGGAGCTTGTATAGTTGACGTCGAGCTATTCGCCGACCGACGCGACTGTGCAATGTTCATGTTTTTTTTGGGCAGAAGAAGAATTCTGAAATAACTAGTTATTGTGAAATAACGCCGATGTAGCTCAGTTGGTAGAGCACCTGACTTGTAATCAGGGGGTCGCGAGTTCGATTCCTGCCGTCGGCACCAATATGATAAAGGGCTTAGCTTATGCTAAGCCCTTTTTCTTTTTGTCGATATTAGACAATTGTCTAATATTATTCAGTAAATCCACCCGTTTTTTCTTCGCCAGATGATGTTTTTTAATAGACAAAATTTGCGCTGCTACACGCGTTAAAATCCCTTTATTTATCTTCAAAAAAGCCTGTCAAACGAAGTTAGCCTTCCAACTGTGTGGCTCATATCGTATTTAATATGAGGCAATCAGCTAGCTGGTATTTTGTTTTGCCTATTTAATTTTTGCTGTTGATCGCAGCTCATTGCTACCGGCTCCCATGCTTCTTTGCATATGTGATTGGGAATGCTCTGCGAGTATTAGGTTGGCTAAGCGCGTGCACTGCTTTTACCCAGAGATGTTGTGACATTTCGAGTGAGCAATCGTCGGTCTTGCAAACTTGTTCATCAATTCGTAGATATCGTGATGGCCGCGACTCATTAAGATATAAACGCCATCCCCCATATGTTGCTTGGCTTAACTCGGTAGCCGTAGTAGCTGCTGCATCGATTTATTGATGTGGTTATGCCAAAAGCAACCAGTCTTCACGATTTACTGTTTGCTTTGCAGGTGTTTGGTATCTATTGATTAAATTAATCCATGATTATTCTTAATTTGTCATCTATGGTGTCGCCATTTCTTTTTGGAGCCTGCAGTGGAGTAGGTTTTTGGATCTTAGTTTGACGCTGAAGCTTGCTATTTGGCGGGGTGTTTTCTTGGAAATTAAATACCCGCTTCGCATTATCTATGTTTCATAACGTATTGATTTTTAAAATTAATAAATGCCAATTGGGTTGCCGGCTAAAGAATATTTTGGCGATATTCACAATATGATAGTCATTTAGCCAGTATTGTTAAAAGTGGTATTAATACGCCTACCGGACTAAGTAAAAACAATGATGTAAAGCGCCCCGTGGGATTGTTCTGAATGAGATTAATTCCTGCTTATAGCAAAAACCAGCCATTTTTTTAATAAGGAAACCCGTAGCAAGATGGACCCAGAGCCCCCTAGTTGTTGTTTTGACTGGTATTCACTTTTTAATATTATTCCGGCATTGCGTGGAAGGGTTTCCCTCGTTTGAAAATTGAGTGGTTTCCTGAAGCGCGCTGCCGCTGAAGGATTTCGACTCTATGAAGCATCAAGAATTATCAAACGCCATCCAGACCATGCTGCGTCTGTACGATAGCAATGCATTTGCCAAATTGGCCCGCACCACGCCCCTAGCGGATATGGCCGATGTGCTGGAAGAGCACCCAGTTGAGCAAATTGCCCGGCTGCTGCGCTCGCTGGACCCTAGCCCTCGTAGTGCCTTGTTTTCTCATTTTGCCGCTCCCGTGCAAGATAAAATCCTTATTGCCCTACCGGCTGATATTGTCGTCAATTTGTTTGAGCTGCTGCCTTCAGATAAGCGCGCTGATATTTTTAATCGCTTAAATGCAGAAAGAAAAGAGCTGCTCTTACCTGCGTTGGCTAAGGCAGAGCGCGACGATATTTTAAAGTTTGCATCATTTCCCGAAGGCTCGGTCGGCTCGGCCACCACATCTGAATATGCCACCATCACATCTCAGCAGACGGTAGAGCAGGCTTTGCTCTCCCTGCGCCAGGGCGCGCCGGATAAAGAAACCATTTATGTGGTGTATGTGGTGAATGAAGACAGGCAATTATTGGGCACGGTTTCTTTACGGGAATTGGTGCTGGCCAAGCCCGGGATGCGGGTGGATGAGCTGATGAAAACGAACTCGGTGTTTGCCCGCGCAGAATGGCCAGCCGTTGACGCGGCCGAGCTGATCCGCCGCTATGATTTACTGGCAATACCCGTGCTGGATCAGAGCGAGCGCATGATCGGCATCATGACCGTTGATGATGCGATGGATATTGAAAAGGAGCAGGATGTAACACGTTTATCCCAATTTGGCGGCACGGCTTCTGGTGGCGGGGCAGATCTTAGCCTGAGGGAATCCAGTATCAAGCAATTATTTAAGGTGCGGGTGCTGTGGCTGATTATTCTGACTGGCTTTGGCATCATCACCAGTACCTTTGTATCGCAGCAGGAAGAATTAATCAGCGAAGTGATTATTCTGGCGGCGTTTCTGGCTCCGATTGTGGATATGGGGGGTAACACCGGCAGCCAGTCTGCCACCCTGGTGCTGCGTGCCATGGCATTGGGTGAGGTCCGCCTCTGCTGGAAAGATGTTTGGTTTGTGATTAAGCGCGAAATCCCTGTTGCACTGGCGATTGCGGTGGTGATTGGTATTTTAGAAACCATACTGGCTTATTTCAGCAAGGATGCAATGAATTTCGACATCCTGATGGTGATTGGTCTGAGCATGATGGTTTGTACTGCCGCAGGCGGCATTATTGGTGCGTTGCTGCCTTTCGGTGCCCGCCTGATGCGTGCTGATCCCGCCACACTGAGCGCACCTTTAATTACCTCAATCATGGATTTACTCGGCGTATTTATTTACTTTGGCTTTGCTTATGCTTTCCTTGGGCATTTGATTAAGTAAGGTTTAGCCCGAGCAGACTTGCAGGTGGGGCTTAGGGGGCGCAGCAATTTGGCGCACCCTAAGCTCTTTTTGTATTTCAATCTCATCACTTTTCAAGCAAGCGGCTTGCTGGCTAAATCAAGTTGCCGCACATGGCCAGCGCCACCATGTTGGCCAAGCCATATATGGGCGAATCTGGCCGAGTAGCTTATCGATGTTACTGATCGTGATGCATCTTGGCCTTGCAGCAACGGTAATCCCCCACAAAACCAGCTCATTTTTAAGTAGAATTTTCTCGCAGTGTTTGAGGAGCTCTACATGAAAGCAGCACGTTATTCTGACAGCCAGATTATGGCAATTTTAAAGCAGGCCGAAGCCGGTTCAACCGTCCCCGATCTGTGCCGCGAGCACGGCATGAGTTCTGCCTCTTTTTATAAATGGCGCGCTAAGTTTGGCGGCATGGACGTCTCGATGATGACGCGAATGAAGGAGCTGGAGGATGAAAACAAGCGCCTTAAAAAGATGTATATCGAAGCCCAAATGCAGGCGGATATCATTAAGGAAGCCATGTCAGAAATCATTAGAAACATCTCAGCGTCGCGAGATGGCTCACTGGGCCGTTGAAACCAGGGCATTGTCTATTCGTGCGGCTTGCGCCAGCTTTGCAATTAGCATGACTTGCTATCGCTATATTCGTAAGCTGGATGCAGAAAATGCCCAAATCGCTGATTCATTAGTCCAGCTCACGGAAACGCATCGCAACTGGGGCTTTGGCCTTTGTTTTTTGCATCTGCGCAATGTCAGGAAAAAGCGCTGGAGCCATAAACGCGTTTACCGGATTTACTGTGATTTAGAATTAAATCTACGGATTAAACCTAAAAAACGTTTAGATCGCGAAACGCCAGAGCCATTAACAGTGCCAGAGGCAAAAAATGAAACGTGGTCGATGGATTTTATGCACGATCAATTGGCCGATGGCCGCAGCATTCGCTTATTTAACGTGATTGATGATTTTAATTGGGAAGGATTAGGTATTGAAGTCGATTTCTCTTTGCCAGCAGAGCGCGTAATACGCAGCCTGAATCAAATTATTGAATGGCGTGGTAAACCCAAACGAATCAGGTCTGATAATGGCCCTGAATACATTAGTCACATATTAAAAAATTGGGCAGAACAACAATCGATTGAATTGGCCTATATTCAGCCCGGCAACCCGCAGCAAAATGCGTATATTGAACGCTATAATCGTACCGTTCGATATGAATGGCTGGCTTGTGATGATTTTGAAAGTATTGCTGAAGTACAAGAAACCGCAACGCAATGGCTTTGGAGTTACAATAACGAACGCCCACATATGGGATTGGGTGGCATCACCCCAAAACAGAAACTGGCATTACATGCCTAGCCTCTACTTTTAAGTGAGCTTAAAAACGGGGGGATTACCGTGGAGTTACCGTACAAATCTGCACCACTACAACATTAAGATTGTACCCGTCTCATTGCTTGCTTTTATTTGACTTGCTTATACTTCTTAGGCGTAATTAAAAACTTTTTATTTATGTTGATTGTATTTTTTTAATAGTTAGTTTTTCAATACGCTTTTTAAAAGGAATTAATTATGCCTAAAAATCTACCTGATTATGTCTCTTGCTCCGGAACCCTTGATTTAGCTATTCGTGCGGCGTAAAGTGAACGAACGTTCTGCTTTGCGGGGGTGGATCATGGCAATCAATGGTATCCAGATGCAAAAGGGCTTGTCTTTGCCTGAGTTCATCCAGTTGTACGGTACAGAGCAACAATGCGAAGCCGCATTGCAAAAAGCGCGCTGGCCACAAGGCTTTCGTTGCCCCAAGTGCCATGGACAGAATGCCTGCACATTTATACGAGGCAAAACCCGGCTGTGGGATTGTGATCATTGTGCGCACCAAACCAGCCTGACAGCAGGAACCATGATGCACCAGTCGCAACTCCCCCTGACTAAGTGGTTTCTGGCCATTTATCTGGTGACGCAATTAAAAACAGATATCGCTGCTTTATCGCTGCGCCGGCAACTGGGCATTAGCTGGAAAGCCGCATGGCTGCTGAAACATAAGCTCATGGAGGCCATGAGACAACGAGAGGTCAATCTACCCTTGAGTGGTGATGTTCGGATCGATGATGCTTATCTGGGCGGCGAGCGGCACGGTGGCAAGCGTGGACGTGGATCTGAAAATAAGGTCGCTTTTGTGGCTGCGGTTGAAATGCGAGATGGGCGTCCTCATCGGTTGCGTTTTGATCCGGTACAAGGCTTTTCATTCGAAGCGCTCAAACCATGGCCAGAAAAGGCTTTGGCACTGGGGAGTACGGTCACTTCGGACGGCCTGCTTGGTTTTGAGGTGGTACGGCAATTGGGATTTAAGCATCAAGTTGTTCAAGCGCCCAAAGGCAAGGTTGGCACAGAGATTGATGCATTTAAATGGCTGAATGTGATGCTGGGTAATTTAAAAACGGCACAATCTGGCACTTATCATGCATTTAAATACAGTCAATATGCAGGCCGCTATTTGGCGGAGATGCAATATCGATTTAATCGGCGTTTTGATTTATGCGCCCTTATTCCGCGCATGCTACATGCCTTACTAATAGCTACACCATGCCCGCGTGGGCAATGAACTGAGCAAGAGACATAATCAGGAAAATCTATGTATGACGCCCCAGCCAATTTATATGAATAAATTACAAGCTGGCTATCTTAGATGAATACTACTTACATGCCATCCGAACAATGTAATCAGCTGATCTGCGAGTTATTTCAATACCTCGAGCTTCCTGTCGATCAGGATGCCATGCTTGGCGGCCCAGTTGGGCTGTTGATCGATGACAGCTATAGTATCTATTTTGAAAGCATTGCACCGGATACCTTGCTACTGGAAGCCAATCTTGGCAGCTATCCAGAGGAAGATCTAGCCTTCAGCCATCTTTGCCTGAAACACAATCAGATCAGTTCTGACAACTATCAGCCCATCGTCTCGCTCACTGAGGATCAGCAGCTTGTCTGCTGGCTCAAGTTATCACTACCAGCGGCTGATTTATCTGTCTTATTGAGCGCATTTGATGAAGTACTGGCACTTTCTGAAACACTACTAACAGCATCTACACACCATCAATTCCCTGAAGAAAACCCCAGGTTGCGCCTGACTTCAGTCTATTGATCTAACATTTCACCTCATCGTAAAGGAAATACCATGCCGTTCCCGAAAATTACTGCTGGTGCAATTTTAAGAACTTTCCGCAGTCTTAGCCATAATGACTTGGATGCCAGCACACCCACCCTAGTTTCTTACCGAGGACGCACATTCGAGATGTCACCAGAGAAGAAAGAAACTCGCTCTCAATCAGCGCCGCCATTCACCAAGAAGCCACACAAGGCTGCTCCTCTTTCACCTGTAACAAAACCCTTACAGGCCGAGCTGGGAAAATTTCAGAAAAAACTGGCGAAAGATGCGGTTAAAGACCCTGAAACTGTAACGCAAACAGTCCAAATGAGTCTTGCCGCTGTCTACAGTCGTGCAAAAGATCAATGTTGTCAGCGCCTGCTAGAGCAAGGGCACAAAGCGATTCCTGAGGATTATTTCCGTGAAATTGGCGAGGCAGCACATAAGGCGGGATTGTCCTGCAGTGAAAAGAACGGCATATGGACTCCCACAGCGGCTGGCGCCAACGGCATAGCAAATGGCATTATGATTCCTGTGAATAGCAAGTTTCCTAAGTATTGTAAAACACCAGAACAGATAAAATCGAACGCTGACTATGTGCACAGCAAGCTGCTGGAGATCGTAGAGCCATATGCCAGAAAGAGCGGCAAAGCCTCCCTAATTGAGTTCGATGCTACGCTGGCGAAAATAGCAGCGAAATATGAGAAGCCGGTGGCAGCTCCGGTAATAATGTGGGAAACGTCTATCTGATTTCAGGGAGTGGCAAGATCACGTTTACTGTAAACCCCCAGTCATCCCATTAACGCTAGGCTTATTTTGAGGTAGCCTGAATTCCGTAGACACGCTTGTTTGGTAAACTTTGAGCCAACAGGAGTGAGAAATGAGCAAAAGAATAACGCAAAGCCATACGCCGGAATTTCGGGCGGAAGCGATCAAGCTGGTGTTTGAGCAGGGGTTTTCGGTGGCCGAGACTGCTGCGCGTTTGAATATGAAGCAGAGCACGCTGGCGTATTGGGTCACACAAGCCCGCAAGGCAGACAAAACCACCTCCGCGCAGACCGGGATGCCCGATGCCTCTGACTTGATGGCTAAGGTTCGGCAATTACGCAAAGAACTGGCCGAAGCCCGGATGGAGCGCGATATCCTAAAAAAAGCGACGGCGTACTTTGCCAGGGAATCACTGCCCGGTACGCGTTCGTGAAGCAATGGCAAGCTCAATATCCGGTCAAACTGTTGTGCCAGACTTTGGCGGTGTCTCGCTGTGGTTTTTACGCCTGGCAAAAACGGCCACCTTGCCGCCGCACGCTGGAGAATGAGCGTTTACGGGTAGAGATTCGGGCCGCACACAACAGGACTCGCCGGACTTATAGCGCCAAGCGCTTGCAGGAGGAACTGGCAGAAGAAGGAATTAAAGCGGATCGTGACCGGATCGCCCGGCTGAGGCGTGAAGAAGGTATTCGTTGCATCCAAAAGCGTAAATTCAAAGCGACGACGAACTCAAACCACACTCTGCCGATCGCAGATAACTTGCTGAATCAATAGTTTAAACCCACTGAGCCGAACCAAGTCTGGGTGAGTGACATCAGTGTGCCGCAGCAAGCGGCGTAAGAGATGAGGGTATGGCCCCTCGCCATCGGCTTGCAGGAGCAGGTGGCAAACCACCGTAAGCGGCACAAGTCAAAAGCTTGTGTCGTGAGCGTTACGGAAAAGGCGTCCGTTGAGGCGTCAGGTATGGATTAATGAAGGCGAACAACCGTGAACTGCCGTTCAAGTGTCGAAAGTGTTCAGATGACATCAAAACCGGGGAGTGATGTTGCTCCGGGATTAGCTTGGCCGTTACCTGCTTACGGGTCAAGCGGTGTCCGGCATAGAGGCAGCGTCAGCGTAATCCGGGCTCTTATGTTGAACTGCGGGAACCTTCGGTGGCGATGGCAAGCGAAAAGCACAAGCCGACAAGGCGAGGCTGATAGTAGCGATGCGCCACCAAGGGGCGGAGCAGCTCGTAGTAGTGATGAAACCGCTGTAATGGCGGTGGAGCGAAGGGGCTGCGTCATCCCGGTCTGGTTGGGTGTCAACCACGCAAGTGGGAGGAGTACTCGGCCATGACCAAGCCTTATGACATTCCCAAAGCGTTAATCTGGGGAGCTTTTCAACGTGTAAAAGCCAACGGCGGAGCCGCTGGCGTCGATCAGGAGTCGATTGCACAATTTGAGTCTAACTTGAGTGACAACCTGTATAAACTTTGGAATCGGCTTGGTTCGGGTAGTTATTTCCCGCCGGCAGTCAAAGGTGTTGCGATTCCCAAGAAATCAGGGGGAGTACGCATGCTGGGTATACCGACGGTGGCAGACCGGGTGGCGCAAACTGCGGCCAAGCTTTTGCTTGAGCCAGAGCTTGATCCACTATTTCACCCCAATTCCTATGGTTATCGTCCCGGGCGCTCAGCGCACGATGCGATTGCCTTGGTAAGGCGGCGAAATTGGGAGTACGACTGGGTTCTGGAGTTCGATATAAAAGGGCTTTTCGATAACATCGACCATGATTTACTCCTGCGTGCGCTTAAGAAGCACTGTAAAACGCCATGGATTTTACTGTATGTCGAGCGTTGGCTTAAAGCGCCGATGCAAACTGCAGACGGTCAAATTCTGGCGCGAACACGCGGTACACCGCAAGGTGGCGTAGTCAGTCCGCTGCTGGCCAACTTATTTTTGCATTACGCCTTTGATGTGTGGGTTAAACAGCATCTGCGCAGCGTACGGATTTGTCGTTACGCTGACGATGGCGTGGTGCATTGTAAGAGTTTGGCGCAAGCACAATTTGCGCTTGACAAGATTGGTGAGCGATTTCGACAGTGTGGGCTTGAATTACATCCAGAGAAAACCAAGATCGTTTACTGTCAGGATATTAATCGGCAGCAAGCGTTCGACTGCGTGCAGTTTACGTTTCTGGGTTATACGTTTCGACCGCGTAAGGCGGTGGATAAGTATGGCCGAGTTTATGTGAATTTCTCACCGGCAGTCAGTCGTGATGCTCTCAAAGCAATGCGACAGACGATACGGGGATGGCACTTGCAATTGAAATGTGATTGCAAACTCGACGACCTGTCGGCGATGTTTAACACAGTGTTGCGTGGCTGGCAGCGTTATTATGGTCGGTTTTATGCCTCGGCGATGTCGGCCATTTGGAAGCACATGAATAGCTATCTGGTGCGCTGGTTGATGCGCAAGTACAAGCATCTTGCCCGGCATAAAACTCGAGCATGGCGTGCACTTGGCCGACTTGCGCAGGCGTTTCCTAACGCATTTGTACATTGGGAAATGGGATTTGTGCCGAAGGCTGGATGATGGGAGCCGGATGAGTTGAGAGGCTCACGTCCGGTTCTGCGAGGGGCTGGGGGTGAAATTCCCCCGGTCTACTCACCCTTATATTCCGGCGGGTGAAGGCTGGCTGTATTTGGCGGGTATCAAGGATGTCTTTACCTGTGAGATCGTCGGCTATGCCATGGGGTCACGTATGACTCAGGAATTGGTCGGCCAAGCGCTGTGGAAGGCCGTGAAATGGAAGCGGCTGCAAGCTGGCCTAATCCTGCATTCAGATCGAGGTAGCCAGTATTGTTCGCATCGCTATCGGAAGCTGATTGAGCAGTTTGGTTTGCAGGCATCGATGTCGCGGCGAGGGAACTGCTACGACAATGCACCGATGGAAAGCTTTTGGGGTAGCTTGAAGAATGAGCTGGTGCATCATCACCGTTACTGCAGCGGGTTTGAGGCAGAAGCATCGATTCGAGAATACATCGAAATTTTTTACAATCGCCAACGGCGCCACACGCGCTTGGGCAATCTATCCCCGGTCACGTTTGCACAAAAATTTAGCAGGCAAGCGGCTGGGATTTGAGGAGGGTGTGTCTACTGTTGTCAGGACAGGTCATCCACTCCACACCTGAAAATTTCAATCAAAAACAGTACTACGCGCTAATGGGGCTGCTGGGGCACAACGACTGCGTGATTGCCCTTCATGGCGGCGACCAAAAATCAAAGAATAAAACTCACAATCTAGCGCAGAGCTTGGCTGGCCGCTTCTCTTCCATCGAAGAGGTTGAAGGCAAAGCGCTTCATGAGTTCATCAAGAAGCTCATTGCAGCCAAGACAACGCAAACAGGCTTTCTTCTTTCATTGATCTTTGCCAAAAAGTGCTTTACCGGTGTGGCGAAGGCACTGACTGTAAATCAGCGTGCAAAACTTTCCAGGTTTCCGGGGTAAACAGCGTCCAATAGTTTCCACCCCGGTTGTGTAACCATCCGGTATTTCGCCGGAGAAACCTGGGGTGTTATCCATGGACATCATTGCCGAAATCCGGCGTCGTCATTTCATTAGTCACGAAAGTATCAGCGCCATTGCCCGTGACCTTAAACTCTCCCGTCCTACCGTGCGCAAGCACCTTAAAACCACCGCATCTCCCGCCTACCAGCGTGCCCGGCAACCCCAGCCTAAACTCGGCCGGTTTCAATCCATCCTGGAGCAATGGCTGGAAACTGAACGGCACCTGCCCAAAACACAGCGCAGAACCGCTCAACGACTCTTTGAAGGCTTGCAAGCCGAGGGCTATGCCGGGGCCTACGACAGCATTCAGCGCTTCGTGAAACAGTGGAAGTCCAGCGCCGCCGCGCCCGGCAGCAAGCAGGCCTTTGTGCCCTTAGTTTTTGCGCCGGGCGAGGTGTGCCAGTTTGACTGGAGCCATGAACAGGTCGAAATCAATGGCGTCTTTCAGACCATTAAAGTGGCGCATTTCCGCCTGACCTATAGCCGGCAGTGCTTTGTAGTGGCCTATCCCCGGGAAACGCAGGAAATGGTCTTCGATGCGCATGACCGGGCCTTTGCCTTCTTCGGTGGCGTGCCATTGCGGATGGTGTATGACAATCTGAAGGCGGTTGTCGACACGATTCTGGTCGGCAAAGAGCGGCAATTTAACCGGCGGTTTATGGTGCTGGCCAATCATTACCTGTTTGAGCCGGTGGCCTGCACACCCGCATCAGGCTGGGAGAAGGGGCAGGTTGAGAATCAGGTGGGCAATATCCGCGAATGGCTGTTTACGCCGCTGGCCCGGTTTGCCAGCTTTGCGGCACTGAATGCCTGGCTCAGCCAGCGCTGCCGGGAGTTAGGCGCTCGCCAGCATCCGGTTTACGAGGGCTCCATTGCCAGCCATTGGGAGTCCGAACGCACTGCTTTGCGCCCCATGTCGGCGGCATTTGATGGTTATGTCGAAGCCATGTTGCGTGTTTCCAGCACTTGCCTGGTGTGTGTGGACCGGAATCGTTACAGCGTCCCCGCTATCCATGCGGGCAAAGCGGTATCGGTGCGGATCCGGGCCACGCACATTGAGATTGTGGCGAACTCCATCCAGGTTGCTCAGCATGCGCGTTGCTTTGGCCGGGACCAGCTGATTTGTGATCCCTGGCATTATTTGCCCATTCTGGAAAAAAAGCCGGGTGCTTTGCGGCATGGTGCGCCGTTTGTGCAATGGGAATTACCACCCGCGGTACAGCAAGTGCGGGATCGGATTCTAAAGCAGCCGAAAGGCGACCGGGCCTTTGTTGAGCTGCTGCAGATGGCCCGCACAGCGGGGCTGGATGTCTTGCAGGTGGCGTGTGAATTAGCGCTGGAACATGGCGTGGTGACCGCAGCAGTGGTCTTGAATGAAATGCGCAGGCTGATAGCACCCGCCCAGCCGGCGGTACTGAATCTGCCGGATCAGCTGCAACTGAAGCATGCCCCGCAAGCCAACTGCGCCCGTTATGACGATCTGCGAGGAGCCCAACATGTCCTGCATTGATCGTAGTTTGCAGTTAAAGCAATTACAGCTTTATGGTATGGCTGCGGCCTGGGCGGAATGGCAGGCCGAGAAAACCAGAAAACCGGCCACGATAGAAGCCTGGCTGGATCATCTGATTGCTGCGGAAACGGCTGATCGGGAGGTACGCAGTTTGCGCTATCAGCTCAAAGCAGCCCGCTTCCCAATTCACCGGGATCTGCTGGGCTTTGACTGGGCAGAAAGCCCCTTGGCCGCCTCCCAGATTGAGCAACTGGCCACTGCTGCGTTTATGGAGCATGCGCACAACCTGATTCTGGTTGGCGGCACCGGCACGGGCAAAACCCACCTCGCCACAGCACTGGGTGTTGCTGCGATTCACAAGGGCAAGCGGGTGAGATTCTTCAATGCAGTGGATCTGGTGAATTTGCTGGAGAAAGAAAAGTCGCTGGGCAAAAGCGGCCATCTGGCACGTCAGCTCAGCCAGATTGATGCGCTGATTCTGGACGAGCTAGGCTATCTGCCCTTTCCTGTTTCGGGTGGCGCTTTACTGTTTCATTTGCTTAGCCAGCTGTACGAAAAAACGAGCCTGATCATCACGACCAACCTGTCATTTGGCGAATGGGTCACGGTATTTGGTGACGCCAAAATGACGACAGCGCTGCTGGACCGAATCACACATCACTGTGAAATTCTGGAAACGGGCAATGATTCGTTCAGGTTTAAACAGCGTAAAAAGGGGCAGAAAACGGGCTGACAAACTGGAAACTTTTGGACGCTGACGGGTGGAAAGTATTGGACGCTGATTGACAATCATAAGCGGGTTTACAGGATTTACTGCGATTTAGAGTTAAATCTGCGGATTAAGCCTAAAAAGCGCTTAGAACGCGAAACGCCAGAGCCATTAGCGGTACCAGAGGCAAAAAATGAAACATGGTCGATGGATTTTATGCACGATCAATTGGCCGATGGCCGCAGCATTCGCCTATTTAATGTGATTGATGATTTTAATCGGGAAGGATTGGGCATTGAAGTCGATTTCTCTTTGCCAGCAGAACGCGTCATACGCAGCCTGAATCAAATTATTGAATGGCGTGGTAAACCAAAACGAATCAGGTCTGATAATGGCCCTGAATACATTAGTTACATATTAAAAAATTGGGCAGAACAACAATCGATTGAATTGGCCTATATTCAGCCCGGCAACCCGCAGCAAAATGCGTATATTGAACGCTATAATCGCACCGTTCGATATGAATGGCTGGCTTGTGATGATTTTGAAAGTATTGCTGAAGTACAAGAAACCGCAACGCAATGGCTTTGGAGTTACAATAACGAACGCCCACATATGGGATTGGGTGGCATCACCCCAAAACAGAAACTGGCATTACATGCCTAGCCTCTACTTTTAAGTGAGCTTAAAAATGGGGGGATTACCCCTGCAGGGGTCTTCGTAAAGGTAGCCATTTGGGTCTCGCGGATCGTTACTGTACTGAAAATGTACTTTTTCTGATCCACAAAATCAAATGGCCTACGCATAGATTGCGTAAGCCGTTGATTTTATTGGTGGGCCTGCACGGACTTGAACCGTGGACCAAAGGATTATGAGTCCTCTGCTCTAACCAACTGAGCTACAGGCCCATAAGTAGCAACATGCTACCCCTCATTGATCTGACAATTAACGCAACTTTTCACTTTTTACTACCTAGCTTCAATGTGCCTAAGCCACACAAATTCAATAGTCCTGTATGTTTTTTCCGAAAGTAGCCTAAGTTGTAAAAACATCTCAAATACTTTGACAATTACCGGTAGAATTTTCTCGCAGTGGTTGAGGAGCTCTACATGAAAGCCGTGGGCAAATTGATAACGTCAGATTATTGCGATTTTAAAGCAAACCGAAGCCAGTTCAATCGCCCCCAATTTAGGCCGCGAACATGGCGTGAGCCCTGTCTCCATTCTAGTGAACAAGAATATAGAAATTGTTCAGATAAGCACCACCATCACCTAAAAGATTTCTAATGACCTCAATTTTTCGTTCAATATTATTCTTAGACAAATCATTCAATTCACTAACTTTTATATCAGCAATTTTGCCTCCTTGTTTGACAAAGAAATCTAACTGAGCATCAGTTTCAAATGTGTACGTATTCAGCATTTCTGTTAACTTCTTAACAGCATCGGAGTCCTTTCCCAGTACATTATTTAAATCTAGCTTAAAAGGTTTGCCTGCAACTGCCTGTGGTAGCAAGGTTTTCTTGATGGTAGGTGCAACTACCCGTGCTAGTTCCGAGGTTTCCGCAGGGGCAAGTGCAACTACCTGTGCTAGTTCCGAGGTTTCCGCAGGGGCCGATGCGGCAAGAAGACCCAATTTATCCATATCCCACATAAAAATTTGACCGGTAGATTCCCGAGGGAAATCACGCATAAATTCTTCAAGACTAAGAGCGCTACGCCTGGCATTATATGCATTTATCCCACCCGTAATAAACCCCCAATCTTTATGATAAAAACTATAATGCCCATTTGGAGCATCTGGGGACATTCTCCTTAATACAAGACATCCATCTTCGTATGAATCTAGTGCTAACTTTATTTTAGCAACTTCATCCACCTTAGCATTACAAGATACATGTTCAAATGATTTCCCAATGTCAGATTCATACATAGCTACTTGGGTTGATATTACTTTCGGCTGTTCTCTAACACCTTTCATCTCGTTTTTGGCATGATAAGACTTGATATCTACATCCACTTCTAGCCTATACGCCTCATCAATAACTACTTTATGGTCGTCTTCTCCTATATTATTCATTAAAATGTGATTATCTAAGTCAAACTGATTATCTCCATATACTGTATACCAGTCGGAAATTGCAGTACTCAATGCTTTGGGTTCTTCTTTATATTTTGCATAATACGCCAGATAGGATGCATCCGCTATGCAAGAAGAATTTATACCGTTATAAAATGTTTTTCTATACGCATCAACACCTAGGTGTATCTTCTCAAGAAATTCATTTTTATCTAGGCCTTGAGCGCTAGGCCATGCAGTCTCTAATACGCTTGTGGCTTGCTGTGGCGGTATGTCTTTTGTATTAGTCTCTGCTGATACCGTGGTCGCAAGCACGACTTCATTATTTAATGATCTATTTTCTTGCACATTCGCAACTATGGCTTGCGGAGCAATTTGGGCGCTATTTCCAGTATTTGGTAATGCTGGAGCACCCACGACTAGATTAGATTTAGATAGAGAATCAATATTGTTTTCTATATGCGTTTTTATTGCCTCCAAGATAGCCACTTGCACAGTGTTGCTTGAAAAACTTAATTTACGAAAAACATATCTTCTGTTTGTCTCTTGCTCAAAAAAAGGTGCCATAGATGACCTTATATTCTTTATAAACTCACCTGCTGCACCCGAACGAATGTTATTTATACAGTCATCAATTTTTGACACTAATTCTTTAGCATTTTCTTGCAGGGCGGTAGACACAAATTTTAAATTGGCTACACTTGATAATACTTTTGTGACATCGTCACTACCCTTATCGACACTCAAGGCTTGCGGAGAAAATGTGTTTGCATTGGTTAAAGTGGGTGCTGCTGTCTGTTGCAATCTAGGGGACTCGTGCACTAATCTTCTATTATCATTTTCTTTAATTTGATTATTCGCGTTTAAAATCTTAGCACGACAAGCTTGGACTGGGTGAAATGCATAAAATAGCCCTTTGTAGAGTACAACGTTATGGTATTTATCGACGCCAACCTTGGCATTGGGCGATAAATTGTGAGTTAATTTAAATTGACTCAGTTGTTGAGTTGTACACTCAGTAATCTTTATTTTCGTATTAAATGATAGCACGTTACATACTCCTTAAAAACGAGGGCATGCCCAATTAAGGCATCATCCCTCCATGGCAAAACCCTAGTAGATAAATTAAATCGCTTTGGAGAAATGACTGGGGGCGACGTCGGCGACGGCCAACCATTGCTCGGCATGCTGAATCAGGACGTCAAAAGCCTCGATCAGCGTCGGCAGCTCATTCCCCTCTAAGGGAAGGCGTAACCAACAGCTCCAGTGGTCTTCGGGATCGAGCGCCCATACCGGTTGCCAACGCTGCGCCGCCATTTGATTGTGGCGCAATGCTTGCGCATAAAGCAGGCCGTCCCGTTCGGGATGGCTACTACCCAGTTCGGCCAGCAGGCACCAACTGGCTTGGTCTACCCATGCCAGGTGGACAGTAAATTGCTGTTCCACCGTCAGGCTGATGACTTCTTGCTCTGGGCGTATAGCACCGATGTCAAAGCCCAAATGGCTGAGTAATTCACCAACGACTTGGTGAAATGGCTGTAAATATGACATAAATTAGGGGCTCCTGATGTGTACTTTGTCGTGTCCGTTGATAAGCCATTTTTTCACTGGGGCATTAATTAATAAGCACTCATGGCTTATTTTATCTCTAGGAATGAAGTGAAGCGTCCCCGTCATGCTTGCCATCATTTAGATGCTTGATAAATTATCGATTATGGCTCATCCGTTTTAATGGCTGAATCTGATCTGCGGGTATTCTCGGATAAATTGCAAGTACTCTTGAGGGGAAACTGATTTTCATGTCGATTTCCAAAAATAAAATTTTATAGCCTATGCAATTTTATAACTATCAAAAATCGCCTTTTTTAAATAGCTCAGCAAAATAAAACACCCCAGCTCTTCAAATACCCAAGCCATTAATCCGCTCTTGCAAATTAGCAACAGAACCTTGTTAAATTAATACAACCGCCCACTCCAAGGCATTGTTTCTTGCCCTTCTGCTTCCTCGCTACTCAACGCTTGCAGATTCCAACGCTGTTTTTCGCCTTTCGTCCAACGTTCAAACTTCAGTGCCTTATGATCCAGCTCACGCAAGCGGATTTGAATCGTTCCCAGTTGCTCTTTTAGTAATTCACACTGCTGCTTGCATTGCAAATGCTCGAGGCGTAATTTTTGGATTTCACAGAGCAACACAGCCTGTTGCCGACGCTGCTCAAACAATTGAGCTTTACTCACAGCAATCGCATTTAGATATTGAGCACTTAGAGTTGTTTGCACATTTTGCAAACTAGCCTCAATAACGAGCAGTTGAGCTTCCTGTGAGGCCAGCGCCTGCCTCTGCAAACTCAACAGACGCTGCTGTATTTGAGTTTTTCGCTCAGACAGCATCAGCAGTTTTCGGCCCTTATGCCACAGCGGCATGTAACGCCTTTAATGTGTGATCAAACTCGCTGTGCTCTTGCATAGGCTGACGCAATACATCTAACAGTGCAGGCTTACAAGAAAATGCACGGTCATTTTCCACATTTTCTCCTGCTCGATATTCGCCGAGATCTACATAAAGCTGCATCTCTTCAAGCTTTGTTAAAAGCGTACGCACTTTCACGGCCAGAGCCTGATGGGCTGGTGTAGTGATCTGTGCAAACAAGCGACTATTGCTGCGTAAAACGTCAATCGCAGGGAAATGTCCCTGCCCCGCCAATTTTTGAGTCAAATAAATATGCCCGTCCAAAATAGAGCGAATTTCATCTCCAATAGGGTCAGCTTCTTCTTCCGACTCTAATAAAACGGTGTAAAACGCCGTGATACTGCCATGCAGGGTCTTGCCTGAACGCTCTAATAACTTAGGTAAGGCATCAAACACTGAGGCAGGGTAGCCGCGACGAGCCGGCATTTCACCTGCCGCCAAGGCGAGATCACGCAAAGCACGTGCATACCGAGTTAATGAATCCAAAAGCAAGATGACTTTTTTGCCTTCATCTCGAAAATGCTCAGCGATTGTTGTAGCGATCTGTGCCGCATTACAGCGATCTACCGAGGCCGCATCTGAAGTTGAGTACACCAAAACCGTGCGGTCTTTATGCTGAGTATTTCGCAGCCATTCGCTAAATTCTGCGACCTCTCGTCCACGCTCTCCAACGAGCCCCACCACAAATACATCTGCGTCAGCGTGTTCAATAAGCATATTCATCAAGGTGGTCTTACCGCAGCCGGCAGGTGCAAAAATTCCCACTCGCTGTCCTACGCCGCAAGTAAGCAAGCTATCTAAAGCGCGTATGCCTGTTGGTAAGACGGCATCAATGGATGCCCGCTCCAAATAACTCGGAGGTAAAGCATCAATCTGACGGGTGTATGCACAAGAAACACGCTCAGGACTGAGGCGCTCCACAATGTCGCCATTGGCATCAAGCACCGCCCCCAGCATTACATCGCTCACTTCGATACATTGGCTCTTACGGGTAGGCATTACGAGCATCTGACGCGACAGGCCCGCTGTAGAGCCAAGGACACTAAGCATGGTCTGATCCCCGCTAAAACCGACCACACGGGCCCGAACGCTGACCTGAGTAGCCAGAAGGGAGTCGCGCAACTCACACAGCTCCCCCACAAACACATCAGGCAAAGGCGCCTCGATCATCGGTCCGCGCAAGTGATGTGGATGCGCATAGTGACACCACAACGATGTAAATTTCATCGATTTACAATCTCGTGGGCATCAGACATCGAATTAAAAAAACTCTGTAAGGAAAAGGCGAAAGATTCTGGAGATTGCAAAAAGTCCTGATGTAATGTGCCGCGATACTCCAAATAGCCATCCCGCTCAGCCACCATAGGCTGCCTCATTTGCAAATAGGCTTGTGGCTCCATTAAGTGTGTTAGTAAATCACTACCATACTGGGCCATAGCACTTTCATTAAATTCGGAGATCCTGCTCCATAACCACACACTATATTCATCCTTGACCAAGTAAATACTTGGTGCATTATCAAAATTAAAACAGATGGTCGAATGTCCATCAATATCCTTAACTAGGCCCCCAGGGAAACCTAAATGCTGCAGCGCGGCCTTTACCAAAGTAGCAATATCTAAATTCTGCATATCCATCTTAAATCGTCCTTAAAACATCAATTGATATTGAATCGCTTATTTCGCCAAACGATAATACTTCTAATTCGCCATATTGACTTTCAATCAAGCGTTTCACAAAACGTCGAATATCCACCGACGCCAGCAACACCATATCTTTATGCGCAATAGAGAGCCCATTTAGCCCCACCGCAAATAAATCCATGATTTCTTCCGCCTCTGCTGGGTCCAAGTTTAAAAATACTCCCGCATTGGTTTGCCTCACGCCATTGCGCACCATCTCTTCCACCCCTGGCGACACAACAATGGCCCTGATTTTTCCCTGAGCAGCAAATTTATCCGAGATATAACGCCCCAAAGACGAGCGGATATGTTCCACCAAGGTAATTACATCCTTTTCTTTCGGAGCCCACTTCGCCAGAGACTCTAAAATCAACTTCATATTCCGGACAGAAATACGTTCCAGCAATAACCTTTGCAATACTTCTGAAATCTTTTGTACAGAAGCATGTCGATAGGTTTCTTTCAGTAATTCCGGGTATTTTCCTTCAAGCTCATCTAATAGATTTTTTGCTTCCTGAATACCAAAATACTCTTGCACATTACGAGCCAACAGCCCCGCCACATTTTGATACAACTCATCCACATCACTGCGCAGGGCATAGCCCATTTTTTCCACCTGAGGCGCATCCGCTTCACTCACCCAAGCACTGGAGTGTGCGCTACCTTGTATAAGTTTTACGTTGATATCTAGCTGACTTAATTCATCTCGATAATCCATAATATGAAATTGCCCACATGGACTATCAAACTCGGCAGCCCTCACTTCATTTACAAACACCCCAACCTTATCCTCATTAGCAGATGCCGAATAACTCACAACCGCTTGAGGCAAACGAATTCCATAATCTAGGAAAAAACGATTTGTTATATTTTGTAAAATATTTTTACTAACCCAATAAGATTTATTGCGCTCCGCCACCACAAAAATAAGAGGCACTGTTTCGGCACTCATCTTGCCCGTATCAAGAGTTGATTGATCGGTTTCCACATTACCATGCTCATCAATGAAAGTAGCCGCCCCCCCTTCTGAAGATGCTTGTACCTGTGCTGCCTGAGTTCGCCGCCAGTACAAAAACGCCATCGCCCCCGAAAGAACAATAAACACAGGAAGCGGAAAGCCCGGCAACATTCCCATTGAAAGGGTTAAAATAGCGGTCACTAAAATCACGAATGGATTTTGAAATAATTGACTTACAATGCTATGCCCTAAGTTCTTGCTTTCCCCATTGACACGGGTCACCACAAAACCTGCTGCAATCGAAATAAGCAAAGCGGGGATTTGTGCAACTAAGCCATCCCCAATGGTCAACTTGGTATAAACACTCAAAGCATCAGAAAACGAAGTGCCACGTTGCACCATACCAACGGTAATACCACCAATAAAATTCACAAAAATAATAACAATACCTGCGATGGCGTCACCTTTAATAAACTTCATCGCCCCATCAAACGAGCCGTAAAGCTGACTTTCTTTTTCAACCGTCGCACGCCGCTCCTTTGCACTTTCGGCATCTAAAATACCAGCGCGCAAATCCGCATCAATACTCATCTGCTTGCCAGGCATACCATCCAAAGAAAAGCGGGCAGCCACTTCGGCAACCCGTTCCGACCCCTTGGTAATCACGATGAACTGCACCACCGTGACAATTGCAAACACCACAAACCCCACTACCAAACTATCGCCAATAACATACTCGCCAAAAGTGCTCACAATATGCCCAGCATCGGCGTCCAATAAAATCAAGCGACTTGTGCTAATTGATAGAGCTAGGCGAAATAACGTTGTAATCAAAAGCAATGAAGGGAACGATGAGAAGTTCAAAACTCTTTCAATATAAAACGACCCCAGCAAAATCAATAATGAAATTACAATATTGACGCCAATGAGTAAATCCACCAAGACTGTCGGTAAAGGGACAATCAGCATTGCAATAATAATGACGATCAACGCCAAAATAATCAGCTCTGGCCGCGTTGCCAAAGCCCCCCAAGTTCTTTTTAACATGCCTAACCTTTTCTAATTGATTTGGCCAAATGTTTTTAAAATTAAAACACAAACCAAACCCAATCCCCCATGCATTAGGAGCACAACCTTTCTCAGCACAAGCAGAATGTGGATAAAAGAAGAGCTTTGTTCAGCCCCCTATGACAATGCATAGCAATTAAATGTCCTCAAATCACTCAGTAGCTGCAATCAAACCATTTTGAAAACGCTTTTGATGGTCTACCTGCACCTCCCTAACATAATGATCACTGGCCCAGTCTAAAATTTTATCTAGAATCAACTGCTTGCTCTGAGGATCAAAAAATAATTGCTCATCAATACTTCGTACTGAAGCTAAAAGCATTTGCAACAATTGTGCTTTATCTGCCATAGAAAATGTCAACAAACTTGCTGCTATCGCTTGGCTGACTGAGGTCTCAAATTCAAACGGCCGCCGCACAAAATCAAACCACCAAGACAATAAGCTCATCTCATCAAGCCCTGCCCTTGTGGCGATATCCCGACCTTTGAATGCACCAATAAATTCAGACTCGCTAGATTTCACACGCTTCAATTTCACAGTGTGGTGCAGCAAGCGCCCAAACTCTTCTCTCGCGCAACTTGGGTCATGTGCCTGAATATCAAAAATCAAAGCGGACTCCAAAAATTCCAATACCCAACCACGCTTTTGTGACCCAAATTGCTCCACCCATTGCTCGTACTGCGCAACCTCATTTTCTACGCTACCTAAGAAATCACGATAGGTTGCACGTAACGCCTTTGGGCAGATATTCATACGTGCGCCGTGCAACTTTGCCTTTAATCCAACATTAATCCCCGCCTGACATCGTTGCGGATCAGCGTGCATCAAGGCCTGCTCAAGAGCCTGCTCCAAAATATCAGAGTGCACAGTTTCAAGAGCACGCTTTTTTAATAGTTCGCGCAAGACCAGAACCAGATCACTGTCATCTGGAAATAAACTACGTGCATAAGCCAGCAGCACTTCGGGGCTCATCCCCTGGCTACGCAATAAAGCAAAAACCTTGGCTACCTTGGGCTCTGCATCGTCTTCTAAAATACGTTCAAATTGCTCGGAGACTCTTTGAGATTTTTTATCAGAAGCTGTCTGGCGCCTAAATTGAGTCAGGACAGCAGATAAATCGTCCTGAATCAGCAGCAGCAACTCTTGATCGCTCCGCTCACGTCCCTCCGCCTGCTCAGGTTCTACCTGAACTTCCGTCCGCCTTGGCTCAAACCTATGACGTTGAAATGAAACCCCATCAATGGCCGCCATACTTATCTCCAACGGATTGTCTCAGCAACTGAACTACTTCATCCAAAGCCGCATCAGGGAACAAAACACTTGGGGCTATAAACTGTCGAGCATTCCAAGTGCTCCCCGTATCGAGAGGTCGTGGCTGAATTAAAAATACCCGCACCATTTTTTTTACATCTTCTTTAGTCGAGCGAAACGCACCACCAACCCAAGGCAAATCACCCAATAATGGCACCTTACTTTCAGTCTTTGTATAATGCTCAAGACTATAACCACCAATCAATAAACTCTTATCTTTTGGCACCCGTGCTA
Organism: Iodobacter fluviatilis; assembly: GCF_900451195.1. NCBI lineage: Bacteria > Pseudomonadati > Pseudomonadota > Betaproteobacteria > Neisseriales > Chitinibacteraceae > Iodobacter > Iodobacter fluviatilis. Next base: position 1,300,576 of record NZ_UGHR01000001.1, read on the forward strand.
CCGTATTAATCTTAGTGCGTGTAATTACAGGCATGCCATTTACATTATTTAGACCATTACTACTAGGTGAGGCTGCACTACCATCCTCAATATTTAGAATCATTTCAACCTCTTCGCCTTCCTCACTAAATCTTGGCAAGACATTGATAAGTGTGCCGTAGGTGACGCTCTCCAAAGCCACTGCACGCTCAGATTCAAGTTTGGTATAAAAAGTACTGTTATTATCAAAAATGGCGGGTACATTCTCTTGAGTCAATACAATTGGGCGGGAAACAATTTGCGCTTGACCTTTCTGACTCAATGCCATAATAGACGCTACAAATTTTGCCCCATCTAATACAGATGTATTTCCACCAGTTAATTGCATGTTACCCGCATTAAGGGCAACCTCCACTTGATTACCTAGATTTATAGCTCCCTGCCAATTCACGCCCAATTGATCCAGATTACTTTTAGATATATCAATAATCCACAACGACAATTCAATATGGCGCTTAGGTACATCCAGCTGCGTAATCAACCCATGAATAATATCTACCTGCTCACGGGTCCCCTTTACCAATAAACTATTAGTTTCAGCATAAGCAGCTATTTTCACTTGCCCCTGCGAAGTATTAAATGTCTTGCCATCCAAAGTTTGGCCAGCAGCAATTAATGGAGCGGCTTCAACACCTACAGGGGGCTTTTCTCGGGGATGCTCAATGAGCTCAGCCCCATCGGCCGCCAGCATAAGCCCCACCACTGAAGCAATACCAGGTAGGGTTACTTTTTCACTACGCAAATCAAAAGAGCGGTCATTTACAAATGTGTTGTGCAGCCGAATGAGCTCAATTTTTTGCTTATTAAGATCCACATTCTTATATAAATCATCCAAATAACCTGCTGCATTTGCGACCAAATCAACATATACTGGCGGTCCCGATATATAGAACGTGTTGCTCTTTGCATCTCCACGAATTGGATAGCGCTTATCAAGCAAGCCGGTACGTCGCATAAATTCGCTAAGATTATTTAGCGACGCATTACGCAAAGACAGCACTGCATTTTTTACCTCGCTGTTATCATAAACATAATAACTCGCACCATCGTCATACCAAATCAAACCGACTTGATTTGATATTTTATGTAATAGCTGCACCGGCTGCGAGAAATCAAACTCCCCCGTTACCGTCTTTTTCATGGCCTTGGGGCTTAATATAAATGGCTTTTTAATATCCGCTGCCAATGCATTAAGCAGCAATTGCACACTCTCATTTTTTGAAACATATCCAATCCGCCCACGACTATCCTGCACCTTACTCACTAGAGGATCAGCCTGCGATTCCAGCGTCATTACGCACAAAAGAAATGCAATACTAAAGACTTTAAACTTATTCATTAACACATTCCGTTCCAAAAACTCTCTCGGCAAAATACCGATTTCTTTGTATAACTGCTGCAAAATGTGCTACCCAATAAAATGTATTCACTCATTTAAGCCACACAATCTTGCTCAAGATTTATTTAAGACCATTAGCAGCTGCACCATACCATCTAAATTCGTAGGAAAACCATTCGCCACAAGATTGAGTTGTATTATTACGCCATCACCTAAGCAGGAAAATCTGACTAGTACGATTTGCGGCCACTCCAGTAAAGTTTTGTCCCAAATTCAACGCTATCAACACCACGTAAATCTTGCTACATTCACTCCTCAGCCCAGTCTAAGTGGGCGTTCTTGCAAGCGTTAAGAAACGTCTATAAAGAGAGCCCGGTACCCCATTAAGTCACCCCAAACTATAGAGATTTTCAAAATAGGATTGAAACGCAATCAACGTCTAGACATGACATTTTACTCAGACTACAAATCATCAAGCCCCGTTCAACAACATAAACACCTGTCAAATCGTGCACCTCGGTAAAAAGGTCCTTGATCAAAACCAAGCAAGCCAGTCATCTAGACTTAAACTGCACACAACTTATAAGGTAGCAATATGCACCACCGTTCAGCCAACAAAAAACAAAACCTGTCACTTGGCATGAGTAGCCCATTGCTGCATGCTTCCGATCACGATGGACAAACGCTCCATATGGCTAAGCAACATCACAGTATTCGAGTGCGGAGCGTGCCTTAACACCAACAATTGTCGCCACTAACGATTCAACATAAAGGCAAAAAAACAAAAGCGGTCTGAATGTCAGCCCCCTATCAGCGGCTTACCAAGACTCGCATGCATTTGATGCTATAGCTCAGCAATCCGCATTAGCGAATGCTTCGCACTAAAGATGATGGCGCTCCAGATGAAGTATTTAGCCCAGTTAAAGGAAATGAACTTTTAGACGTTGTGATGCCCCAAAAGGAGCTTAAGTTACCTAGGGGTGGAGAAATTCAATAAAGAACACAAACTTCTGCATAGACCAACAAGCAATCACTCAATAAACCGGATTTTTTGTAAGGTTCAAGTTTAATAGAGGAGCTCCGCGAGGTATTTGAGGATCCCATTAAAAGACATTCCCCCCCAGTAGAGAGAAAAACCCCAGCAAGGAGCTTAAATTGAACGTAAGGAAACATATCAGGCAACAAAATAGTGTCGCACTAAAACTGCTGGGACAGTATTATCGCATTGCCATTTTTATTGGTGGCGGTTGTTTTAGCTTACTACTACTTACTTTAGTCATTCTTGAGACGAAATGGACTGCTGACAATTACATGGCCCAAGCCCGCTCAACACTAATTAACGGAAAACATCTTTTACAATATGAGATTCAGCGCCGAGAAACAAATCTACTCACCAATGTATTGTTGGCGGAGAGGTTTGCTGCTGTCTCCCCCCCTTTCCCTTTAAATACAAAAGTAAAATGCCATAGCAAAGGCAACACAGTCATATATTCAGACTTTGCTTACGGCTGCAATCTTTGGGTAATAGCAGATCATAAAACTCAAGAATTAAATCAAGGTTTGCTTGATTTTTTAACCTATATATCTATTTATTCTGGAACTGTACATACTACGAGCTCACAATTAATCACAGAAACAACCGGTGTATTTTTTTCACCTGATTTTACTTTTCTAGGCACTTGGCCAGCTCCTTCACCTCAAGAGCTAAGAAAAGTTTCAAATATAAAAGCCTATGATCTAATTAAACACTTAGCCCCTCAATTGCCACAAATAAGTGACAAAACCAAAAAAACAGAGCTAAAAAAATCCAGAGAGAGTATTTGGATACCCTTTGAAGGAAATTTATCTCTACCTATTGGCGGGCTAGAGCTATGGATGCCTGCGTTTGAAAAAGACAACGTATTTTTAGTAGTGGGGCGTATCATGTCTATAGATTTACTTAAACAAACCCTACAATGGGAAAGGCACGATGGTAATTTCAAATTACTTGACTCACAAGGAAGAGATGTCCTAAACGAATTAAAATCAGAAAAGAACTCTACTTCAGCAGTGAGGGATAAATTAAATCACAAGGCTCCAGTACCTCATAAAAATAAAAATGAAATACAAGAAGATAGTGAATTTGGTCAAATTCAATTATCTACCCCCATTGGGAATCAAGGATGGAGCCTAGTATATTCCTATGACTGGCGCAGTTTTTTCATTGCCCGTGGCGATACTTTGCTTAAGTTATTCTTTTATATGGTATTTATATTATTCAGCTTTTGGTTTTTTATTTTATTTCTCCACAAGCGTTTTACACAACCAATTTATCATCGTGCAAAGCAAGCCGCTGAAAGCCAACAACTATCTCAAGTTATCATGCAAAATGTACCGATAGGACTGTGTCTAATCCATGCAAAAACTGGTGGTTTAATAATGGCTAATGATTGTATTACCAGCTATGCAAACAGCTCTACTAATGAAGAGCTGTGGCAAGTACTATTTACAAAATGGAAAGAAAAAATAACTGCATCAAAACAAAATATTTACATCAGCCTATCACTAAACAATAACAAAATAAATTTTAAGTGCTCCTTTGATCTTCAACGTTATAACAATGAAGATGTTATTTTATGCTGCATGGAGGACATTACCGAGCAATTTGAAATTGAAGCTAGGCTGAAAGCAGCAAGGCAATATGCAGAGCAAGCCAGCAAGCTAAAATCAGATTTCTTAGCAAACATAAGTCATGAAATAAGGACTCCCTTAAATGCAATATTGGGTAATTTAGAATTGATGACTTATCAGCCATTACCTGAAGAGGCTCAAAAACAATTAGCGGCGAGTCGTAATGCAAGCAAATCACTACTTGATTTATTAAATACTGTTCTTGACTTCTCAAAAGCCGAAGCACATCAAATGCATTTATCCCCTCAATGCTATGACTTGAGTAATATTGTGCAAGAATTAACAAATTTATTTGAACCGCTGGCCACCGCAAAAAAAATAGCACTTGCCTATGAAATAGCACCAAATGCACTAGGCCATTACTGGATTGATGGCGAGCGCGTGCGCCAAATTCTTACTAATTTACTCAGTAATGCTTTGAAATTTACACACACAGGCAAAATCACTACTACTTTATATTTTGATGAAAACACTCAACAACATGTATTGAGTGTGGCCGATACTGGCATTGGCATTGCCGCCGATAAACTACAAATCCTATTCAATCCTTTTGTACAAGCAGATGCCAGCATTCAGCATAGCTTTGGCGGCAGCGGACTAGGTCTGTCTCTATGCTTACGTCTAGCACAGCTCATGAAGGGAGAGGTATGCGTACAAAGTGAACTGGGGCAAGGAAGTATATTTAGCTTACGTGTACATGCTCCTCCATGCGAGGCATTTAACACCACTCATATAGAGGCAATGCAACCGATACGGCAGGTACCCACGTCAGTTGTAACACCATTGTCGAGCATCTTGGTAGCGGAAGATCATCCTGCTAGCCAGGCATTGCTGTATGACCAGCTAAGCATGTTAGGTTATGCTGCGGATATAGTGGCTTCTGGGCGAGCAGCCTTGGCGGCTTATTCAGAAACCCATTACGACTTAATCCTTACTGACTTATCCATGCCAGAAATGGGAGGACTAGATTTGGCCCGCTGTCTGCGGGAACAAGGAGCCAAACTCCCCATCGTGGGCATGACAGCCTACGCCGGAGAAGAAGAACACCAAGCCTGCTTAAAAGCAGGAATAGATGCCTTGCTGCTAAAGCCTTTAAGCTTAAGCTGTCTGTCACGGGCCATGCGCCAACACATTTCAAAGAACATGCCCAAACAAGTCAAGCTTCACGATCCTGCGGAGCGACAGCCTCTTGCCCCTCATGTTTTTGTTGCGTTGCAGGAAGCTAGCTTAAAATCAATTAAACGAATAGATTCAGCCCTGCAAGGAGAGGATACTACTGTGCTAGCACTCGAATTACATCAACTCCAAGGCGGTCTTGGATTGGCAGGGTTAGATACCCTTCTGAATACTTGTATAGAACTGGAAATCTGCGTAAAAGCAGGTGATCTGAAAACCTTTAGCCAAACTTGGCCAAGCATGAGTGAGCGCATCTCAGATGCTTTGCAGTTATTCAGATGATCACACCAAACAGGTGATTCCCCACAATGAGGGCTGCCCCCTGTGTCAGGATAGTTGAGATACTCCCGTTTCAGGGATTCCAACTTACTCAGGGTAATCCCCCATTTTTAAGCTCACTTAAAAGTAGAGGTCAAGCATGTAATGCCAGTTTTTGTTTCGTGGTGATGCCACCTAATCCCATATGCGGGCGTTCGTTATTGTAAGTCCAAAGCCATTGCGTTGCAGTTTCTTGCACTTCAGCAAGACTTTCAAAATCATCGCAGGCCAGCCATGTTGACGCCGACCGAAAACTAACCCACTACAGCTAGTTCTGCCGATTCAAAATTGACCTAGGTGCTTTACTTATTCTGCTTAACTCTTGAGCAGAGGATAAAAGGTGATCACCATGGAAATGATGGGCAAAATCCGTAGGATGTATTTTCGCGATAATCTGTCGCTGCACGAAATCACCAAGCGCACGGGGCTGGCGCGAAACACCATTCGTGCTTGGGTTCGCAAACCCGCTGCCGAGGCTGAGCCGCAATACGTACGGCAGCGTAAGCTTGGCAAACTGGCTCCCTATCATGCCTCCCTAGAACAAGCCCTGACTGCTGACTCCTTCCGCGCCAAGCAGAATCGTCGCACCGCCAAAGCCTTGTTCGAGCAGATTCAGGCTGAGGGTTATACAGGGGCTTACAGTGGCGTCACTGATTTCGTTCGTGCTTGGCGTGGCAAAGCCGGTAAGACCCCTCAGGGTTTTGTTCCCTTGCAATTTGCTTTGGGCGAAGCTTTTCAATTTGATTGGAGTGAGGAGCATCTGCTTATTGGTGGTATTTATCGGCGCATTCAAGTTTCCCATCTGAAATTGTGTGCCAGTCGCGCCTTCTGGTTAGTGGCCTATCCCAGCCAAGGGCATGAAATGTTGTTCGATGCGCATACCCGATCCTTTGCTGCTTTAGGGGGTGTGCCGCGCCGAGGCATTTACGACAATATGAAGACCGCTGTTGATAAGGTGCTCAAAGGCAAAGGTCGGATCGTGAATGCCCGATTCTCGGTGATGTGCGCCCATTATTTGTTTGATCCCGACTTCTGCAATGTGGCCTCTGGCAGGGAAAAGGGCGTGGTTGAACAGAATGTACAAGATAGTCGGCGGCGAATCTGGCTGGAGGCGCAAAGCATCAAGTTTGCTACCTTTGAAGCGTTGAATGCGTGGCTGGCCGAGCGTTGTCACGTCTTATGGGGAGTGCTTAGGCATCCCGAATTCAAAGGTCTGAGCATTGCCGAGATGTTGGAGCAAGAGCGTTTGGAAATGATGCCGATGCCGACCCCGTTTGATGGTTACGTTGAGCATCTGGCTCGGGTTTCCAGTACCTATTTAATCACCGTCGCGCGCAATCGTTACTCGGTGCCTTGTGAATGGTCGCGGCAGCGTGTGAGTGTGCGCTTGTATCCCACGCAAGTCGTGGTGGTGGCGAATGATCAAATCATGGCCCGACATCAGCGGCTGACGGGGCAACAGCAGGTGAGCTTTGATTGGCTGCACTATATTCCGCTTCTTGCCCGTAAGCCGGGTGCCTTACGCAATGGTGCGCCCTTATTGCAGCTTAAGGAAAGGTTGTTACGACGTAACGGGGGAGACAAGGTGATGGCGCAAGTGCTGGCCACGGTTCCTGTGGCGGGTTTGGATGCGGTACTGGTTGCAGTTGAGTTGGTATTAGAGTCAGGTGTCATCAGCATTGAACACATTCTGAATGTGGTGGCGCGCTTGAATGACCCACCGGCCGCTATTAGCGCTGAAACGCAGCTGCAATTAGCAGAAGAACCGCAGGCGAACACCCAGCGTTACGACGGCTTGCGTGCAGCGAGCGAGCTCGACAGCGACCACGAGGAGTCGAGCCATGCATGAGATGAGTGTTGAACTCAAAGCCTTGCGCTTGCATGGGATGGCGGCCGCTTGGCTGGATCTGAAGAGCCAGGGCTGTCAATCAGCATCCAAAAGTTTCCACCTGTCAGCATCCAAATGTTTCCAGTTCGTCAGTCCGTTTTTTGTCCCTTTTTGCGCTGTTTAAACCTAAACGAATCATTGCCCGTTTCCAGAATTTCACAGTGATGTGTGATTCGGTCCAGCGTAAACCCCCAGTCATCCCATTAACGCTAGGCTTATTTTTCTGCTAGCGCCCGCAAGGGAAGGAGCTCGTCGATGCGGCTGTTGGGCTAGGTGGGGAGTTTTTCTAAGGTGTCGGTCAGCCACGCTTGCGGGTCGAGCCCGTTGAGTTTGGCCGTGCCCAAGAGCGTTTGAATCGCCGCTGCCCGCTGACCCGCTCGCTCGCTGCCGGTAAATAACCAATTCTTCTTGCCAATCGCAATCGGCCGAATGCAGTTTTCGACGGGATTATTGTCAATCGGCGCGAGGCCGCTGTCGGCATAGCGCTCAAGCGCATCCCAGCGCCGCAGACTGTACAGGATCGCTTTGGCGATCGCGCCGTTCGGGGCCACTTTTGGCAAGGTTTCAGTGAGCCACGCTTTCAATTCGGTCAATTTAGGTTTGGCTACTTGTTGGCGTAGCGCATGCCGTTCTGCAACCGTCTCCTCTTTGGCTTGCGCTTCAATGGCGTACAATTCCGCAATCCGCCGCATCGCCTCCAACGCCACCGGGCTTTGATTGGCTTTGTGCAGATCAACGAATTTGCGCCGCGCGTGCGCCCAGCACGCGAGCTCAGTGACGCCCGCTTTGAACAGCGCCTTGTAGCCGCCATAATCGTCGACCATCAATTGTCCTTGCCAATCTTGCAGGAAATCGCGCGCGTGCTGACCCGCGCGGCTGATTTGGTAATCGAACACGATCATCGGCGCGCAGTTGCTCAATGGCGTGCTGCGATACGCCCATAAATAGGCGGTTTTGGTTTTGCCGTTCCCCGGATCAAGCTGTTTGATAGGGGTTTCGTCGGCGTGCAGCGTAGGTTCCTGCCGCAATCGCTCAACCAGCCGATCCGCCAGCATTTGCAGCCACCAACCCGTCGTTCCTACCCAATTGCCCAGTGTCGATTCGGCTAAATTCACTCCGCTGCGCTCGGCAATCTGCCGAATCCGATACAGCGGCAGATGATCGACGTATTTACTCACCATCACCCACGCCACAGTGGCGTTGCTGGGCAAGCCGCCGTCGATGATGCTCGGCGCAACGGGCGCGGCAGTCATGGTTTGGCAACGACGGCAGGCGTATTGCGGGCGAATATGGCGAATGACGCTAAATACCGCTGGTTGCACGTGCAATTGCTCGCTCACATCTTCGCTGACTTTGAGCAAATCGTTGCCGCATGCGCCACAAGTGCATGACTCCGGTTCGTGAACAACGAGGGTGCGTGGCAAGTGGGCGGGTAAGGCTTGGCGACCGGCACGCATGCGCGGTTGGCGCACCGGCGTGCTGTCGCCATCGGGGCGCGCTGCGGCGAGTTGTGCTTCGAGCGCCGCAGCACTGACTTCGAACTCTTCATCAAATAAGCTACGCTGCTCGGCGCTCATCGCCTCGGTCTTGGCACCGAACTGCATGCGCCGCAAATAGGCCAGTTCAAATTCCAGCTTCTCAATCAGTAAGGATTTGGCTTGAATCAGCGCCGCCTGCGCGACGGTTTTGACAGCCAAATCGGTGTGCGCTTGAACCCATTCTGCCTGCGCCAAAATCGCCGCGCGGACAGCGGGCGATAAGTTGGAGTGGGCGAGTTCGGCAGCGAGATTCATGCCGTTATTTTGCCTGTTTATGTCCCTGTAAACCATATCAATCAAGGCTTTCAAGGCAACACATCGCCCCCTATTTGACCCAGCGTCAATACAAACGTACGCCCAAAGCGGGGGGTGATAAACGTTGCCAATCCACCCCCATCGTCAGCCATTGCCACTGCGCTGCATCGAGTACAAATGCCGCCTCATTAGCTTGCGGCCACACAAAACGCCCTTGATGCAAACGTCGCTGCAGCAGCCACACCCCTGTGGCATCCCACAGCAACACTTTGAGTCGATTACTACGCTGATTGCGAAACGCATACGCCGCGCCATCACAAGGGGATCGTTGCAAGGCGGCGTGCACTTTTGCCGACAAGCCCTCAATGCCCAAGCGCATATCGACCGGCTCGACGATCAAATGCAGCGAATTCAAAGCGGGCATCATGGCAAACCCCGCAATAGCGTAGCCAGCCAATCGGCCGAAGTTGTTATCGGCAAAGTCAAACGCGCACCACCGGGCAGCAGTAAACACATCGAGGCGGAATGGGCGTTTAAGGGTAATTCGGTAGCGACCAGCGTGAATGCCGGCGATGGCGCGCCAGCCACAGTTGTGGCCATGCGAGTAGGATTTGCTGTGGCGCATTGTACTAACGGGGCCTGTGTTGCCGATGACACAGGCGCAGAGGTGGGCGCAATGAAGTCGCTCGGCTCACAGGCCGCGTGCGGCAAATCCCGCTTAACCCAAGCCGCCAAGGTGGGGCGTTTTAAATCGTGCCGCCGGCAAAATTCCGCCATCGATAAACCGCTAGCACGCCAATCCCGAACCCGTTCAAGCCAAAGTGCCCGACGCTGCTGATGAGTCATGATGCGGCCCCACATTGAAAAAATGCAGGATGCCAGATTTAAAGTACACAATGGAACGGGAGCGCTGGGGGCTTACATTGAAGGTGTCCATATTTAGCAGCCTACATCAGTTGTTCTTCGGTTATGTAATAAAACTGACGAGTCATGCCTTTTTTAGGTAACGATATCGTACTTGTCCCATTTATTTAAACCGGGGTGATGAAGATAATCTAGGCCTTAATAGTGTGGTCTCTAGAGGTGTGCCGTTTGGTGCAAATGAGATCTGACCAAGCATCATTTTTCTGCATTTAAGTGTGGTGTTTGACTGGGTATTTTTCGCTTGATATTGGACAGGATGGGGGTCGCGCTCATCGTAAGGAAATCACTGTAAATGAAAATTCACTCGCTTGGTGGCAAACACCTAGGTCTAGAAGAGCGGAGTACTGGCGTTGGGGATGCTCTGGCGAGTGCGCATGCGCAACTAGTGTTCAATGCACATGCTAAATTTGCCGACGCCGATGCCTTGAAGATTATGCTTCAAGGGTTGCAAGATACAGACCCAGCACCGTTACTTGATACCTTAGGCATGGATTTAGCACCGCCAGATTGCCAGATTAATTGTGTCAATGCCCAGTCTGAGACGGATTCGTCGGCAGATCTAGGTGTTGCTTTACCCCTTTCTTGGGCTCCAAATCTAATTGTAGTCTTGGATTCTCTGTGCGTGCTGGGTTTGCCTCAGGCAAGGGTGGGTGAATCAACATCTTTGCTGGGAGATAAGCTAAAGCAGAATGTCGGTGGGAAATGCCTGAGTTTAGACCCTCTTGCTAAAGGTGAAATGAAGTCGCTTGGGGGACAAGATGCACTTGTATCCCTTCAAACTTTATCTTTATTGACATCCGTGGTGCCGCCCAGTGTTGTAGGGGCAAAGAGGTTAGACGTGGAACGATTGCACAATACGCCTCAATCAATGCGAAAAGTCAGTCGATTGCAAGAACAAGAGGAAAGAGGGTTATCAAGCCTATTCTCCTTTCTTCCAATCATAAACCAACTCAGTGAACCTACTGAGGTGCCGATGTCTATTGGCGAAGGGGATAGGGACTTTGTTGCGGCATTGCCCGCGGCCTCTACGCCTACACTGCCTTTGGCTGGCACATACGAGACAAAAGGTGTCGGTCCGGCTTTAAATGTAACGATGTCTGGTGTGCATAGTCCATCAAGTTCAGTAGAGCTTGGCTCTGAATCTATGGTTTTAGCTGCTATGGAGCACTTTACGCCATCAGTTGTTGGGGGCGTACCTGATAGTTCACTTGCTGTGGGCGCTCAGTCAGAGCTGGCTATGCTGGCCCCTTCCTCAGTGGAGGAGCAGATAGTTGGGCCGCTTGTGCTTGCACGAGGCTCGAAGGTTTCTGCGGTTCTGCCTGTTTTTGTAGGAAATGACTCTGCTTCCGAGCTGCCTGCGAGCACATCACAAGCGGGCCAGGCTGAGCGACCTGTTCGTGCACAAGAGCTTGTGACGAGTGCCTCATTACAGATGCTGCCGGAGCCAAATTTGAATGGCCCACATTATGAGTTTGTTAGTAATCCTGGTGCACGGCCTATGCCAGCTCCTGTTCTGCAAGTGATTCCTAGCCCTGTGGAGCAGCAAGGGCTCACCTATCATTTTAAAAGTTGGGGTAATGATGCCTTTGTAAACGTTAACACGCTCAGTGCTGGTGATGTGCGATTTGTGCCCTCTGATGTCAAGGTTCAACATACCTTGCAAACGTATGGAGAGGATCATGATATGCCGCAGCACTGGCGGATTGAGGCTAGTGAGCGCCGTGATGATGATATGCCACGCAGACAGGCACGTGCTCAATTAGCTGAAGAGGAAAATGAAGAATGATGCCATTGAGTAGTTTGCGTAAGGTAGATGTTGCAAGTTTAGAGCGAAGCCGTGTTCTGATTCGCTTGCGTGGTGCAGGTTATACCGAAGCTGTTTTGTTACCGCTTGGCACCGCGCGCTATATTCGCTTGCGAGGCGACCTAGCTGGCGTTGCATCCGTGATTGCCCTGTTGGATGTGCACGCTTGGGCGGGCCACAGTATGCCAAGCTTGGCTGGCATTGCTTGGCACTGCGTGGATGAAAAGTTGTTGTGGAATTTATTGGTCGAGGAATTAACTCAACTCACTTGTGCAGAGCATGGGCTTGACTTAACGCATATCGAGGTACTGGAGCTGCTTAGTACGCCTTTAGTTGAGCATACGCTACCTTGTGTGAGCATGCTGAGTGGGGGCTTATTTGTGGAGGCTTTAGAGCAGGAAGCTCACCCGCTTGGTGCGAATTTTGATTTTAACGCAGTAAAAATTGAGTTGGCCGCTAATTTAGGGCGTAGTTACTTAGCCTATCAGACCATCCCGACTTTAGTGTTGGGAGACGTTTTATTAATTAAAGAAATCGATTGCCAATTGAGTTGTGGCACTCATCCCCTATTTACGTTTGAGCTTTATGAGGAGAAGTTAATGTTGCAGGATTACGCAGAACAAGAGGAGAGTATAGGTGTTGTACCTGTGCCAGAAAATCAGCTCTTAGATTTAAAAAAAGTACCCGTTGAATTGACTTTTGTATTATTCAAAAAAATGCTCAGCATGGCTCAATTGCAGTCTATAGATTTAGGTGATGTGATTGATTTGCCGGTAGAGGCACAAAAAAATGTTGAAATCTATATTAATAACATGTGCTTTGCAGGTGGGGAATTAGTGCAATTGGACGATGGACGTTTGGGCGTAGAAATTCAGCGCTTAATACGTTCGGCATGATTCAATGAATGATATTTCACTTATTGCACTGCTGTCATTTGCTACTTTGTTCCCATTTTTAGTGGCATCAGGCACTTGTTTCGTTAAGTTCTCGATTGTATTTGTATTGATTCGGAATGCGTTGGGGGTGCAGCAGGTGCCCTCTAATATGACTTTAAATGGCATTGCATTGTTGCTTTCAGTATTTGTAATGATGCCAGTAGGGCAGCAAGCCTACGATTATTATAAAACTGAAAATGTGAAGCTGGAGAGTGTAGAGGCTGTTGTCAATTTCATGGATGGTGGGCTGAGTGGGTATCGTGCGTATTTAAAAAAATATTCAGATCCGGAGTTGGTCGATTTTTTTCAAAAGGCACAAGCAGGACGCTTAGGCGAAGCTAAGAAAAATACACAAAAAATAGCAGAGCCAGAGTCTGAGCCGGCCATTATTGCCCTGTTGCCAGCTTATGCATTAACTGAAATTAAGGAAGCATTTAAGATTGGTTTTTATTTATATTTACCTTTCATTGTTGTGGATTTAGTGATTTCCAGCATTTTATTGTCATTAGGCATGATGATGATGAGTCCAGTAACGATTTCGGTGCCCGTAAAGTTAATTCTATTTGTGGCAATGGATGGTTGGACTCTGCTGGTAAAGGGGCTGGTCATGCAATATATCGATCTTGCAGCTTGACGTTAAAGGTTTTTTCTTTCCGGTAATCCAAAGCAGAAATAGAAATAAAGGACAGGTTATATGGATGATTTGGTATATGCCGGTAATAAGGCGCTGTATTTGACTCTCGTTTTATCTGCGGTTCCGGTGGCAGTGGCAACGTTGGTGGGGTTGTTAGTGGGTTTGATTCAGACCGTAACTCAATTGCAAGAGCAAACGCTGCCTTTTGGGGTAAAGTTGATCGCCGTGATTGTGTGTCTATTTATGTTTTCAGGTTGGTATGGTGAGCACCTACTGAGCTATGCGGTGGAATTGATGCATTTGGCCCTGGATCCACGTCACTAATTTGTTGTTAGCGAGGTAGGGGTAAAGGAAATGTTGAGCTATTATTTTATATGGTCAGATTGTCATAGCCTATGTTGATGTATGAGTTATTTTCGCGCTGGCAAGAATATATGTTGGCGGCCGCGTTGATTTACGCGCGGATTGCGGTGATTTTTTTATTTTTGCCTTTTTTGAATAATAACGTACTCGGACATATGGTAACGCGTAATGCGGTGATTCTACTGCTGATATTCGGATTGTGGCCTTTAGTGGGGGGAGATGTATCTCAGGTGAATGGGGGGGATTATGCGGTACTGGCTTTAAAAGAGGCTGTAGTTGGTTTGGCTCTGGGTTGTATGGTGGCTTTTCCATTTTGGGTATTTCATGCGATTGGCGCTTATATCGATGTGGCGCGTGGGGCCACTATCAGTAGTTCAATTGATCCGGTGAATGGATTGGAGTCGGCAGAAACCTCCAATCTGTTGAACTTATTTGCAGGGGTGATTTTTTTAGAGGCTGGCGGTATGCAGCTCTTGTTATCGCTGTTAATAGATAGTTATCAACAAGTCGGTTTGCTCAATAGCATCGAAATCCGTTTAGAAACCTTGATCCCCTATTTAGGGCGCTTAGTGGCAAATAGTTTTATGTTGGCGGCTCCTGTATTGCTAACGCTTATTTTGTCTGAAGTGTTACTGGGTTTGTTGTCGCGCTTTACTCCGCAAATGAATGCCTTTTCAGTGTCTCTCACGATTAAGAGCATGATTGCCTTTTTTATTTTTATGATTTATTTCGGTCCTGTATTTCCGGGTGAAATGATGAAGATGATGGGCGACTTTGCTGGTTATGAATTATTTGTTAAGGGTGGGCATTAATGGCCGGGGAAAAAACTGAAAAGCCAACGGCTAAAAAACTACTTGATTCGGCTAAAAAGGGTCAATCTTATAAAAGCCGCGACATGGTCGTGCTGTGTATTTTGGTTGCAGGAGTTGGTTTTACCGCAACGCGCTCTTTTAATGCTGTAGTAGAAATGTATTGTGGTTTTATTGAGAAGGGTTTTAAAACACCTCCGGCGGATGCGGCACGAGAGCTTGTTTTTGCATTTTTAACTCTCTCCTTGCCCATTATCTTGGCCTGCGTAGTTGCCACTGTATTGCCATCACTATGGCAAAGCCGCCTTGTGTTTGCAACTGAGGCAATCAAAATTGATTTTAGTGCTTTGAATCCGGTTTCTGGCTTTAAGAAGCTGTTTAGTATGAAAACGGTAAAAGAGTTGGTAAAGGCAGTTTTCTATTTATTGCTAACTATTACAGTGGCTTATGCCTTTTGGGTTTTTCAAAGGCATATGCTGCTGGCTCAACTCTATGTTTCAACTGCAGAGGCAGGGGCGGCTTGGGTTAAAGCGGGTGTGATTCTTGTGTTCTATTGTGTGGCGGCATTTATTTTTATCATTGGTATGGATGCCTGGGTAGATTACTTACTGTATATCAAAAACCTCAAGATGGAAAAGCATGAGGTAAAGCAAGAGCATAAGCAGGCTGAAGTGAGTAGGGAGGTGAAGTCACGGCGTCGTGAGGTGCATGAGGAGTTGTTGTCCGAGCAAATAAAAAGTGATGTGGCGCAGTCACAGTTTGTGCTTGCTAACCCGACCCATATTGCAATTGGTGTGTATATGGATACGGAGTCGCTACCGTTGCCCTTTGTGTCTGTACTGGAAACAGAGCAAAAAGCGCGTGCGGTGATTGCTTATGCAGAAAAAATTGGGATACCTGTGGTGCGTGATATTCGTTTAACTCGTGCCATTTTTAAAGTGGCAACGCGTTATACCTTTGTGCCTTATGAGCTGGTTGAAGAGGTGTACAAGGTGCTGTTTTGGTTACTAGAAGTCGAAAAGGCCCGTGCAGGAAATGGGGATTCGCTTACGTTCGATTCATGATAAAGGTCATGCATGAGGGGGTATTTGCCTTAATTTAAACCTGTGCCACTATGCATGGTAAAAGCTAGGTAAAAAATAAATGTCCCCTTACTACGGTATCGAGACTAAACAAAAGAGAGCAAGTATGGATATGCTCAGCAAGATCCCTCATTCAATGTAAGGCATCTTCCTAGATGTAAATCTGCAGGTCAAAAAAACAAAGTTCATTCGGCGCTAGCGCTCGTTAAATGATGATGATTTTGTTCTTGGTTTCGTTTTTTTATGAAAATATATATTTCAAAGACTTTGATTGTTTTAAATTAGAACAGATACCTCATGTTAAACATGAAGGATATGGGCTTTGCTGTCTGCAGTTTAACTCTTCAATTTAAATAGACCATCTGTAAATCAGAGAAAATTTCGTGATTTTGTGAAATAGATTTGTATAGCTTACAACCTGTGTTTGCTAGTTTAAAGAAGGTTTGCTAGATGAGATGTTAGTCAGTAGGAAATATAGTCTTTTACATTAACTCCTCGTATGTATTAAGCGTCGCCTTAAGCAAAAGGGGACGTAGTTGTTTATTAAGCTACTTTCCCGAAGAGGGGGAGTGTCGTTTTTTAATAGTGAGCAATATACCTCCGTGGTTTAATTAGCACCGTCAGCCCTATTGCAAATGGCGGATTAAAGGAAAGTAAGATGAATAGTATGAATGAAGACTTAATGGATGATGGTGCTGCTGAGATCTTGTGGGAAGCCATACTCAATGGTGCGGCACTTAAAGACATTCAGGGTGTTCCCAGTAATGTAATGGAGGGGATTTATGCCTATGCATTTGAGTTTTATCAGCAGGGGCGCTTGGATGAAGCAGAAACATTTTTTAGGTTTTTGTGTTTGTACGATATGTATGACCCAGACTATGCGATGGGCTTAGCGGCTATTTTTCAGATGCGTAAAGAGTATCTGAAGGCGGCTGGTGCATATTCACTTGCTTTTGCTTTAGGAAAAAATGATTACCGCCCGATGTTTTATGCGGGTCAGTGTAATTTGCATTTGAAAAAGGTAAGTAAGGCAAAGCAGTGTTTTGAGACGGTGCTGTTGCATGGGGCGAAGGGGCCATTAACTGAACGGGCACAAGCTTATTTAAAGGCGATGCAAAATGTGCAGTCAGAAAATGAAGCTGAAAATGAAGCTGAAAATGAAGCTGAAAATGAAATGAAGGAGTTTTTCCAATTATGAGCGAAATACTGATTCAGTCAAATCGTTATAACGTGAATCCTGAGGCGTTAAAGATCAGTCCAGATTTGATCAATGGACCGATGGAGGCGTTAGGTGCTATTCATGATTCTTTAGCGAAGATGGAGCTGCTGGCACAAAGTGCGGATATGGATTTGGGGGCGGCTAAACCCACTGGATCTAGTAAAGCGCCACAGTTGACGCCACCAAGTGTGACGGTGGCGCAACGTCAAGCAGAGCCAGATTTGTCACTTGTTGCGGTAATGGCGCAATTAATGGAAATCATGCAAGACATGTCAGTGAATGGCTTAAAGACAAAATTGGAAGCTTTTAAACAAAGTGCGGATGCACGTGAAGCGGCTTTGGCGACAATGGGTTTGGCTCTTGGCGAGGCACAAACAAAGGCCGATACGCTGCATGAGAAGGCAAAAGATCTGGCGAGTCGCCAGCCAACAGCGGAGCAAGTAAAGCGATTTGAGGCTAACTTGCAGCTTGCGGTTGAGAATAGAGAGCAAGCAAAAAATGAGCTTTCAAATACGCTGGAAAATCTTAAAAAGGCTTTTATTGAGAAATATGGCCAAGCTATGCCGTTCTCGGGTGATGTAAGTAAGCCAGATTCGCTTGTAGCTGCAGCAATGATTCTCGATGCCTCTAAAGCTTTGGATAATGGTTTGCTTGGCTTGACAAAGGTCGAGAGTGAAGCTAAAGCAGCGTGGAATACCGCTAAAGAACAGCTTCAGTTGGTGCTAAATGCGGGCTCTGAAGCACAGCAGGCACAGGCTGATCTTGTTTCTTTGCATTCACAATTCAAAGAGAAGGGGGGTATGGGCGCTGTGCAAAATTTGGGGCAGCTACGTACTGGGGCGGCTGAGCTGACTTTCCTATTGGGTGTCTTACAGGACATCATTGGTCAAACCAGCGAAACAGAAATGCAAGATAAATTGGCATTAATGAAGGCGCGTCAGGCTGAGGTGGTTAAGGATTTAGAAAAAAAAGCTGAGGAAGCTGCTGCCGAGCAGCGAAAAGCAGAGGAGCTTAACTATGTCATGGGCTGCGTAGGTAAAATTTTGGGGGCTCTATTGACCCTTGTTGCGGTAGCGGGGGCCTTGTTTACTGGTGGAGCCAGTTTAGCATTGGCTGCAATTGGCGTTGCACTCATGGTGTTGGACACGGTGCTTGAATACACTACAGGAAAAAGCCTGACTGAGCGAGTGTTAAACCCGGTGATGAATGCGGTGATTAAGCCTTTGTTGGAAGCGCTGACTAAGTTAATAAGTGGCGTTCTACAGGGTCTGGGAGTGGATAAAAAGATTGCCGATATTGTAGGAACAGTGCTTGCCGCGGCGGTCTTGGTACTTGCGGTGATTCTTGTAGCGATAGTTGGCAAGGGGGCGGCGGCAAAAGTGGCTGAAAAATTTGGTGCAGCAATATCAAATACCATTTCCAAGATGATTCCTGCACTCATTAAGCAGTTTGCGGCAGCGGCCCAAGCAGGCCTTAAAGGGGTAGGTAAGTCTGTGACGAAATCTTTAGTGACGTTGGCTAAGCGCGCGCATATTAACGTTGGAGATGTGGCGCTGAATGCCACGCGTTTAAAAACGGCGCAAGTAGTCGGTGGTTTTGCTCAGCAGAGCATACAGGCTGGCGGTCAAATTGGCGTTGGGGTGCATAAAAATAATGCGAGTGATGCGCTTGCTGACATTACTTTAAGCCGCGCTAGCCAAGATGTATTCAAGCGGGCTATGACTGACGCGATTAAGCAAATGAGCGAGCAAATGTCGGTTGTTGATGATTTGATGAAACATATGTCTATAGCGGGTGAGCAGCAGCTTGCAACTGCACAATTTATTTCGCAAAGAACACGTGTGGCCTAAGCCTTGCATATTTTTTAAATGAAATAGGGCAGCTTTGTCCTAAGCAGTAATTTACTTCAAAGGTGATTGTATGACGACAGCGATTTCAGCAGCTAAAAGTTCCCCTGTATTTTCTACTTCCGCAGCAGTACTAAAAAGCGTGGCTGATGTAAAAGGGACTGCCGAGGGTAAGAAACTGAGTGCAGGATTTGAAGAAAAGGCTGCAGCGTTACCTCATGCCGTTCCACGTAGCAGCATCATGGCAGGTGCACCTGATTTACGTGCGCCGGAGTTGAGCCTGGATGGAGCGGCTACTAAGCAAGTTTTTGACGCTTTAGACGCCGTAGTGGAAGCCCCGCAAGATGAGAGTTTTGCGCTACACACCTTGTTTAGCAGCGACAAAATGCGCGGCGTACCTATGGATAGCGATTTACTGCTCGCCTTAATTGTACAACTGAAGGCTTTGCAATTGGAACAAAGTGCAAGTGAACGTAATCTAGGGGGAAAGCTTACCGTATTGAGCTTTGATGGCTCTAAGGCATCGGCTGATTCGCAACGTTTGTCTGGTAGTGCGGCACTTGGAACTGCCATTAGCAGTGCTGCTGTAAGTATTGGTTTTGCAGGTGTGTCGTTAGGCAAAGGTGTGAAAGCACATCAGACCCATAAAAATTCTCTGATAAATAATCAAGGGAAAGCGAATGGACTGAAGTTGGAGGTAGAGAAAAACCAATTGCGTCTTAGTCAGCATCCAGAAATGCCCCCTCGAACTAAAGCAACGTTGTCTAAGGAGAGTGCGTCTAAGATGCATATGGTTCGTAGCCATGAAGAGGCTCATCAACTGGAAGTAAGTCGTGCGGGTAAGTTGTCTGGCCAAGCCCAAGTGATTGCCACTCTGCCAGTAGGAACTCTCGTTGATGGGGCTGGACAAACTGTACAAAAGAATGAAGATGCCTTGCGCACCATGGTTGATGCAGGTGTGAATGTAATCAATCAGGCGAGCAAAAATGCGGATGATGTAGGTAATGGCAGCTTAGATTTAGCGAAGCAATTGCAAGCCATGTTGCGTGACTATGTGCAAAGTAAACGTGATGCGTTTGCTGCGGTGGCTAGTAAAATTTAAGTCAGGTACGGATTTTATGGTTTGCACGGCTAGAAGGAGTGAAATTTTCTCTTGTGCCGTGCAGCTTTTATTTTAAATGGAAAACATGATGTCCATAATGAGTGCTGTGGAGTTAAGGCGGAATGCCTCCTCACTTTCAAGCCAGCAAACGCACATAGAAAATCCTGTCTTCGATACGCCGCTAGCGCAATTGGACGGGGTGGAAACATGGGGGGGCAGTGTTGCTCGCGTGGAGCAGGCTTTGCACAATATCGCCGTACGGCCAGAAGGCCTAAAAGTTGCCTTAGAGGAGCAAGCCTCCGCAGAACAGGTGCTGCAGAGGAATGTTCGCGAAGTGTATAGCCAGCTGCCTGCTGAGAGCGCTTACCTTCGCGATAATTTGCCGCCTGAGTTGCGGGCATTGCAGCATGAGGGGGGGCTGCGCTCAAACGCTGACAGCATGTTCAAGTTGATGAGTGATCGAGAAATTTTGGAGATGATTAGCGACCATATGGTCGATATAAAAGGAAACTATCAAAAAATATTTGCGAATGCAACTAGTAAATATGCTGATTTTTTTAAAGATTTTAGTACAACGATTACCAAGTTGGCTGGTTATTTTTCAGCAAGAGATACAACTGATATGATTGTTAATGTTGATTCATTGCAAAATGATTTATTAGACGTTATGTTAAAGCACAAAAACGAGGCCTTAGTAAGTTGTGATACAGAGCAAGAGGCAAAGTATTGGGCTAAGGAGTTGGGTTTAGCTGCTGATGCAGATATTTTAGGGAGCTCACGTCCAGCATATGTAAAGATGAAAGATAGAAAATGGTGTGTGTATCCTAATCTGGAGCCTTTGGTGCAGATTCTTGTGGCGAGTAATTACAATAACAGCGGTACAAAGGTTCCAATGAGTCTTTCTCCGAAATATGGTGTGGCGGGTGCTATTCGTTCTGATGCTTATACAATGAATAGTGGACGTTGGGCGGATGCCCGTGAAGCTAAATTAAATAATACCATTTTTCAGAGTTGGCAAACGGCCCATAGCACTCAAAAAGAACAGATCCAAAGTACGGTGCAAGTTTTGGCTGAAAAATTTGGACGTGCTAATTCACTATACGACAATATTGTTAAAGTATTGAGTAGCATGACTTCTTCTTTGGAGGAAGCTGCAAAAAATGCTTTGCGCTTTTAATTACTAACCTGATTATGTCTCTTGCTCCGGAACCCTTGATTTAGCTATTCGTGCGGCGTAAAGTGAACGAACGTTCTGCTTTGCGGGGGTGGATCATGTCAATCAATGGTATCCAGATGCAAAAGGGCTTGTCTTTGCCTGAGTTCATCCAGTTGTACGGTACAGAGCAACAATGCGAAGCCGCATTGCAAAAAGCGCGCTGGCCACAAGGCTTTCGTTGCCCCAAGTGCCATGGACAGAATGCCTGCACATTTATACGAGGCAAAACCCGGCTGTGGGATTGTGATCATTGTGCGCACCAAACCAGCCTGACAGCAGGAACCATGATGCACCAGTCGCAACTCCCCCTGACTAAGTGGTTTCTGGCCATTTATCTGGTGACGCAATTAAAAACAGATATCGCTGCTTTATCGCTGCGCCGGCAACTGGGCATTAGCTGGAAAGCCGCATGGCTGCTGAAACATAAGCTCATGGAGGCCATGAGACAACGAGAGGTCAATCTACCCTTGAGTGGTGATGTTCGGATCGATGATGCTTATCTGGGCGGCGAGCGGCACGGTGGCAAGCGTGGACGTGGATCTGAAAATAAGGTCGCTTTTGTGGCTGCGGTTGAAATGCGAGATGGGCGTCCTCATCGGTTGCGTTTTGATCCGGTACAAGGCTTTTCATTCGAAGCGCTCAAACCATGGCCAGAAAAGGCTTTGGCACTGGGGAGTACGGTCACTTCGGACGGCCTGCTTGGTTTTGAGGTGGTACGGCAATTGGGATTTAAGCATCAAGTTGTTCAAGCGCCCAAAGGCAAGGTTGGCACAGAGATTGATGCATTTAAATGGCTGAATGTGATGCTGGGTAATTTAAAAACGGCACAATCTGGCACTTATCATGCATTTAAATACAGTCAATATGCAGGCCGCTATTTGGCGGAGATGCAATATCGATTTAATCGGCGTTTTGATTTATGCGCCCTTATTCCGCGCATGCTACATGCCTTACTAATAGCTACACCATGCCCGCGTGGGCAATGAACTGAGCAAGAGACATAATCAGGAATGTGATTGTTTTGTGAGGCGTGCTAGAAAATATATGAGCGGTAGGAAGGCTCGTTGATAAATTTATGGCTCTCTTGAATTTTACAAGCAATATATATCTTTTGTTAAGTGCGCTGTATAGCACAGTTTATATGTTTATCTAAAAAAATAGTATATTGAAAAGCGTATCTTGTTAAGAATTGTTTTTTATTGAGATTTATATACAGTGGCACCTTCTTATCAATTATTTAAATTACATTACCAATAAGGAAATTAAATATGACAATAATTTCAGCTTTTTCTGTTGTGAAAAATTATTTCCATAGTCTGGCGGGTAAATATGTGGTAACGCCATCAACTTCGGGCGGAGTAGCTTCCTCTAATTCTGGCCGATTGGATCCTTTGGTGGCTGGAGTCACACCGTCACTGCAAACGAGGTCGAGTTTGTTGCCATTGACTTCGGTCAGTAATGAGCCGAGTCCCTCTTCTTCTCAGGCAAAGCTCCTAAAATGGAATGGGGCTAGTTTGAGTCCAGTTGTTGTTAAAAAATGCCTTGACCGGATCATTAAAGGAGGGGGGCTGAAAGCGGATGACTTTAATCGATTGCCTAATGATGGCCTTGGTTGTGGGCGTGCAAAAAACTTCTTTTTGATTAGCATGCTAGCTAGAGAGAAATTGACGGACAATAGTGTGGCATTAGCTCAGCTTGACAAACTCGAGAAGCAGTATTACTCGCTTATTGAAGAACACTCTAAAAACCCAAAGGCGAGCGGTTTTCAAGCATACTCTGCAAAAAATAGTAAAAATTTTATTAAACTCAAGAATCTTGATCTAGCTCTTCTTAAGTTGATTGATCCTAGTAAGGGAAGCGCATCGTATAAAGAACATACTAGTCTCATCAAATTGGCTGAGAGTACGTATGTCATGCCTAGGCGCTACAATGCTCTTGATGACTTGGAGAAAAATCAATCACCATGGTTAAAAAATCTCATTGGGGGGGCTATCAAGAGCTCGTGTGGTGATCAGGGTGGCTCTAATCGTTTGACTTTTTTGGCCGATGCGGTGAAAGCAGCCCTCAATATCCCCGATTTGCTTGTTGAAGAGGCGCCAGCAGAACAGTCTAATCTTGTGGATCGCATGGTGGGTGTTGAGAGTTCTGCTGATGATTCGGTAGATCAATCTGGTGCACATACAAATTCCCCTCAGGTGAATAATAATGAAGTTTTTACCGAGAGTTCTGAATCTTTGATAAGTCAATATAATTCAGACACAACTCTCTTGGATAAGATGGATAACCTTCCAGCCGAAACTTCATCTTCCTTGCTGACAGGGGGGGGTGTCATGGTTCGCAAGAAGGGGGAGGATAAGCATGTATCCGATGTGGAGACATTGGCATCCGAAAATGTGTCAGTCTGGATGCCTGAGATCGCTGCTAATTTGCCTGTTTCTGAAAAAAAAGATGCAAATGGAATAGAGGGCGGGGAGGTAGTGAATGAAGTGATGCTTGAAGAGGGTCCTGCCACTGTTCTTAAGAAGGAAGAAAGCGAAGCTTCTCCCTATATCGCCGAGCATGATAATGAGACTTTGCAGGATAAGCCATCCTCCTCTGACCAGCATGGGTCTTCAATAGTCGAAATTTTGGATTTCAGTACAGTGGCTAATAGTGCGAGTGAAACAGCATCGAGCTCTATCGTGCCCTCCTTGGTCCTCTCGAAGGAGGAGGATGTGGTTGTGCTGCGGAAAGTGCGTGGTCTTGGAAATAATTGGCAGGTGAATGCTAGCGAAAATCAGCTTAAGATTACAAAGGATGCTAGAGCTTCCTTTAGCAAAGGCTCTAGTGTGTCTACGGACTCTTCACCCGTTGTTGCCACTAAAAAACATAGTGTTAGTGCTGAGGATTTATCGGCTCTAAATGACATTGACTTGCGGCAGAGTGATGTGTCCAACTTGGCGAGTGTAGAATCTAACATGGCTCAGCAGGGGGGGGGTAGTGCACCATTTTCGATTTCGGCAGAAAGATCAACTTTTAATATTTTTGGGGAAACTGGCGCAGCTGCTGTCGATTTAATGTCTGCAAGTGGTAATTCGCAGGGCCCCTTTGTTCAGGCTCGTGCTAAATCCTACTACCCTAGGGCATTAGGTGCACCGGCAGCCGTTGAGAAAAAAAATACAAGCTGGCAGTATATGTATTCCCCAACTCCTTTGCCTCAGAAGTGAGGGCGGTAAATATAGCCATCTCTCCGGCGAATTAAGAGTGAGGGGGCTTGTAATCCCGGTAATCCCCCCACAAAACCAGCTCATTTTTAAGTAGAATTTTCTCGCAGTGTTTGAGGAGCTCTACATGAAAGCAGCACGCTATTCCGACAGCCAGATTATGGCGATTTTAAAGCAAGCCGAAGCTGGCTCGACCGTCCCAGATCTGTGCCGCGAGCACGGCATGAGTTCGGCCTCTTTCTATAAGTGGCGGGCTAAATTTGGCGGCATGGATGTTTCGATGATGACGCGCATGAAGGAGCTGGAGGACGAAAACAAACGCCTTAAAAAGATGTATATCGAAGCCCAAATGCAGGCGGATATCATTAAGGAAGCCATGTCAGAAATCCTCTGAAACATCTCAGCGTCGCGAGATGGCTCACTGGGCCGTTGAAACCAAGTCCGTGTCCATTCGTGCGGCTTGCGCTAGTTTTGCGATTAGCACAACTTGCTATCGCTATATTCGTAAGTTGGATGCCGAAAACGCTCAAATCGCTGATTCATTGGTCCAGCGCACGGAAACGCATCGTAACTGGGGCTTTGGCCTCTGCTTTTTGCATCTGCGCAACGTCAAGAAAAAACACTGGAATCATAAGCGGGTCTACAGGATTTACTGCGATTTAGAGTTAAATCTGCGGATTAAGCCTAAAAAACGTTTAGATCGCGAAATGCCAGAGCCATTAGCGGTGCCAGCAGCAAAAAATGAAACGTGGTCGATGGATTTTATGCACGATCAATTAGCCGATGGCCGCAGCATTCGCTTATTCAATGTGATTGATGATTTTAATCGGGAAGGATTGGGCATTGAAGTCGATTTCTCTTTGCCAGCAGAACGCGTCATACGCAGCCTGAATCAAATTATTGAATGGCGTGGTAAACCAAAACGAATCAGGTCTGATAATGGCCCTGAATACATTAGTCACATATTAAAAAATTGGGCAGAACAACAATCGATTGAATTGGCCTATATTCAACCCGGCAACCCGCAGCAAAATGCGTATATTGAACGCTATAATCGCACCGTTCGATATGAATGGCTGGCTTGCGATGATTTTGAAAGTCTTGCTGAAGTGCAAGAAACTGCAACGCAATGGCTTTGGACTTACAATAACGAGCGCTCACATATGGGGTTAGGCGGCATCACCCCGAAACAAAAACTGGCATTACATGCCTGACCTCTACTTTTAAGTGAGCTTAAAAATGGGAGGATTACCTTGCTCAATTTTTCCAAACTGGCGTGCCCACTAAACTCTGACTACTTTAGTTTATGTTTTGTTGATTGGCTTCCTCTGCAATTTCAACGCGATTCCGTCCACTTGTTTTTGCACGGTAAAGGGCTTTGTCGGCTCGATGTAGCGCTTGTTCAAATAATTCATTATTTTGTCGTTCAGAGACACCGAAGCTACAGCTAAAGGTGATTCCGGCAGGCCAAGCTTGGTTGCTGTATAGCCATATGCGTAGTTTTTCTGCTAATTTTACTGCTTGAGTTAATCCGCTACCCTGACAGAGCAAAATGAACTCTTCCCCTCCTAAACGAATTAATTTGTCGTTAGGCCGAATCCGTTGCTGAACTTGCTCAACAAGCTGACAAAGAACTTGATCCCCTATGCCATGGCCATAGGTGTCATTTATTTTTTTAAAATAGTCAATATCAATAAAAATAATACTGAGTTGCGCTTGTGGCAATATATTGCTGAGTAATATATTAAGTCCCTCTCTGTTAAGCGCGAGTGTTAATGGGTCGTGCATGTTTCGTTCTGCAAGTAAGCTATTTATTTCTTGTAATTTTTTCTGAGCGTTTTCTAAATGTTGCTGCCGTTCAGAGCTACGTTGTAAAGCGCATATTGCCCGCCGTAATTCAATTGCTAACCAGAGTGCAGCACTGCCTCCCCATGCTAAGAGTAGTAATAGTTGTAGGGTATCTTTATTGATATATTTTCCGCTAAGCTCGATATAAGCTAAATCGATTTGACGGTTAGCGTGGGGAAGGTGTCGTCCTGTTGTTAAACGTATTTCGCGTATATTTGAAAATTCGTTATGAGTCCATTTAGGTGGAATTTTTTTATCAGTAATCCACCATGATGCTACATTAAATTGATTTCCTACTAATGAATTAGTGCTCCAGCCTATGGCTCCAGGAAGAAAAGCTTGATTAAATTTATGACTACGATAATCGTTGCTTGTACTATAATCAGGGTTAAAATTGATAAGAAGTAAAACAATTTGCTCTTGAACTTCTTGATAACGATAATGAATTGTGAGCTTGTCATATTTAGAGATATCAATACCATGGTTGCCTTGGCTGAGATCGAGGTCTATTGAGCAATATGGTACGCGATGGCCAGGGTTTAGCTGGCAGTCTAATCTCCAATAATCAGGGGTTGTGGTTAGTTTGGCAATACTTCTACCTAGCTGGTTATCTTCTCTGTCATCATTTGCTTTTACTTTATGAAAATTCAAAGGGTCTAATCGTAAAAAATTATTCATACCATAGTGTTGCCAAAATAAAAGGCCTACAGTGCATATAATTAAAAAGCTGAGTGATAGATGAATATATTGGATGGCTTCCCGCCCTCTGAGTTTTTTTTTTGTGAGCATGACCAAGCCTCAAGATAGTAATCATGCAGTAGTATTGGTTTGAATTACTTAAATTTCCAGTTTAAATGTTTACTTGATTATGTCTCTTGCTCCGGAACCCTTGATTTAGCTGTTAGCACAACGTAGCTACTTCGGGGGAGTAAATTGGTTGTGCGCCATTATTCCGTGCGCTCTTTACTAAATCCAGGTAATGGCGGTACGCGCTCTTGACTGAGCAAGAGACATAATCAGGAATGTTTATGTGGTAGCCCCTTCTCGGTAAGCCCCTTGCAGAAAGAACCTGCCCATTTTTAAAATAGAATTTCCTTGCTTCTTTGGGGGAACTCTGCATGAAAGTCGCGGGTAATTTATAACGCCAGATTGTGGCGATTTTAAAATAGGCCGAAGCCGATGCTACGGTGCCTGATTTGTGGGGGGATTACCTGAGTTCCGCATTCTTCATCTAAGTGGCGTGCTAAGTTTTGCTGCATCATCGTTTCCATGCTGATGCAAAGTATTCGTTTATTCAACGTGACTGATAATTTTAATTATGAAGAATTAGATAATGAAGTTGATTTCTCTTTACATGCAGGGCGTGTGGTGCACAGCCAGTACTAAATTATTGAATAGAAATCGGCGTTTGTTGCATCGCTCTACTTTTAACCTTAATTAAAAATACGGGGGTTACTATTAATTTCCATTGGGAGAGGGAGTAT
The DNA here is from genome assembly GCF_900451195.1 of Iodobacter fluviatilis. Taxonomy (NCBI): domain Bacteria; kingdom Pseudomonadati; phylum Pseudomonadota; class Betaproteobacteria; order Neisseriales; family Chitinibacteraceae; genus Iodobacter; species Iodobacter fluviatilis. The sequence continues at coordinate 1,328,269 of NZ_UGHR01000001.1, forward strand.
TATGGATGGCTTTATTATATTTTTTTAAAATATAAACCCATTTATGATTTTTTACTAATATTTAGTATATAAATTTGCTCTTCGTACTAGTCAGTACCAATTGAATTTTGTTTAAGATTTGTCCCGTGTTTTTTGCTCGTATCATTCGATATACTTGATTTTTAAATTGCTTGTTGACTTAGGAGCAATTGTGAGTACAGCAGGGCTGTATGGTAAGGAAAAATTTGTATGATCTTATTTTCTTTGTTTTATCTAGGATAGTAATCTGAGCTAGATTAATTCACAAGCCCGAAGGGAGCCATACATCCTCGCAGAAATACAGATGTGGGTTCGTTCTGCCTGTATCTTAACTAAGCTATGAAATATTACAGTATTGATTGTGGAGAAGAATAAATTGTACGCTGAGATGAACGAGCTATTGCTAGACAGGAAACTTAAAAATTTTTCTGACGCTAGAGTGGGAGTTGGGTGCTGTTGAGCGTGCTAAAGCTGGCTTTACCAATTACTGATCTTAGTTCTGGAATTGATAAAAAATATACGACACTTGATGTGTGCTCGATTTTTACAAGGAGCGTAGGCATGGCTACGTTTGGGATTGATATTATTATTGCAGATGATCATCCGGCCATTTTAATGGGCGTAATCGCGAGTTTGGGCGATGCACCCAGCATCCGAGTTCAAGGGTGCGCCAGTAATTCGACCCAGATCGCTCAGTTGCTTGAGTTACATGACTGTAGCGTTTTGGTGAGCGATTACTCAATGCCGGGTGGTGCTTATGGCGATGGAAGTAGTATGTTGAGTACTTTGAAGCGCCGCTATCCTAAATTGGGCATTGTGGTGATGACTTCAGTGAACAGTAGTTTGGTGTTGCGTAGTTTGCTTTCTCAGGGAGTGCGCTGCATTGTGAGTAAGTCAGATGATTTATCTCATTTGGCTCCAGCTATTTACGCGGCATATAGTGGTGGTAGCCATTTCTCGACAACGGTGGCCCGAGTTTTGAACGAAATTAATGATGAGACAGCGAGTTTTGACAGAGTGCCTGTGCTGACTGATAGAGAGGTTGAAGTTGTACGACTATTCGTAGGCGGGATGTCGGTAAATGAAATTGCCGCACAGTTACATCGGAGCAAGCAAACGATTAGTTCACAAAAAAATAGTGCTATGCGCAAATTGAATACCGAGCGTGATGGTGATTTATATAAATATGCGGTAGAAGTCGGTCTTGTTACTACGGGTGGACTCGATAAGTAAATATTTGTTTTGTTTGCTTGAAATTATGTGGATGTAATTCATCTGTATATCAGCGTCATTTGAGGGTGGAATAGCTGATTAAATGTTTTGTTTTAGATATTCCTTAGGAGGTGACATGGATTTAAATTTGCAATGGAAGTCATTACCGCGCACTACTGTCATGCTCCATACTACTCAAATGATTTTGTTGAGGTCTTTAAAGTCGCCAGCTCCGTTGCTATTGAATGCACAGTTGTTGCCGCCGCTAGAAGATGCAGCATCCAATACCGTTCTTTTGCAGCTGTATCCTGATAATGGAATAAGCAAGCTAAGCATTCAGGGGGGAGAGTACGCTCTGTTGCCGATGCATGTGTTGGCGAAATGCTTGGTTTTTCTGGATTTAGGGTTTAGTGCTCAAATGGTGAGTGCTCCATCAGCCGGGCTATGTATAAGTTTGCCCGCTGATTGTTTGTCTTCACGTAAAGCACTAGATCAATGGTTTATTACCGGTGTACTACACGCAGTGCCTGAGCAGTTACAGTTGGCTGCTTTGCTAAGAAAATCTGAAGCTTATCAGCTGGTGCGATTTTTATTTAAAAACTATGGTCAGCACAAAATGGTTGAATTGCAGCGATCTTATGGCTTATCAAGCAGCTACTTTAGAAAATTGAGTAAGAAAGCTTTGGGGGGGAGGGTAAAAACTGAGCTAATGAGTTGGCGTGCGATGGATTCCATGCTCTCCTCCTTGGCAGGCAAAGATGCTTGCACAAAGATTGCAGCAGATAATGGTTACGATTCGGCCTCGCACTTTTCTCAAGATATCAAAAAAATATTTGGTGCCGCACCAAGTAAATTACTCTAAGCAGTTACATCTTAATTTCATAATGGAATGCCTCTTTCTATTGTTTTGTAGTGATGTGGTTGCGTGATCATGCCAACTCCTTAGGTGGTACAAGGTATTGTCGGTGGTATCGTTTCTCTTAACTTTAGACCGATCAATAAATTAAGAAAATAGGTTAATTATTCTTAATTTATTATTGATTTAGACTGTTGTTCCTTGAGCACTTTAACTAGTAGCACAGATAGAAATGAGTGTGCTAAATTTAATCAAAACTCAATAAATTGATTTTTTTAAAATTAACAGCATTATCATAATTTGTTTGTTGGTTAAAGTATTTGTATTTTTTTAAATAATTTTAATTACAATGCTGCTTATGTTGAAAAAGCTCATAGAATATATGAAAGAAAAAATGTATTGGCCATTTTTTTCGGAAATGGTCAGCTCAAACTGTCGACGTCAGCAAGCATTTAAAAATGTTTTATTATATAATATGTTGTGTTTTTTTACTGTTTTTTTATTAAGCTTTTTTTGTTCATGGGGCTGGACTTATTACACCTTTAAAGAATACCTGAATACTTATTCCAATCAATTGTATTTAAATGGGATACGTGCATTTAATGTAATGAGAGAGTTAGGGACGCACCCTGAAGAATTTGAAGTTTGCTCAAAAAGTCATCTGCAATATATTAATCAACAGTTATATAAATCCTCTCATGTTATGTCAATTTCATATGTCGTTGATGGGAATATTGTTTGCAATAACAAGGGAATAAAAAATTACGGCATACCTACCGACCCAAGCATTACTATGGATAATGGAGTGCGAATTTGGGGGTATTGGCCCTCAGCTACTCTTTATGGGTTAAATCACTTGGTCGCTGGGCGGGGGGCTTATATTGTTGAGTTTAATCCACTTAGTATTTTAAGTTCCCTTGATATAAACCAGAAGTTGAAGCCTTTGCTATCTATTAGGCACGGTGAGTATTATGTGGGTTTCACTGAGCCACTACCCTATGCAGACCTCGCTTTTTACTATGAAAAAAATATTTTTTCGGGCCAGTATCTTGTAGAAATGGGAATAAGTAATGCTCAGTTTAAATCAGCATGGAAGCGCTATTGGATTTATTTTTTGCCTGCTAATTTAGCAATCATTCTTATTGGGTTTATTTATATTTTTTTTAGGGTGCAAAGCCAATATAGTTTAGATCATTTAATAAGCCGCGGGCTTCCAGATGATGAGTTTCATGTTCTTTATCAACCGATCGTTGAGTTGAAAACTGAACGTATAATAGGAGCAGAAGCATTAATACGCTGGGATTTTGATGGCCAATTAATAAATACTGACTATTTTATTTCACAAGCAGAATTAATGGGGAAAATCAGTGACATAACCCGGTTTGTACTAACAAAATCGGCAAAAGATATGGTCGTTTTACGGGAAAATTTTCAAGATTTTAGTGTTTCGATTAATGTTGCTCCTCAGGATTTGCAAGATGATTGGTTGTTAGTTTTTTTACAGGAATTGGAAGTACAGTATGGCTTGCGACCTGCCGAAGTTAAGTTAGAACTCACTGAGCGTGGCATCACCAAGGATAAGGAGATGTTGGCACAATTGAACGCATTGCGTTGTGCTGGTTATCGTTTGGCCATTGATGATTTTGGAACGGGCTACTCAAGCCTAAGCTACCTGCACGCATTGCCACTTGACCTGCTAAAAATTGACCGTAGTTTTGTGGCTACGCTATGTAGCGATGCAATCGGCCGCAGTGTGACGCCCAATATTATCGCTATGGCACATAAATTAGACTTAACTATTATTGCAGAAGGAATTGAGACGAAAGAGCAGCATAAAGCGCTACTAGATTTGGGCGTGCAATGGGGGCAGGGTTGGCTCTTTGGAAAAGCTGAGCCAATTAATGATTTTTTGGGTGCGTATTTATTACGAAATAGACCAAAATAAGTGTTGTCTTTGAATAATCCATAATAAGCTTACTTATATTAGAGTATCGGTCACATATTTTGTGAACTTATGATTTACAGTGAATAGTCGTTTTTTGAAAGAGCACAATTTTTTTTTGGTAAAATATTGATTTTAAAACCTTCCATGTGAAATTTCGGAGTCAATGTAAGCATGAAATTATTTTTTAAATACTTTACTCGTCAGCCTAGCTACAGTCCACCCGCTTGGTTGGTAATGGCACTAGCTTGGTACCCACTAATGAAATTCAAAGCACAGCACAAAAGCATGAAGGGCTTTCTGTCCTTTGTAGAGATTCAGGGAAATTTGAATGCGCAGCTGGTGAACCTGAGGCGCTTACCTGTAGTATTAAAAGTCATGCAATAACGCAGGCTCAGGCTGAGAACCAAATGCTCCGCGATACGAGTGGCTGTGAATATAAACTATTCTTAAATGGTTTGGAGTTTAATATTCCCTATCGAGATCATCCTGATGATTATAAAAAAACTTTAATGGCGTCTTTCTTAAAGGAAATTAAATCTCATAATAACTTTACGGGGGGAGATAACCCGCAGATTGTATCGCTTGGGCAGTTTTCAACACAAAAAGGCATCTTAGATACGCTTGAATGCTTTAATATTGATACTGTTGGTAGTGGTCAGCAATCCTACATTATCAGTGCCAATGATGATGGTAATGGGCAATACACTTTAATCATCGATGTTAATTATGACCTTGATCTAGATCACTCTGCAATTAAAACATATTTAGAGAATGGCTTATCACCAAGCAAACTAAATATGAATGCCAAATTTCTTATAAAACCAAATGGAGAGGCAACTTGCATGTTATATTGTGTCGATGTAAATAAATACTCTCTGCAGTAACAATAATATTGTTTTTTTATCTATTGTGAAAAAATTATCATTAGCTGATTATGGTAATCCCCCCTATTTTTAAGCTCACTTAAAAGTAGAGGTCAGGCATGTAATGCAAATTTTTGTTTCGGGGTGATGCCGCCCAATCCCATATGCGGGCGCTCGTTATTGTAAGTCCAAAGCCATTGCGTTGCAGTTTCTTGCACTTCAGTAAGACTTTCAAAATCATCGCAAGCCAGCCATTCATAACGCACCGTGTGATTATAACGCTCAATATACGCATTCTGCTGCGGATGGCTGGGCTGAATATAGGCCAATTCAATCGATTGTTGTTCTGCCCAATTTTTGAATAGATGACTAATTTATTCAGGACCATTGTCAGATCTGATTCGCTTGGGCTTGTCGAATAAACAATGCTTTAGTTTCAATAGCCCATTAAGCCATCTCGCGACACTGAGATGTTTAAGAGGATTTCTGACATGGCCTCTTTGATGATATTCGCCTGCATTTGGGCTTCGATATACATCTTTTTAAGGCGCTTGTTTTCGTCCTCCAGCTCTTTCATCCGCGTCATCATCGAGGCGTCCATGCCGCCAAACTTGGCGCGCCACTTATAAAAAGAGGCAGAGCTCATGCCGTGCTCGCGGCACAAATCGGGGATGGTTGAATCGGCTTCGGCTTGCTTTAAAATCGCCATAATCTGGCGTTATCAATTACCTATGGCTTTCATGTAGAACTCCTTAAAGACTGCGAGAAAATTCTACTTAATAATGAGCTGGTTTTGTGGGGGGATTAGCAATTGAATTTTAGATTCGCACTGGGCGTGTGAATTTTGGATTTTTTTAGTACATGTCTTATGGTGTTGTATGTTTGATGTACTTAAAATTAAAACTCTTCTTGATTTGATGTATGGCATTTAATTTTTATTATTCAGATTTTTATTATAATTGTTCGTACGTCAAGTTGATTTTTAATATCAAACTATAGGTTGCAATTATGAGAATTTTTAATGCAATTAATGTCAGTTTTAGGTCTTTCTCTCATACTACGCGACTAGATGATCATACTTTGGTGAAAGGGGCTAAATTAAGTTCCGCTAGTGAGGATGCTCGTGGGCTGATTGAGCGTTGCTCGAGTGGTGTTAAGGGCGCGGGCTCATTTTTGAAAGATAAAGCGGTTAGTTTTGTAAGTTCCATAAAAAAAGGAGCGACTGGCTTAAGGAATCGTAATGGCGGTAAGAATGCTACTAAGGGATTGACATTGGTTCCACTTTCTGTGCTGGAAAAGATGGGGAAGGTAGTTGTTGAAGCTGCGACTGATAACAACGCTGGATTGTTTAGGCTTTCTCCAGGGGAAACAGGACGTGCGAAGTTTGAGCGCGTGTTGAGCAAAAACCCGGAGGGGAAGCGGACGGTTTCTGGTGATATACGCGATGAAATTACTTCACATTTAAAAGATGAGCTTAAATCTTTGGCACCGAATAGGGAGACGTTTGATGGCCTTGTTGCTTTAAAAAAAGAAATGGATGGAGAAAATGATTTAGAAAAGCAGCGTCTTTATGCCAAATCTGCCGTCCAGTTGTTTGTGAGTAATAGCGGTGATACTGAAAGGGCATCTAAGCTTTTAAATATATTTTCCCAATGCTATGCGCTAGCACCTACTAATGGAGGAAAGTACAACAAGACTGTTTTTGATACTGCCGTTGCCTCTTGCTTGCTCGCGAAGATGCCGCCCCTTGATCTTGGGGGGGCACTGAGGCTATGAAAACTTTTTCCGCTAACAATAAAATTGCTGCTGGCGTTTTATCCATGTTATTGAACTCGGTAGCAGTAAGCCCGCTGATTTAAGTTTCAAGGCGCTTAAAGGGGCGCTTCGGTTTGATTGGGCGCCCTTAGTCCAGTACTTGTTGTGGTGAGTAATATTGCACTGTAAGATTTTTTAATTGATTTACTCTGGAAAATATGTGATGCCTGCTAATTTTAATGAGGCTATTAATAGCCTTTGCCTTCGCCTTGATTTGCCACGTACTGTTCAGCACAGCGATATTGTTAATTTATCGATTGGAGAGCACGCGATTCATATTACTGCGCAGCCTTCGCAGATGGTTTTAATGTTTTGTTGTATAGATAGTGCAAAAATTATCGATTCATTATCGCTATTGCAATTAAATCTATTTGATAAGAATTGTTTAAAACCCATTCTTAGTCAGGATGCGCATAGCAATGACTGGGTATTATGGAGCCGTCAGCTATTGGATCATGCCAGTGATGATAGCTTGTATGAGCAGCTGGAATTATTGAGTGATTTTGCAGACAAATTAGTCGCTGGAGAGTGTTAACAGCTTCTGGTACTTAAAAGCAAAACCAAATAAAAAGTGGGCATCTTTAGTGGAAATATAGTTAGCTATGTTTTATGGGGAGCGGTTTGGCTTGTGTCAATAAGTAGTTAAGTGGCATGAGGGTAGGTTAAAGCCGTTATATGGCACTCGTACTTGTTTTTTAATAGCAATTGAAATTATTTTGAGTAAAGGATGAAGATAATGAAATCTATGTCATTAAATAGAATGATTATAAGTAGCAGTACTTTTTTTGCTTTATTGTTATTGACTGCTTGTGGTGGCGGGGGAGGCAGTAGTGATGATTCTATTGTTAATCCGGAACCACCACCCGTTTCACCACAGCCTTGGATTGGCCCCAAACGTTTTTTATTAACAAAGCCAGAAACGGGGAATAACCCTATAGAGGTTTCTATTTCCCATGTTGATGGGGCTGTAATGTTGGATGGGGTAGAACGAAAATTTCAGGCTAGGGCAGTGGAAAGGGGGCAATTAGCATTTAGTGCGGGTGTTCCTTGGATTGAAAACTCTTATAAAACATCAAGGAGCATGTTAGCTTCAAATGGTAATCGGGTTAATTATATAGAATATTCTGATAGTCAATCGCTGGCTGAGATTGGAGCTGGTGATTCTAATAGTATAGTAGCGGTTCGAGATTATATTGCCCTATGTAGTCCTAGTCAGCGCTATTCTCTAATCAATGCTGATGCAAAGCCGCTATCTAGCGAGAGCTTATCGCTGTTTGCTAATCGAACTTTGCGGAGCCCAAGGCATGAATTTAATGCGTGCTCTGGTAATTCACGCTATTTAAATTTTGATGCAGAGGGGGGGGCGACCATTTCAATGGGGGTTCTAGTGAGTCTCTTCTAGGGGCAGAAAGGTTTTCAGCTGCTCAGCTCCAGTTTATGGCCCATGGTAATAGCATGCTGATGCCTGATGGTGTGGGCATGCGCAGCATCGTGATTTATCAGTTTAATGATAGTAGTGGTTCGCGATTGGCCATTCAGGAATTTGCCAGCTATCCAGATGCCCGTAAAAACTATATTCGAATTTGGTATTGAGGGTGTTTTGAATGTGAGCTTGGGTGGCAAGTTACGAGGCACAGGGTATTAATAAGCATTTAATTTTTATTAAGCCTGTTAACCCTGATCGCGAATGAAAAGAATTGACCCACCCCTAATTGGTTGTTATATGAAAGCCATGAAGAAAGGGGACTGTAGCTCCAAAGCGATTACGCCACGATTTAGTGTACTTCTTTAATACTCTAAAAATCATCATAGGTCAGTAATTTGTAACGCACAGTGCGATTATAGCGCTCAATATGCGCATCTTGCTACGGATTGCTGGGCTGAATGTAGGCCATTACTTTGGGGGAAATATATACATTATGAATTCATTGCCACCTATATCGACACAATTTACAACTTGTATCGCTTCGCGGGAATTTGAAGTGCAATGTGGTGACGTCATCAAAAAAATCACTATTGAAATTGGTTTGCCTGTAAATGATGTCATTACCCTTGGCGCCAATGCTTGGCGATGCCCTGTTCACATTAGCTATGGAAAAATTGTTGATGATTTACATGTTTGTGGTGAGGATTCTTATCAGGCAATAGGTCTTGCTTTTCATCTTGTTCAATGTGAGTTAATTAAAAAAACTGAGCAAGGGATGAAGTTAAGTTTGTTTGGTGCTCCATATGTGCCATTTGAGACAAATTATGAAGCAATGAAATTTCTATAGACCTGTTAATTGATGGGCATATGCTATGAGTGGATTGGCTTGAGTTTAGGATTATATATTGCTGGTGCAATATTATTTTTTGAAGAAAACTGCACGTAGTATTGATCTTGGAATAATATAAATAAGGCGTCATCCCTGAGTTTTTATTGGAGATCCCGCATAAATACTGGGTGAGAATAGCGAAGCTGAATAAATATATCAGCGTTTACCTAAGTAAATCTGACCTGATAGTTTCTGTTTTTTATTTATATTTTGTTTATTGGGTGCTACTGCTGTGGTCATCGCGTGTGCAGTTTTTACTGAGTACGTGCGGTCTGTTTTACCCGTGTTTTTTTGTGTTTTTAAAAATAGAGTTATTAACTCCTTACTAAGGAAAAACAATATGAATAACGTGAAATTGAATGGCGATCTGGTAAGTTTAGCTGGTCAATTGCCGATTATTGGCAGCACAGCTCCCTATTTTGTATTAACTGCTAATGATTTATCACAGGTTACATTGCAAGATTTTGTGGGAAAGAAAAAAATACTCAATGTCTTTTTGAGTATTGATACGCCAGTTTGCGCTGCATCAACACGAAAATTTAACGAGATTGCTGTCAGTCACGCTGATACTATTGTGTTGACTATTTCTGCTGATTTGCCGTTTGCACAAGCGAGATTTTGTGCTGCAGAAGGAATTGAAAATGTAAAAACATTATCTACATTTCGTTCTGGCAATTTTGCTCGTGATTATGGTTTGGAAATTGTCAGTGGCCCATTGATAGGATTATGTACAAGGGCAGTGATCGTTTTGGACGAAATGAACATAGTAAAACATGTGCAACTAGTTGCTGAAATTACATCAGAGCCTAATTACAGTCAAGTATTAGCTGCACTATAAATTGTTAATGACGACGACTCAGGTGGTCGTTATTAACGTTAAATTTACTTAAGGAACCTCTGCACGAATACTTTTTTCGTACATTAGACCATTGTAAGTGATTGATTTAATTGTGCGTCGATCAAGGGGTTTTGATTCGTGCAGAGGTTTCTTAATAACTTTCTCTAGGTATCCCTAATTATACACCATGCCTTTATCTACACCTCCAAATCTAAACACCCAAGCCGGTATAGCCGTCTACTCTCCTTCGGTACTCAAACTTTACGATATGTGGGTGCTCTGGTTTTCTAATCGCTGGGTTTGGCAATGCCCTACCCGTCGTGTCCTATTGCCGTTTTATCATATGCATATAGGGAAACGTCATCTTGATGTGGGGGTGGGCACGGGGTTTTATCTCGTAAATAGCACATTTTCAGAGCAACATGAGGTGTCATTACTAGATTTGAATGAACATAGTTTGCATAAAGCCGCTCAGCGGATGGGGCCAGCAGATATAGAGTTATTTGTGGCCGATGTGATGCAGCCGCTCACTGTATTGAATGAACGACAGTATGACTCGATTTCACTGTTTTATTTACTACACTGCCTGCCGGGAAATATGCGTGACAAAGAGCGAGTATTTGAGCATTTGAAACAATATCTGAGTGAAGGCGGCGTACTCTATGGTGCAACTATTTTAGGGGATTCAGTTAAGCATAATTGTTTAGGGCGTAAATTGATGAGCTTTTATAATCACAAGGGTATTTTTGGAAATCAAGAAGATACGCTGGACAACTTGACCAAGGGGCTCAAACGGCATTTCTCTGAGGTGCAGATTAGTCAGCACGGCAAAGTAGCGCTGTTTGTTGCCCGTTCTCCGATATATGTTGGCTGATTGGTGTTTAATGAGCGCCTTTGATAATAAGCAGCGATTTTTTAATTTGGCAATTGACCGAAAATCTACTAATAAAAGGTAATTCACACTCCTATGCCTTTATTGACCACTATACCCGTTTTGTTTTTTTCTGTTTGCTTGATCTGGGGTACTACTTGGATGGCAATGGCACTCGCTTTAGAATCCATTCCACCATTAGCTGCCACTGGCTTACGATTTCTGTTGACCTGCCCCTTGCTAGTGTTTCTCGCGCGTTATAATAAAGTTTCTCTAGGTTTTCCTCTGGGTCGTCGTTGGCTGTTGCCAGTGGTCGCCATTGGGTATTTTGCCGTGCCGTTTTGGTTGATGATATTTGGCGAAGCCTATGTTTCATCTGGTTTGGCTGCCGTCATATTTGCCAATATGCCTATCGCAGTCATGCTTGCGTCTATTCTTTTTCTAAAAGAACGATTTAGTTTTTTACAGTATTTAGGTTTGTTACTCGCGATAGGCTGTTTGATTAAAATCCTGTTTAATGAAACCGCGCTGTCCGATGGTCAAAATTGGATTGGCATCGTGTTTCTCGCATTGGCGGTAGTGATTCATGCGGTGCTCTACGTGGTTGTGCGGCAATACTGTCAGGGAATTCACGTCATTACCTACAATGCTGTTCCAAGTGGGGTGGCTGCTGTGCTGTTGATTTTGGCAAGCATTTTCATTGAAATGCCAGATGTAAGTGCCTTTAGTGCCCGCTCTTGTGGAGCAGTTGCGTACCTTGGGCTAGTGGCTGGTGTGGGGGGCATCTTGGCATATTTTAAGTTGAATGAAAAAGCCACGCCATTTAAGGCTTCTATCTGTTTTTTGGTATTTCCATTGATTGCTTTATTTTTGGATAATCAAATAAAAAATAATAATCTATCAGGGGAATCATTGGCACTGTTGATTCCATTGCTACTGGGGATTATGTTAACCAAATCCAGTTACAGTAAATTGAACTTGAACTGGCTGGTGAACTACGCTAGATATAGAAATTAAGTATTATTTAAATGTTAATAATTGATTTTTAGGATTTATTGAAGATTAGATTATTGTCAATTGATAATTAAATAGTAAAAATAAGGACCTTATTTATGCCTAAAAGACTTTTATCTGCAAATAAAATGGAGAGTGTGTCACCGAGCCATTGCTCCCCTTTAGTGTTTCGCCCAAAGTCAAGGCTGCCTCTAATTGGCGTTAAGATGGTTTTGCCAAGTGAAAATTTTAGTCACGATGTGCAAAAGAATGCTGATTTGTTAGACCGCCTAAAAAGCAAGTTTACAGAACAAAAGGGGGAGATGGGGGCCGCAACTAGTGATAAATGCCTACAAATTATCAAGGAGGTTGACACAATTCTTGTTAGTGGAGAATTCGAACTGGGAGAAAAGGAATATGCCGAGCTTTCGCTAAAGTTTAAAGAATTAAAGAAACAGTTTTTGAAGTGTGGTAATCAGGAAGTCTCTAAAGATTTGATTTCATTGAGTCGTTATTTAGAGGTGGAGATGAAGGCTAAGTGGGCTGAGTTATGTTGTCTAAAACAGCAATCTCATCTTGAGAGAAAATATCATGAGTTTGATCAACCAGGCATATATAAAGAAAAGGGCGGGGAGTTAGTTGTTGGGGTAGGGTTTGGCTTAGAAATGGCTGGAGTAGGGGGTAAAGTGAAAGGAGGGGTGAAGGGAGGCTTTGCTCATTTTATGGGAAGTAATGATGATGGTAGCGTTTCAGTAGGGGAGCGACGCACGTTCGGAGTTTCTGTGGGGGGCATCGCTGGGGTGGGGAGCCTAGGGGTAGAAGGAGAAGTAAAAGGTACTCATTCACGTGAATATAATAGCAGTAAGCATTATGCCCTAAACAAGAATATCTGCGGCTCGCGTAAAAAGAGTGCTGGGCAAAGTAGGGCATTTTTAGGTCTTTTTGAAAAAAACGAGTTGGATAAGTATCCGGATATAATTCAGGCTGCCATCAATCAGAAAGCCGCCATGCCCCCTTTGAGGGATAGCACTGATTTCTTCTGTTCCTCCTACCCTAGTAGGAGGGCCCTTGCCCCTGTCGGTTGCACGCTTCCAAAAGGTTTTCGCTGGACGCCAAGCTTGCAGCAGGAAATAAACAGGCTTACTTCGCCTACTATCTTGGAGCTCTCTCCTTCGAGTCCAGACTCCATCATTGGAAAAAATTCTATAGCCCCCCCGGTGGAGGCTAATTCGCGAACATTTAAGTTGGCAGCTAAGCTGGGTGTTGAGGTTTCTGGATTTAGTGTAAGTATGGGTGGAGCTGTCGAAGAAACTAGCACTGAAGTAAAAGTGCCGGTGCCCCTGCAAAATATTATTGAAAGCCAAGCTAAGGATTTAGAGCAAGAACGGCTAGAGCTTGTACTGGAGTCTGCATACAGTGCTGCATATGAAAGGTTTCCTGCCGTAAGGCCCATTTTTAGATCTTGGTTTTTTGCTAACAAATCTGTTTCTGAGGCTGAGTTAAATAATTTAACGAATGTACTTGAAGATCAATTCAATAGTTTCTGCCTTAAAGTGCAGAAATATGATCACGCAATTGACACCGCATGTTTAAGTGAGCGTAAGTTAATAAAAGATGAGTATGAGGCGATATGGGACAGTGAATTTAAGACTTGCCGAGAACATGTGCTCGCTGATTTATGTAAACTGCATGCTCTTCTGCTTCATCAAGTTGTTAAGTGTGATTCGCATGAGGCTGTGTTGGCTCGGCTAAAGAGCATGGGCGCTCAATTATATTCGCCTCCTATTTCTTTTGACAAAAAGGTGTTTTCTAAGCAAACAAGCTTTACTGATATTTTAAAAGTACAGAAATATTCACGGATTGTGGAGCTTAACTTAGCTGCAGGTATGCCTGTTCTTGGGATTAAGGGCAAGGCAATGCTTACAGAAGCTCGCTTGAGTAATCCCAATATGTATCGTGCAGGGAGCTATCGGGATCTGACGCTAACACTAACAGGCACCTTATTAGATGCTGGTGGTCTGAATAAAATTGCAGAAAAACTGGCAAATCAAATTAATTTACCAGGAATTAGTGCCGATATACTAATTGCCGAACTTGGAAAAATATCAGGAAGCTTGCAGTGTGAGTTAGAGGGCGGTGTGAAAGTTATGTTTCGATTTTTTCAACCCAATTATCAGAAAGCACAGGGATTTCCTGATAAGGCCAAAGGGTATCAGCTGCAATTGACTCGAGTGAGTACGGAGCGGAGTGTTAAATTAGCGGGTGCAGTGTCGATTCCTACTCCCGTTGCAGGCCTCATGATCGATATAGGGGGGCGGCTGAGTAATGCGGCTAGCCATGTGCTTTTAGAACGCTGGGGGGAGAATAGTCTCAGCGCACCAATGATGCATTATACCAATTTAAAAGCAATTGATGAAAGTTCAAGGTGGGCGGCTCTATCAAATACATGCTTATATAAAAAGTCACCTACTGGTGAGGATTTGTTTCTAAAATTGGCAAGTAATTTATGTAACATAGAATCAGCGGTCCATCATGAAGTTAAATTTTTTCTCAGCAGTCAAGATAAGAGTCTAGGCTCAGAGGATCATTTTTCCCGAGATTTCTTCAATAATATGCTCAGTTTTGTGAAGTTTGATAATCAAGATAATCGTAAGTTAGCACAGGAATGCTTGGAAAAATTAATAGAGCGACAATTCCTGCTGTGGCAGGAAGAAAGATTAAAGTTTACAGGTAGAGTTCGAGGAATGGAGATTCAGTAGTTTTAGAAGTTTAGACTTATCTGGTAAATCTTATTTTGATTCATTAGCAGACGGCTAGGCAAACCTGTAAATCTTTCCGTTCAAATACATTTGCAAATGAGATTGTTGGTGGCCGTTAAGGCGGTCACCAAATTTGATAAGGAAATGATTCAATGCAATCGCCAGTTTTAAATGGAGACCATTCATTTCTTTGAGGCCTGTGCAATCAAAAAAATAAATAATTTTTTTCCATTTTATGGCACCCCTCTCCTCGGTTAAATGATCGTTTTTTGAAAGCTAAATGCCAAAAGTATCGACATAATGCACTTTTTTTACCTGATTATGTGTGCTGTGGGTTTGTTTTTTATGGATTCAGCCTTGTGCCGATATTTTTCTAGGTATCTAGTAAATCCAATTACTAATTTTTTTATTGTTTAAATCCTGAAGGAATAGCTATTATGACCGTTAATTTATTTAGTAGATCTCCACAATTAAATGCTGGGCGAGTGCAGCACTTAATGGCTAATAAAAGTGATGAAGATTCTAAAATGACCCCCTTAGATAGTGTGAAAGATTTTTTTTGCGGTGGTGTCAAATCTACGCTACTAAAAACATCTGATGAACGATTACGTTCATTGGTTAACTATTGTGAAAATAAGTCAAGTTTCACAAGCCCTGAAAAGGCAATAGAAATTTTCAATGAGTTGAAGTCATTGTATGCTTGCCCTGAAAAATTTCGAATGGAGGTTCAGGGCGATCATTTAAAATTTTTCGTGGGCGATAATAGTATTGCAGAATATCCTCTGTCTGGTGATGAAAGTGAATGTGTTGGATTGGCAGAATCTATTCTACCTGAGTGTAAATTTCATATAGGGCCCAACATATTTAGCAATGACTTGAACGTTGCGGTAAAGGGGATGTATCAATCAGCGGGTAGCGCTGATAAAGTTGGTTCATGCGTCAAGATAGAAGTTGAAAAAAAAGGAGTTGAAAAAAATGATGACTTGGTCCTTCGTTTTAAAATAAATGATACCTTGGTAAGGGAAACTTCAATTTCAAGCGATGTGCTGAGTAATATGGCTAGTTCTTTTGATGGCTTCCCATGGGTTGGAATTTTTGAATTTATTGAAGCTAAAAACGAAGCGTCGCCATATGACAAAGCTTTTGGATTTGATTATAAATTTCTTAATTTCGAAGTGTCACATGACTGTCCAGATCGCGGATTTAATTTTCCTGTCGCGTTGAATGAGTTCATAGATAGGCGTGAGCCGAATTTAAAGGTGATGAGGCTTTTGGCGAATATGTCATTTAAGCCTGAATGTAAGCTAGAAGATTTGACGAAGACATTAAGGTACATTCAAGATAACCTAATAAATCGCTCGGTATTATCAAATCCTCAGCCCGTCGACGATATAGTATTCCATAATAATATGGAATTGGTATTTTCCGAGGAGCACATCCCAACAATGGATGCACTATGCGCGCTAAATACTTCCTTTTCAGGAGAAGAGCGCCTAGAATTGGGCTTGGGTATGGAGGCGTTAGTACAGAAAAAAATGGAGGGTATGGGCGGTACGCCTACTAGGGTCAGTAAATTTTATGCTATGCGTTTTAAAGAAGATTGTAAGATAGAACATTTAAAACAAACACTCACCTCTATAGATGCATTTGCTCGGTCTCGGTTTCCTGAGGGCGATTTGAACATCCAAGGGCCAGAGAGAGTATTTGTAGAAAAAGATCGTGTCGCAGGCGAAAGGATAACCTTTTTAAAGGAAATGAATGTCGTATTTCTCACGAGAGACTCCTATACGGCTGAAGTATGGCGATCAGTGTCTTTGTTGAAGAATCGTGAAGAAATGACATCTGATTTTGACGAAATAAAAAAATTAATAAATGAGAAAATTATCGATGTTGAGCAGAAACTGACAATGGCTAATGCTCTGAATAAGAGTGTTGAAATTAACCCTACTGAGCCTAAACAAGTTAATGTTGATGTAGAAGTGTTGTCGATGGCTGAGCCAATGGAGAAAGCACTAGTAGCATCTAAACGTGCAGGTGGCGCTGAAGGTCATATTAATGGTTACGCAGAGTTCAAAAAACATATGATGACTGTATCAAAATTAAAAGTTGATCCCCTACAAATAGAAAAAAATAATGCTGCTCTCGATGCGATTGGGTCTCTTTTAGAGAGTGGTATTTTATTGCCGAATAAAATAAAAGCAGAGTTGAAAATTATTTTTGAAGCGTTTTCAGTTGGTGCTTTCGATGCTTATTCTAAACTTACGCTTGAAAACTTTTTGGGGGAAATAGGGGATGATGCTAATAGAATTGGGCTTCTTAAGGCAATGAAGATCAAGCTAGAAGAATCTTTAGAATTTTCAACGCATCTATAAAAAAACCAAGCTGACCTCCATTAGGTGGGTATAAATAAGCTAAGGGCTGAGTTCTGTATTGCACAGGAATCAGTCCTGATAGTTTTTGCCCGTGAAGCGTCAGCGCCATTAGTGGTGGGTAATCTATGATAATCCCCCCATTTTTAAGCTCACTTAAAAGTAGAGGTTAGGCATGTAATGCCAGTTTCTGTTTTGGGGTGATGCCGCCCAATCCCATATGCGGGCGCTCGCTATTGTAAGTCCAAAGCCATTGCGTTGCAGTTTCTTGCACTTCAGCAAGGCTTTCAAAGTCATCGCAGGTCAGCCATTCATAACGCACGCTGCGATTATAGCGCTCAATATATGCGTTTTGCTGTGGATTGCTAGGCTGAATATCAGCCAATTTAATCGATTTTTGCTCTGACCAATTCTTTAAGAGGTACTAAGATATTCAGATCCATTATCTGATCGAATTCGCTTAGGCTACCGTGCCATTCGATGATTTGATTCAGGCTGCGTATGACGCGTTTTGCTGGCAGCGAGAAATCGACTTCAATCCCTAATCCTTCCCGATTAAAATCATCAATTACGTCAAATAAGCGAATGCTGCGACCATCGGCCCATTGATCGTGCATAAAATCCATCGACCACGTTTCATTTTTTGCCTCTGGCACCGCTAATGGCGCTGGCGTTTCACGATATATGCATTTTTTAGGCTTTATCTGCAGATTTAACTTTAAATCACAGTAAATCCGGTAAATGCGTTTATGGTTTCAGCATTTTTTATTGCGCAGATGTAAAAAGCAGAGGCCAAAGCCCCAGTTTCGATTCGTTTCAGTGAGCTGAATCAACGTTAAAAATGAGCTGGTTTTGTGGGGGAATTACCTAGCGAGACTTGACAGCTAGAGAGCCTGATCAATACGTAAAACTCATCTGCACTAAGGCCTTACGCCAGTACTAAAAATTAATCTAACTTTATGGTTTTTATGACAAAAATACGCGCATTAAATACTGATTTATCACCCTACCAGCTTGGTAAAACTGATGTGAAAATACATTTAAACCATGCTGGTGTGGATACTGTCAGGTTTACAACGATGAGTAACCTAACCTCTGTTCAGAATGTAGTAGGTGGAGTTTCTCCCTCTTGGTCAGGACATACATGGTCAGATGCCTTAAGAGGGGTTGCTGCTGAATTTCGATTTGCTAATTACTCCTCGCTATTAACTTTCCCTGCAAACGTCTTTGGCAGATTATTTTGGATGCTGAAAAATGGAGGCCCCCCTGATGACTTCTCAGTATTAAAAAATGAAAATAAACAGCTGTGTGCGGCCGATGCTCATGACTGCAATCCGCCCTCTACTTTAACGTCCTTGCCTGAGCAGCTGAGTGATTATGAAAGTGATAATGAAGAGGAGGATGACAATCGTTGGGCTAAACATAACAAGGAATGCAAAGAGGATCGTGAAAAGAGTGTTAGAAAAATAACTGAATGGCAACCCATGCCCACGCGGGCTTGGTTAGAGCCCTTGGTAAAGCTCATTGATAGCGGAATGCCGTTCGTGCATCGTTATGTCCAAGGAGTGCCTGTATTGGGCTCACCTCCAGAGGTGAAAAAGACAGTGCTGCCTTTGGAACCTATGGATGATTTTAGGTATGCATATAACTTTATAAATAAAGCGATCAATCGAGAACGACTAATTAATGACCTTAATAGCGCACTTGATCATTTGGAATTGAGTCTGGAAAAAACACCAGAGGCTTATCATGGAGTCTTGAACAAAGGGAGAGAGCTCTCTGCCAAGTTAACAGACACTTTCTTCAATAGTCTGAATATAGAGCTAGCATTTGAAGTGTTGGTATATCTCCATTCAGATAAGACTATTGAAGCCTTTAGTGGTAGGAACGCTGATTGCGGGAATGGATACGCCGTTTATAAGAGTAGCCCCAGCCAAGCAGACGAGTTTTCTTCACGCCAATACCAAGCAACGCAGATTTTTGCTGCCAACTCCTCACCGATTGCTCCGCTCGTAGAGACTAATAATGCAGTACAGGCGGCATCTTACTGGGGGTGGGGTTATAACTGGTTGGAAGAGCACCTAAGCAAGCCAGTCAAGCACATGGACCATATGTTGAGTCGCTTGATGGGGGTATTTCCTATCGCTGATGGGTATCTACTTCCCCCTAAGAGCACAGATATAACTTATATAACTGACGCACTGCCCCTCCAAGCTTACAGCACTCAAAGTCAGGCACTGTCGTTGATAAGTACGCTTACCGAGAGAGTGACAACAAATAACACCGCCATTAGAGCCGAGAATATTACGGGGTCGACTGAAAATGAAATAGCTGTCTCAAAAACTGAGGAGACTATGCGAAATACTGAAAGTAAAGTAGTTGATACAAGTTCCTCGGTATTTTCTTTGGATTTAAGTCGAGATATGCTTTATGAGCTAATCAGAATAAAATGTTACCGTTTCATGGCTGATACAAACCAGGACCAGAAACGTAGAGATGCCGTATCTAAATATTATTATGAAAATAAAGGCGGAGTAACTATTTGGAGAGGGAATGCCCTTATGGTTGATCTATTTGCGATAGAGTATCAAGGTGGCCTTGTTGTATTTAGTGTATCTCAGGATTGGCATACCTTCATTCCAAAGACTCAGCATACATATTCGACTAGGACTTATGGTTACAGCGTCAATATGCATAGGTATGTTAGGGTGAAGCATCATACACAGGATATATTTGACTACTCCAAAAATGAAGAATTCAAATCAAAAGCTCGAGCTGGGTGTCCACGATATGAGTCAGAGTTGGGTGATTGGATTTTTGCTGGCCCACAAAAGGGAAAACCGTACACGCCGATGCTTACCCTATCGGGAGAAAAACCTATTGTAGACACAATATGGGAATATATTAATCCAGCCAAAATTAATGTTTCTTTCGGAATGTACGTGCCATTTTTTTACAAATTTCAAAATAATTTACAGCTATATAAAAGTGAAGAAGTATTATTGTTGCAGCAGCTTATTGATGATGTGTCTAATGGAGTAAAATTGTCGAGAGACGATTATGTCTTAGAGACGATTGCCCCTGTTTACCTGAAAAAGCAATTGGCGTTGGCACACTCCCCTTTTTTTGAACCAGTAACTTACATTAAAGATGTCATAAATAATGAACTTGGGAAATTAGAAAGAAATAAGGTAGTGAAAACTGGTTTAACAGCTGATAGCTTGCTAACAATTAAGACAGCCCACGCTAATCTATCGGATTTTGTTGAGGGAGAGCACACTGTATCTGTTTTTCAATTGTTGACTGGGGCGTTTGCAAGGGAAACATATTTTCAATTGCTCAGTGTTTCTAATGATAATCATGCAGAAGTAATTACGAAATTAAGTACTAAAATAAGAAATTTACAGTATGATTTTATAAATGAAATAAATAATTATAAGAATAATTTTGATAGAATGCTTGCATTGCGGTTGGTTCTTAAGTCGTTGATATTTGATAAGTGCCTAAGTTTTATTGGTGATTCATCAGTAAATGATAAAGAAAAAAAATTAATAACTAAATTATTAAAGGGTGAGGTTAAGCCCATGGAGGTGAGTGTCGACAATACCGTGCTCAATAATGTTTTTTTTATTCCTTCAGGATCTATTGATTTCAAACATGAAAAAATGAAAGATGGAGTGTACTTTTATGATTATTTTAGTGAAGGCATTTTAATTTCTTTGAAATTTAATAAAATTATTTTAATAAAAGATATCCATTCATTGGAGGCCACTTTATCAGGCAAAGAGTTCAAAGAATGGGTCTCTGAAAGTTTGCCTGTTAGTATGTATACAAAATACTCTAGTGGTTTTAGTTTGAAGGAAGTTTTTCCAAATAAATCTGATTTACAAAAGGATTTGCATTACAAAATGACTGATATGGGTGGTTTTAACCTACTAACGCCTAGAAAACACGTTTCTAGCCCAGTACGTTTTAAAGAAGTAACTGATATAAATGCACTAGCAGAAATGTTTTCCAGTACTCTAATTGAATATACTAAATTAAATGTTGATACTTTGTTTTATACTTCGAATGAAGAGTTTCATTACCGTGGAGTGGTGATAGGGAAGGTGATTTTAGGCGGGCTAGCTATTCCAGTATCCGCAGTCGCTTGCTTGCCTTTGGGCCTAGTAGGTGTGATGGGGGTTGCTGCTATTAGCGGTGGCATTACGGCAGGGCATATTGGGTTTGCTGTAGATGATTATATAAACGCGAACGGTGATGAAGCAACATCCAATTTAATTGGATCAGTCGCATTAGCCCCACTATGTCTTATTCCTGGTATTCGTGTTGTAAACACACTTACAAACCCTGCACGAATGATGAGGGGATTTTTGACTATAAAATCCACGGCAATGCTAATGAAAAAAACAATTCAAAGAGGGTTTTTATGGCAAACGTCAACCCTTCATGAAAAATATACAAAACTAAATACGAATACTTTTGCTGTGACTTCGTTTTCTCGCATCCTTGGAAAAGATCGTACCTTAAGATTGTTGAACGATCAGTTACATTCACCCTTATCTTTAGGCTATATATCATCAGAACGCAGTGTGGTGAATCAGTCTAATAGACTAATGACTGAATATAAAAGAACATACCCACTTTTTTCGAATAGGCCGTCCCAAGTTGCTAATGTGGTTCTTCACGAGCCAATACGGGAACTTGTTAGTGTCGGCTCATCTTCAGTATTGCCTGTGCCGCTCATAAACTCTCTTGAGGCTTTGCGTAAAAATCCAGTGATCAGTGCCATGATGGCAAGCCCTAAGGAGAATTGTTTTGCAATTCTGA
The DNA here is from genome assembly GCF_900451195.1 of Iodobacter fluviatilis. Lineage (NCBI taxonomy): Bacteria > Pseudomonadati > Pseudomonadota > Betaproteobacteria > Neisseriales > Chitinibacteraceae > Iodobacter > Iodobacter fluviatilis. Next base: position 1,349,953 of record NZ_UGHR01000001.1, read on the forward strand.
GACCGACTGCGGATTTTATGTTGAGCAAAGGGATGACGAGTATTCAATACCGTGGACTGTATATGTGGGTCAATGGTAGCGATGAAATGCCTATGAATCACTTTGTTGTCATAGGGCGCTTAAACGGGGCTGACTATGTTTTTGATCTGACTGCAGGGCAATTTCCTGGCATTGACGGGCCCCAAATTTTGTCTTTGGGAAAATGGGAGGCACTTTACCAAACTACATGGACACGCAAGCTTATTAAGTATGGGGATTTTAATACCATAAATGAGGCTTCTAATAGGTTTCCTGCTTCCCTTCCTGGGCAGAGTAGTCTTTTTGAGGTGATGGGTGGAACGCAAATATTGGTGGCACCGAGCTGGTATCGTGCCCGATACGTAGGTGCGCCTGTGGCCCCTTTAAAGATGCCGGTTGCTTTTGGTCGTCGTAGCCCTTTAGAGCAGGCAGTAAGAAGCAGCATACTCTCTCGTCAGCAGACTAAGAGTTATGAATATGCTACGGAGATGTTGCAAAAAGCAAAGATTCTTAATGTGCCTCAAACTTCCAGTCTGAACCAAGAATTCAAAAGAATGTTGCCCGAGGTCGTTTCTGATGTTAATAAAATATTTACGAAATCCCGTTTGATCACAAGCCTTGATGCTGCTTTACGGATACCGTCGGGTGAGTTGGTGGTCTTTATGCAAGATGGAAAGCTGCTCCATGTCATGGTTTCTTTGGGTAATGGTCGTTTAGTGGGAGCAAATAATAATATTCTAAGCCCGTTTCTAGACAGTACCAGACAGGTTGTGCTTCCAGAGCAATTGGGCACTTTCAGTGAAACTGGCCTAGAACGGTGGGACGATAGTAGGGCTTTGAAAAAGGCCATAAACACTTCAAAACTACAGGTGTACGCAGGGGCCCCAAACGGTGCTACTCCAAGTACCACATCAATTTTAGCGATAGCGCAAACAGAAATGGCTCTTTCTCCGAGGCAAGATGGATTGAGAAAACTAATAAGCGTTATGGAGGGGGCCGGTGAGCTTTCATCAGAGCAAGCTGCTGCGTTCCAGTTGCGAATAAAGTCTGTCTTAATGTCTGGTCATTTTGAGTCTGAGGAGGCTTGGAAAACACTAATTCATAAACCGCAAAATATTCAAAAAGCAGGGTTAGCAAACCTCCCACAAGGAACCATTGTTTTGGTCAAAGAAACCTCTAGTAGATCAATATTAGTTACTTTGGGGGGGATAAATTTTTGTCGTTTAAGATGAATATGGGGGTGCCAGAAACAAAGATCATCTCATCTAGTAATATTGCACTGGAGTCTGAATTTTTATTTGGCAAGGCTAATGTGCATAATGAATTAAGGGTGGCTTCATTACTTGGTCGTGATGCTTCTTTTAATTTTAATGAGCATACGTTGACTATTACTGCTCATGGTGCGCCTGGCATTACCAATTATATGGATGCGAAAGAGCTTGCAAATATCATAAAAGGTTTAATGATCAGTAAAGAAAGCCGACTGGATCAAGTACGGCATATTGAATTAAACTCTTGCTTTGGGGCATTTGGGAGGTATTCTACAGGGCAAATTTTGGCTAATGAATTTGACATCTCTGTGACTGCTTATCGTTGGAGGTATAGCGCTGCAACTGCTGATGATTTTTTGAATAAAGTTAAATTTAAGCCTGTTCCTACAAGTACAAATAATCATCAAGAAATCTTGGAGAGTATGGGTAGAGAGCATGTCAGAAAGCATGAGTTTTGGAATTATTTATTAATGTTCTATAAAATGCATCTTTCACGAAGCCGTCGTTCTGCGGATGGAGTAGATGAGGATTACCCGGACTTCAAAGATGTAATGTTGTTTGCTTTGAAAAAGCTATCCGTCAATGATTTTTTAGAGAGAAATCAATGGTTTTATGGTGTTCAGGACCCGAACTTGTCAGATGCCCAAGTAGAAGCGTTTAAACTTCGTATGAAAATGGCATTGAACGAGATTGTTTCTGAGGCCTCGGCAACCACAAGTAATATTTCTGAGGCCTCGGTAACCACAAGTAATGTTTCTGAGGCCTTTACTATCACTAACTCCTTGCTGATGCCAGAAGATTCAAATCTTGAGGCGTTGTTTATGGAGCGATGTGCGAAAATTTTTACATTAAATCAGTATGCTTATCGGAGAGTGGATAGGTTTATTTCGGGGTAAACTCCTTAAAGGTAATTGTCAAAGTAGTTGAGATATTTTACGATTTAGGCTGCCCCCCTGTGTCTAGTTGAGATATTCCCTTTTCAGGGATTCCAACTTACTCAGGGGGCTGGTTACTCATCATGTCGCGTATTCCCAAGGCTCGTAAAGAGGCCATCCTAAGCAAAATGCGTGCACCTCATCCGGTCAGCATCCGCCAGTTGGCTCTGCAAGAAAACCTCTCCGAAGCCACGCTGTACAATTGGCGCAATCAACTTCGTCAGGAGGGCCGCCCCGTGCCCGAACATCATCGCAATCCTCAAAATTGGTCTGCTCAAACCCGTTTTGCCGTGGTTGTCGAAACCCTTGCCATGTCAGAAATCGAGCTGAGTGAATATTGTCGGGCCAAGGGTTTATTCCCAGAGCAGGTCAAACAATGGCGCGATCTCTCCATTCAGGCGCAGGGCCAGGCTGAAGCCAGCACGCCGGAGCAGGCGCAAGAAAACAAAACGCTGCGCAAGCAAAACAAGCAGCTGGAGCGGGAAATTCTGCGTAAAGATAAGGCGCTGGCGGAGGCGGCCGCGTTGCTGATTCTGCAAAAAAAGCTGCGCGCCCTTTGGGGCGAACCCGAGGAAGACTGACCTCACTGGAGCAACGAGAGCGGCTAACCTCGTGGATCAGACAGGCATGCCATGCCGGTGCGCGCTTATATCGTGCCTGTGAAACCATCGGTATTTCGGTGCACAGCTGGTATCGCTGGCAGGCTGCTGGCGAGGTGCTTGCGGATCAGCGGCCCTTGGTCAAGCGGAATGATCCGGCGAACAAGCTGAGTGAAACGGAGCAGCAGATGATTTTATCGGTCTGTAATAGCCCGCGTTTTAGCAGCGTTCCGCCCAGCCAGATCGTACCGATTCTGAGCGATGAAGGCTGCTATTTAGCGTCTGAATCAACCATGTACCGTGTGCTGCGGCAAGCCCATCAGCTGCAGCATCGCGGCCGGGCTGCCAAAGCGGTACGTAAAGCTAAGCCGACCAGCTTCACCGCCACCGCCCCGAATCAAGTCTGGGTGAGTGACATCAGTGTGCCGCAGCAAGCGGCGTAAGAGATGAGGGTATGGCCCCTCGCCATCGGCTTGCAGGAGCAGGTGGCAAACCACCGTAAGCGGCACAAGTCAAAAGCTTGTGTCGTGAGCGTTACGGAAAAGGCGTCCGTTGAGGCGTCAGGTATGGATTAATGAAGGCGAACAACCGTGAACTGCCGTTCAAGTGTCGAAAGTGTTCAGATGACATCAAAACCGGGGAGTGATGTTGCTCCGGGATTAGCTTGGCCGTTACCTGCTTACGGGTCAAGCGGTGTCCGGCATAGAGGCAGCGTCAGCGTAATCCGGGCTCTTATGTTGAACTGCGGGAACCTTCGGTGGCGATGGCAAGCGAAAGGCACAAGCCGACAAGGCGAGGCTGATAGTAGCGATGCGCCACCAAGGGGCGGAGCAGCTCGTAGTAGTGATGAAACCGCTGTAATGGCGGTGGAGGGTAATCCCCCCATTTTTAAGCTCACTTAAAAGTAGAGGCTAGGCATGTAATGCCAGTTTTTGTTTCGGGGTGATGCCGCCCAATCCCATATGTGGGCGTTCGTTATTGTAACTCCAAAGCCATTGCGTTGCGGTTTCTTGTACTTCAGCAATACTTTCAAAATCATCACAAGCCAGCCATTCATATCGAACGGTGCGATTATAGCGTTCAATATACGCATTTTGCTGCGGGTTGCTGGACTGAATATAGGCCAATTCAATCGATTGTTGTTCTGCCCAATTTTTTAATATGTGACTAATGTATTCAGGGCCATTATCAGACCTGATTCGTTTTGGTTTACCGCGCCATTCAATAATTTGATTCAGGCTGCGTATTACGCGTTCTGTATGCGTCCAGCGTGTCCACCTAGTCGATCGCGTCGATTTGGATTAGCCGTGCAGCGGCAGTAATTCATCAATTCGGCTATTGGGCCAGGTGGGCAGTTTTTCCAAGGTAGCCTGCAGCCATTGCGATGGCTCTATCCCGTTGAGCTTGGCTGTGGCCAACAAACTTTGGATCGCTGCAGCGCGTTTGCCTGCACGTTCGCTACCGGCAAATAACCAATTCTTCTTGCCAATCGCAATGGGGCGGATGGCGTTCTCGATGGGATTGTTGTCAATCGGCAGATCGCCCGTTCCGGCATAGTGAATCAAAGCAGGCCAACGGCGTAGCGTGTAGTCAATGGCTTTGGCCAAGCCGCCACCATGGGCCACATTCGGGCGCAGTTTCAGTAGCCAATCATGCAAAGATTGCAGTTCGGACTGACTGTTTAGGGCGCGGCTTTGTGCGCGTTGGTCTGCGGTTTGATCTTTGGCCTGTTCTTCGATGGCGTACAGGCGCGCAATACGTTGCAAGGCTTCTGCCGCCACCGGATGCCCGCCCGCAGCATGCAGCTCGAAGAATTTACGTCGAGCGTGTGCCCAGCAGCCGAGTTCTCGCACGCCATTGGCGAACAAAGCTTTGTAGCCACTGTAATCATCAACCATCAGCGTGCCGCGCCAATGCTGCAAATAATGGGCGGCGTGTTGCCCACTACGGCTGATTTGATAGTCAAACACCACTATCGGTGGGCTGCCGCTCAAATCATTGCTGCGATACGCCCATAAATAGGCACGTTTGGTTTTGCCTTTACCGGGATCCAGCTGCTGCACCGGGGTTTCGTCCGCATGCAGGCTGGTTTGCTGGCGCAGTTTCTCACTCAGGCGGTCTGCGAGTGGTTGCAATGCCACTCCAATCCGGCCGATCCATTCACTCAAGGTGCTACGCGCCAGAATGACTTGTTGGCGCGCAGCAATTTGTTCGAGGCGGTACAGCGGTAAGTGATCGAGGTATTTGCTCACCGCCACCCAGGCTAATAAGCCCGGCGTCGCCATTCCGCCATCAATCACGGCGGGAGGGACTGGCGCTGCGGTGATGGTTTCGCACTGGCGGCAGGCATATTGCGGGCGGATGTGGCGCACCACAAAGAAACGGGCTGGTTCGATGTCCAGCTGTTCGCTCACGTCTTCGCCGATCTTAACCAATTTGGCTTGGCATTGCCCGCAAGTGCATTGCTCGGGTTCGTGCCGAACCTCGACGCGCTCCAGATGTTCGGGCAGTGGCTGACGACCCGCACGTGGGCGTGGTTTTAGGCGGGAAACGGGGGCATCGTTGCTGGCTGGCGTTTCATCCAGCTCAGCGGTGATGGCGGCCAGATCCTGATCCGCATCATCTTCAAACAGCTGCTTTTGCTCGACCGACAGGGCTTCGCTCTTGGTGCCAAAGCGGATGCGCTTTAAATGCGCCAGTTCTATGACCAGCTTCTGGTTTTTTAGCTCCAGAGATTGAATGTGCTGATCACGAGTTGCAAGTTGCGCCTGCAGCTGCGCCACCAAAGCCTGAGCCTCCGCCAGCGAGGGCGAATTTGTAGCCATAGTGGGATGATTGGGCGCGAGTGTCATACCCTTATTTTACTGGGCTCGAGCGATACCAGCTAGACCTGCCAATGACTTGGCGGCGTAGCGCACAAACGTTGCCAATCCACACCGCTGACGAGCCAATGCCATTGTTCTCTGGGCATTGTAAAAGTAGCCTCACCCAAAGTCGGCCAGTGGAAACGCCCAGAGTGTAAACGGCGCTGGCAGAGCCAGACGCCATTGCCATCCCAGATTAATAACTTCAGTCGCGAATGGGATCGATTGGTAAACCCATAGGCAGTGCCATCACAGGGTGAGCACCCCAGCGTTTGTTGCACCAGCAATGACAGACGTTCGATACTCCAGCGCATATCGACGGGCGTGACCAGCAAGAAGACCTGTTCGGGTTGAATCATCGCAACAAAGCCTGAATTAAAGCCAGACAGGCCTGCGCCTGATCGGCGGGCCATTCAACGCTTAAATCGCGTTGACCTTGGCGAAGGTGCAAACGAATTGGTGCAGATGCTGGCGTTGGCGTATCAGCGATTTGGATCGGTATGAAGGTCAATGCTGGTGAGGCTGGAGATACGTCACGAGAATTCGTTAACGACGAAGACTCTGGATCTGTACTGCGGCGCGCATCGGCCAACCATTTATGCACGATGTTATCGTTGAGGTCATATTGGCGCGCGATGGCTGCGACTGAAACACCGGGTTGGTGACAAGCCGCCAGCACAGCGGACTTAAACTCGGGGCTGTGCTTGCGACGAGACCTGCGGGGTGTTGATTGAAGTGGGAGTATAGCGTCCATGTGTCCACCTAAGTTTATCGTGGACACGATCATCCCAAGGAACGATAACGCTATTCAACGTGGGTCGGCTGGATGCTTACCGCGTTCTGCTGTAAACCCCCAGTCATCCCATTAACGCTAGGCTTATTTTTCTGCTAGCGCCCGCAAGGGAAGGAGCTCGTCGATGCGGCTGTTGGGCCAGGTGGGGTGTCAATCAGCGTCCAATACTTTCCACCCGTCAGCGTCCAAAAGTTTCCAGTTTGTCAGCCCGTTTTCTGCCCCTTTTTACGCTGTTTAAACCTGAACGAATCATTGCCCGTTTCCAGAATTTCACAGTGATGTGTGATTCGGTCCAGCAGTGCTGTCGTCATTTTTGCGTCACCAAATACCGTGACCCATTCGCCAAATGACAGGTTGGTCGTGATGATCAGGCTCGTTTTTTCATACAGCTGGCTGAGCAAATGAAACAATAAAGCGCCACCCGAAGCAGGAAAGGGCAGATAGCCTAGTTCGTCCAGAATCAGCGCATCAATCTGGCTGAGCTGCCTTGCCAGATGGCCGCTTTTGCCCAAAGCCTTTTCTTTCTCCAGCAAATTCACCAGATCCACTGCATTGAAGAATCTCACCCGTTTGCCCTTGTGAATTGCAGCAACGCCCAGTGCTGTGGCAAGGTGGGTTTTGCCCGTGCCGGTGCCGCCAACCAGAATCAGGTTGTGCGCATGCTCCATAAACGCAGCAGTGGCCAGTTGCTCAATCTGGGAGGCGGCCAAGGGGCTTTCTGCCCAGTCAAAGCCCAGCAGATCCCGGTGAATCGGGAAGCGGGCTGCTTTGAGCTGATAGCGCAAACTGCGCACTTCCCGATCGACCGCTTCCGCGGCAATCAAATGATCCAGCCAGGCTTCTATCGTGGCGGGTTTGCGGATCTTTTCGGCTTGCCATTCCGTCCAGGCCGCAGCCATGCCGTAGAGCTGTAATTGCTTTAACTGCAAACTACGATCAATGCAGGACATGTTGGCCACCTCGCAGATCGTCATAACGGGCGCAGTTGGCTTGCAGGGCATGCTTCAGTTGCAGCTGATCCGGCAGATTCAGTACCGCCGGCTGGGCGGGTGCTATCAGCCTGCGCATTTCATTCAAGACCACTGCTGCGGTCACCACGCCATGTTCCAGTGCTAATTCACACGCCACTTGCAAGATATCCAGCCCCGTTGTACGTGCCATTTGCAGTAGTTCAACAAAGGCCCGGTCCCCCTTTGCTTGTTTGAGAATCCGATCCCGTACCTGCTGTATCGCTGGCGGCAATTCCCATTGCACAAAGGGTGCACCATGCCGCAAAGCACCCGGCTTTTTTTCCAGAATGGGCAAATAATGCCAGGGATCACAAATCAGCTGGTCCCGGCCAAAGCAACGCGCATGCTGAGCAACCTGGATGGAGTTCGCCACCATCTCAATGTGCGTGGCCCGGATCCGCACCGATACCGCTTTGCCCGCATGGATAGCGGGGACGCTGTAACGATTCCGGTCCACACACACCAGGCAAGTGCTGGAAACACGCAACATGGCTTCGACATAACCATCAAATGCCGCCGACATGGGGCGCAAAGCAGTGCGTTCGGACTCCCAATGACTGGCAATGGAGCCCTCGTAAACCGGATGCTGGCGAGCGCCTAACTCCCGGCAGCGCTGGCTGAGCCAGGCATTCAGTGCCGCAAAGCTGGCAAACCGGGCCAGCGGCGTAAACAGCCATTCGCGGATATTGCCCACCTGATTCTCAACCTGCCCCTTCTCCCAGCCTGATGCGGGTGTGCAGGCCACCGGCTCAAACAGGTAATGATTGGCCAGCACCATAAACCGCCGGTTGAATTGCCGCTCTTTGCCGACCAGAATCGCATCAACAACCGCCTTCAGATTGTCATACACCATCCGCAATGGCACGCCACCGAAGAAGGCAAAGGCCCGGTCATGCGCATCAAAGACCATTTCCTGGGTTTCCCGGGGATAGGCCACCACAAAGCATTGCCTGCTGTCAGGCGGAAATGCGCCACTTTAATGGTCTGAAAGACGCCATTGATTTCGACCTGTTCATGACTCCAGTCAAACTGGCACACCTCGCCCGGCGCAAAGACCAAGGGAACAAAGGCCTGCTTGCTGCCGGGGGCGACGGCGCTGGACTTCCACTGTTTGACGAAACGCTGAATGCTGTCGTAGGCCCCGGCATAGCCCTCGGCTTGCAAGCCTTCAAAGAGTCGTTGAGCGGTTCTGCGCTGTGTTTTGGGCAGGTGCCGTTCAGTTTCCAGCCATTGCTCCAGGATGGATTGAAACCGGCCGAGTTTAGGCTGGGGTTGCCGGGCACGCTGGTAGGCGGGAGATGCGGTGGTTTTAAGGTGCTTGCGCACGGTAGGACGGGAGAGTTTAAGGTCACGGGCAATGGCGCTGATACTTTCGTGACTAATGAAATGACGACGCCGGATTTCGGCAATGATGTCCATGGATAACACCCCAGGTTTCTCCGGCGAAATACCGGATGGTTACACAACCGGGGTGGAAACTATTGGACGCTGTTTACCCCGGAAACCTGGAAAGTTTTGCACGCTGATTTACAAACAGGGGAGCTCGCTGCCGAGCTATTACAACGCAGCGTGCTCAGCCAGCGCTGCAGCATGAATCCGCTGGTGTTGCATTCAGATAATGGTGCGCCGATGAAAAGTTATACTCTGAAAGCCAAGATGGAGATGCTGGGGAGCGCCTCCTCATTCAGCCGTCCCCGCGTCAGCAACGACAATCCGTATACAGAATCATTGTTCCGCACGCTGAAATACTGGCCGTCCTAGCCGCACAAAGGCTTTGCCAGTCTGGAAGAAGCAAGGCGCTTTATGGATTCATCGCAACGGCATCAGGGCCAAGACAAAGCGCTTTTAGCAAAACGCCATGCCGTCTACCAGGCGGCCCGCCAAGCGCGGCCAGAGCGGTGGCGTAATACGACGCGAAACTGGAGCTGGCAAAACGAAGTACAACTCAACCCGGACCGAGTCATTGAGCCTAAAACAAGCGAGGATTTAAAGGCAGCTTAAATCGTAAAAACATCTCAACTACTTTGACAATTACCGTCGCCAATGGCGTCGATTTGACTGAAATGTAGAGTGGATCCTGTGTGTTCCTGACGAGTTTCGTACTTGTCTGATTTGTTTTGCTCAATTTGGAAGGCACAATGTGTGCTCGTTGTGAGTGTGCTGTGTTGTAACAGGCTAATGTTTGGGGCCGCTAATAAGCTCGTTGGTTGTAATAGGCAATCGGGTTTAATGTGAAATTAATTAACTTAATAAATTAGGGTAATTCGTGAGTTTTACTTTCAAAGCCTTGTCTGGTCCGCTTAATGGAGTGGAGTTTTCTCTTAGCCGTGAGGCCTACTGTATTTGTGTTGGCGCCGAGGGTGAGGGGGATGCTAAGTTGGCTGCTAGTCTGGCGCTGACTGAGCGCACCTTGTTTGTGCTAGCTAGTGCACCACAAATTAATTTCACGCTGCATTTGGATGAAGATCTCGCAGAGGATGCTTTTAGCGTTACGGTGTATTACTCGGCTCAGCATGAAAAAATTCGTCTTAAGCACAATGAAATACAGGCCGTTGGGGGCTTGCAATTTGCTATCAAGCGTTCCGACGAGCCATGGTGTGATGAGGTATTGCAAGGGAGAGGCCCGCAGTTGCTGGTTGCTGCAGCTCAGCCAAGCAAGCTTGCTTGTTCGCCCACAACAGGTAGGACTGCTTGGGTGCGGCGTTTAGGTGGGTTTGGCTGGGGCTTGGTTGTATTGCTTATTCTGTTGTTGTTGGGTGGTGGTGCGCTAGCGTGGAATGCCAAATTATCCTCCCCAAAAGTGGAGAATATTTATAATATTTTACATGGTTCGAGCAATGCCTATACGGTGAGTTTCGGACGTGATCAGATATACACTGTGTTTGCACAGACTGAACGTGACGCATTATGGGCGCGCCAAGCTCTGATGCGCAGTAGCTTGCACACTGCTTGGCGAGTGACTACGGCTTCGGATGAAAGAAGGCGTTTAAGTCCTTTGCTAGAGCGTGAAGGGATTGTGTTCTTTACCCTGCGCTTTCAAGCTCCGCTGCAGCCCACTATATTATTGAGTAGTACTCGTATGAGTAATGACTCCAGTACCCAAACACGAGTTCGTAGTTTGCTTATGCAGGTTATGCCTTATGCCGAGCAGGTGAGTATGGAGTGGCATAGCGACCTAGTAGTTGCTGAGGCTGCACAAGACAGCCTTAAACGGATTGGTCTTGAGTATCACCTGCAGCAGGGTGAAAAAGAGGTCGGTTTGTTTAGTTCAGTATATGCAGGTGATGTACGTCTGGCTGAGTTTAAGCGTGTCACTGAAGCGTTTTACGCTACCTGGGGCGATCGCTATATTCATTTTAATGCTGAATTACGTGATGATTGGCTTAAAGATAAATCATTTAAATATGGCCAAGAGGGTTATGTGCGTATGAGCCCTTCGCACTGGCTAATTGGGGAGCCAGTAGGTTATTCAAGTTAGAAACATGGTTTTCTAATTACGAAAATAATTACCTCCATGTGTTATTAAGATAATTGGTTTAAATTTGGCCTTGTGTCCGTATGAACTGGATCTATCTCTGTAAGCGTCCTTTTTTTATTCGCCTTATTAACTTCATTGGAGTCATAGAAATAGTAATTTCTAACTTTGGTCATCGTAGAGTGATTTTAAATAGACATGCTATGGTAGAGGTCACTGCTCAAAATATTAATACGACAGAAAATCCAAGTAGTGAATTGGCTAATTTTTTTCTAGAGAATGTAGTCACCCTTGAAACAGAAGCTTTGAAAGAGCAGAGAGAAAGGGTAATTCAAGATACATATAAAAAATCGTTAAAAAAGCGTATTAAGAAACGCTTTGCAAGTTTAAGACTTGGTGACCCTATGGTTTCTGAGTTTTTTACTGCAGTGAAAACCTCTGAAGAAATCGTTGCTACTAATGCGGTTTCCGGCATAAATACAGTACAGCTCAACGATTAGAACGGGCTTTTCTCTGAGCGTCCCTTGTTTGGCGCATCTTATTAATTTTATTGGAGTAATAAAAATTGGCAATTCCTAATTTTGGTCACAGCGGAATGATTTCAAATAGTCAAGCAATGAGAGAGGTCGCTACTGAGAGTCTTAATATGGCCAAAAATCCAAGTAGTGTATTGGCGGACTACTTTTCAAAAAATGAAAAGGTACTTGAAAAAGATGCTTTGAAAGAGCTGAAAAGGCTGGAAGCGCAGGTAGGTCAGGATACATATAAACAAGCTTATGATGCGCACTTGGCTGGTAAGCCCATTAGCCCTGCGCTAGTCGCTGCAGCAGAAGCTGCAGGTATGGCCGCTGCTAAAGGTCACCCTAGTTATGCTGAGTTGTTATTGGCAGTAAAAAGCACACATGTACTGTCCTTTCAAGGTGCCGAGTGGAGTGGTTTTATTGATACCCTGTCTGCTGGTTTTAATGAAGGTGTGCAAAGTTTAAATAAAGCGCTATCTGCAGCGACAGCCGGGTTGCAAAATGACCCTACCGACCCATCCAAACTTGCCAAAGTACAATCTGCGCTGAGCGAATATACCATTTACCGTAATTCGCAATCCAATATGAGTAAGGCCTTTAAAGATATTGCCTCCTCTGCCGCGCAAAACTTACGCTAGTGTTCGGTTGTGGTGTATGCCTGCTATTTATCTAGCATGGTATCTCTCTGATTATTAATTAAGGAAAAATCATGGCAATGCCTAATTTTGGCCATTCAGGCTTGGTCTCCAATGTTGAAGCAGGTGTTAATGCCGGCAATGGCGCCAAATGGGCTGGGTTTGTTGATCAGCTATCAGGTGAGTTTAATTCTGGTGTAAAGGATTTAAATGCAGCGCTCAGCTCGGCGCTCAAGGAGCTTACAGCTAATCCGACCGACCCATCTTTGCTGGCGAAAGTGCAATCGTCTTTGAGTGAATATACGATTTATCGTAATGCACAATCCAATGCTTCTAAGGCTTTTAAGGATATCGCTGCGGGTACTGTGCAAAACTTCCGTTAATACAATGTTTTTAATGTATGACGGATGTCGTTGAACGACAGGAAAATTTGCGTACTCCCCTGTTTCTCTGCTGGGGAGTGTGAGTTATATGACCTGTGGAGGGGAGATCGATGACAAGGTTGGCCCATCCATTTTATAAGTAAAAAATACAATGAATATAGTACCCATTTCGCCTGTATCGATGTCGCTTGATAGTAGTATGCCTATTGCTGAGCCCAGTATGGGTTTGGCTGAGCGTGCCAGCCAAGCCTTTGCTCGTATGAGTGTGAATGCTGATATGCGTCGTGGCGCAGTGACTGATGGCATCAATAGTGCTGCTGTGACCGATCCCGCGCAACTTTATGAAATGCAAAAGGCGATTGCTGATTACACTCTCGATATGTCACTTGCCAGTGTGCTGGCTCGTAAGGTGGTGGGTGCTCTTGAAACGCTGATAAAGGCACAGTAATGTTTAATTGTTTACGTGCCTGCTTGCTGGCGTGTTGTGTATTGTTGGCGGGCTGTGAGCAAGAGCTATTAAAATCTCTGGATCAGCGCCAGGCCAATGAGGTGTTGGCTGTCTTGCAGCAGGCCAATATAGCAGCAAATAAAAAAGATGCTGGCAAGCTTGGATATGCCATTTGGGTCGATGAAAAAGATTTTAGTGCTGCAGTTGATCTGCTTAAAACGCGAGATTTGCCATCAAGGGCACGTATTGAAATCAGTCAGTTATTCCCCGCCGAATCACTTGTTTCTTCCCCTCGGGCTGAAAAAGCGCGTCTGTATTCAGCCATTGAGCAGCGTCTTGAGCAATCTTTGCTTACGATGCCCGAGATTGTTTCTGCGCGCCTGCATTTGAGTTATGACGTGGAAGGGGCGGATACACGTAAGCAAGCTGGTGGAGTGCATTTATCAGCCTTGGTGATTTACCAAAATGATGTGAATGAATCCTTATTGATTAATGAAATTAAGCGATTTCTGAAAAACAGTTTTCAAACTGTAAATTACGATGATATTTCTGTGGTACTTGCTAAAAAGCCGCTTGCTCAACATTCCTCACCTTTGGTGAAAACAGCGCTTTCACCTTGGTTATTGGGGGGGCTTTGCGTACTTTTTCTCGGTCTAATTAGTGTAGTTCTGACACTGTGCTGGATTAAATTCGGACGGCGCTTATATCAGTCGAAGCGGGAAGCGCAGTGATGAAGCAGTTATTAAGTGTGCTTTATGCGCCTGTTGATTATATTCATCCACAGCGTTTTAAATCTCTAGGTAGCCCACAAGGGCCAGTTCAGCAGCAGCTATTAAATTCGCATATATTAGCCCATTTTGGGCTCTGTAGTGATTTGCCCACTGCGGCCACCAGTGTATTAATGCGTACATTGGTCAGTAATTGGAGGTATTTAAGAGTAGCCGCTACTTTGCTTGGTTGTAAGCTTGGGCGGGCTGATTTCGTGCGCAGTGGACAATTGGCCTCGCTTAGCTTGATGCAGCAGCGTTACTTGGGATTGCCGATCATTACTCCTCAAATCGCACTTCCTGATCAAGGCTGCTCGCAAACCCGTGCGCAAGCACTTGGGGCAAGTTATTTGCTGTTGTTTGTACCCCAATTACCCCTGCCGCTTGCGCAGAGGCTGCCGCTGCTATTTGCACCAGAGCAGCTCAATATTGCGATGCCGTCCGGCCTTGAGCCTAACTACACTTTACTGAATTTTGCCATCGATTATGCCAAGACAAATTACCCTTAACCCACATAGTCACATTCAACAGGATGTGCTTATACGACGTCGCCAGTTAGTCGATAGTGAACGCAGCCATGCTACCGTAAGCGAGGCTCGGTCACGTGCTAAAAGCATATTGCGTGAGGCTAGTGAACAAGCGGAGGCAATTTATCAGGTGGCCTATACCGATGGATTTAGTATGGGCTTGGCACAGAGTCTGGATGAGGTTTATGGGTACTTGCAGGGTAGTGCTCAGTTACAAGCACACATTGAAAGCAGCATTAAAGATGATGTGCGTAAGGCTTTGAGTGATGCTTTGGATGTGCCTTCTTTGCTTTTGCAACTTTTGGAAGATTGGCTCAGCAAAGCGCCTAGGGTAACCGCGCTCCGTATTGTTTTACCGCAGCGTGGCAAAGCTCAAGCTCTTCAAATGGCTCGGCGGGTAAGGGAAGTACTGGGTTTTGAGCCTTGTATTCAAGTCGATACAGGTGAGCGTTTCATGCTTGAATATGGTGAGCATGTACAGGAGTTTTTACCTTCAAATGTGCTGAATGAGATGGATAATAAACTTAAGCAAACCTTAAAGGCTTTGAATTTAACAGGGCTTTGTGAAGAGCTTCGGGTGAAATCGACTCAAGCTTGGCTATGCCAGTTAGAGGAGCATAAAGCAACTTCGCAGTTAGCGGTAGGTGATGTTCATGTCAGCATTTAAAGTTATGCCTATAAACTTGCAGCCTCCGTCTAGGCAAGCGATGCCAAGCGGTATTCAAGACCTTGCTACCCGTGCGGCCGCTCGTTTGGCAAATGTGGAGCTGCCCCCTTCTCGTATTCATGCTGGCGCAGCAGGCAAAATAAGCAATGTGCTTAGCACAACTACACCAGAGGGGCCAAAGCAGATCTTATATGAGAAGCTTTATGCAGAATTAGAGAACAAATTTGCTGCTGCAACTAAGCTCGGGCGACCGCTAACCTTTAACGAGATAATTAGCTTCGCAAAGTCAATGCAGGGGCCTGATGGGCAACTTGCCTTCCCACGGACGGTGGATTTACAGAGCGCATTTACCTTTTGTAAGGGGCGTGCTAAGGCTGGTGATGGGCAGAAAGCCCCTATGACACAGCTGGAAGGTTTGTTGCTAGGGGTGTGTACCCAATTAACAGCGACAGCTTACTTTTTTGACCGTTTCTCTGATATGACTTTTTTTCCGGATGAAGATAATGGTGGTATTAAGCTGGAATCTGATTGGTAAGTGCTTTTTCAGGAGAATTTATATTGTTCTTTATCAGTAAAGTTATCTTTTTTGTTTTGATGTTTTGGGGTAGTTCGCTAGTACATGCGGGGATTTATGCTTATGTGGATGAGAATGGGCAATTGAATCTTAACGCTGAGGCGGTAGATTCAAGGTTTAAACGCTTCAATCCTCACAAGACTTACCGCTCAAGTATTATGGAATCAAAACCCTCTGTTAAAGTAATTAAGCTTTCTGAACAGAAACGTCAGCTATTTCCCATTATTGATGCAATTGCACAAGAAGAGGGGGTGGATCCGCGTTTATTGCATGCGGTTATTCGGGTTGAATCGCAGTATGATCCAGGGGCTCGCTCACCTAAAGGGGCGCTCGGCTTAATGCAGTTAATTCCTGCCACTGCCAGTCGTTTTGGCGCGAGTGATGCATTCGACCCGAGGGAGAATGTGCGTGCAGGAGCGCGCTACCTTAAATGGCTAAATAATGCCTTTCTAGCTGATTTATCATTAGTCTTGGCTGCTTATAATGCCGGTGAAGGAGCTGTTCGTAAATACGGTAACGTGATTCCTCCTTATCCGGAGACCCAGGCTTATGTACGCAAAGTGCGATCCTTTTTGTAGCATCATTTGGTTTTTTTATTGATGTGATGTTGTCATAATTGATTCATAAAATTGAATCGATTATTTTATTTCATTGAGGTGTTGCTGTGATTGATCTATTAAATGTTCAATGGAATAGGGGGGGCAAAGAATTATTGTGCCTGCGTAATGATGTAAATTCAATTAAGTCCACTTTGAATGAAAATAAAAAAAATGGCTTTGCCTGCTTTAAGATCGCGGGAAAAGTAGTAAACATTCGCACCGATAAAGATGGTAAATACATTGTTAAGAGAGACTATAGTACTGAGGGGTTTTCTAAGCGGTTTTTTTCTGTACTAGGGTCAAGCCCTTTTTCAAAACAGCTCAGTCAAAGGCTAAATTCAGATTACTCTCAAAAAAGTGAGCCTGTTAATTTTGGCGGAACGCCTAATGTGGTGTCTAAAATTTTTAATAATGCGCTTTTTGGGGATGAAGAAGACCGTAGATCTACATCAAGTGATCTGTCAGCAAATGCAGATCCAATTTCATTGGATGGTTTCGCTGGCCAGTTGAATGGCCGGCTATATAAAACAGGCAATCTTGAAGATAAAAAAACAGTGATTTTCATCCATGGAGGAACTCAAAATATATCAGCTGATAAGCAATCTAGCAGCCTAGCAGAGACCTATAACAATAATGGATATGACGTTCTGGCTGTTAATATGAGAGGTTATGGAAAAAGTGACGGTTTGCCATCAGAGAAAGGAATGTATAGCGATGCTCAAGTAATGTTTGACTATGTGCATCAAACATTAGGTATTCCAGTGGGTGACATATTAATCCACGGCTATTCCTTAGGTGGGCCGGTTGCGGCAAATCTATATAAGCACTTGGAATCGTCAGGTTTAAAAACAGCTGGATTAATACTGGATAGGCCAATGCCAAGTTGAGATCTGCAATTGTTGCACATGAGGTGCTTAATCCATTAGGTGTGGTCGGATTAATTTCATCATCAATTAATGGTAAGTTTGATGTGCAAGAGAATCTGAAGGGTATTGACTCGTCTGCAAATATCATGCTGATTACAGATGATGAAGGGCTTGGGGCTGAAGGTGAAAAAATGAGAGTAGCTCTGGCTAAAAGTGGCATAAATACACTTGGATCACCCGTCCACGGCGATCATTACAATTCCAGAGTGGCGATGGAAACGATTTTTAGTGAAAACAATAAAGTATTTTTCAGGTAATAAATTTTTCTATTAATTAAAATCACGTAAATGTACTTTGTCTTTTTTTATTTCTAATTTATTACTTGGAAAGGGTAATCCCCCCACAAACCCCATTTGTTTTTGAGTAAAATTTCCTCGTAGCCTTTGAGGGGCTTCTACATGGAAGCTGCAGGTTATTTTGAATCATTTGGGTGCTGTCCAAATAAGAAATTAGTAAAGTAAAAATTTTCCGCAGCATTGCTTCGTTTCTCCATGCTACTCTCGCGTCTTGTCGGGGGGGGGGGGGCTAATTCACATAAGAAATCAATTCCGTCTTATTTAAACATTAAATTATAGGAATAGTATCATGACATTACGTATTAATTCGCTTGCCCCTGATTTTTGTGCAGAAAGCACGCAAGGTGAAATTCAGTTTCATAATTGGATTGGCGAAGGCTGGGCGGTGCTTTTTTCTCACCCCAAAGATTTTACGCCAGTTTGCACCACCGAGCTGGCCGCCGCCGCACAAATGCTACCTCATTTTGCTGCGCGCCAATGCAAATTAATTGGAGTGAGTGTTGATTCGCTGGCCGATCACCTGCTATGGAAAAAAGACATTGAAGACATTCAAAATTGCGTGGTCGATTTTCCCTTAATTGCGGATGAAAATTTAGCTGTTGCCAAGCTGTATCAAATGTTGCCAGAGTGTGAGGATGGTTTGGCGGGGGCGCGTAAGGCTGCGGATAATGCCACCGTGCGTACGGTTTATATTGTCGGGCCGGATAAAAAAATCAAGATGATGATGACTTATCCGATGACAACGGGGCGCAATTTCAACGAAATTCTGCGCGCACTTGATTCAATTCAGCTGACCAGCCGTCACCAAGTTGCAACGCCAGTCAATTGGGTGTTGGGTGATCATGTGATTATTGTGCCTTCGGTAGGAGACGATGAGGCTCGGCAATTATTTGCTAATGAATGGATCGCCGTTAAGCCTTATTTGCGCTTGGTTCCGCAACCCAAATAAGTTACACAGGGGGTAATCCCCCTGACAAGTTCAGCTCATTTTTAAGTAGAATTTTTTCGCAGTGTTTGAGGAGTTCTACATGAAAGCCGTGGGCAATTGATAACGCCAGATTATGGCGATTTTAAAGCAAGCCGAAGCCGGTTCAACCGTCCCCGATCTGTGCCGCGAGCACGGTATGAGCTTGGCTTCTTCCTATAAATGGCGTGCTAAATTTGGCAGCATGGACGTTTCCATGATGACGCGCATGAAAGAGCTGGAGGGCGAAAATAAGCGTCTTAAAAAATGTATATCGAAGCCCAAATGCAGGCAGACATCATTAAGGAAGCGGCATTGAGCCATCGCAGTGGCTCAAAGAAACGCTGGAAAAACTGCCGATCTGGCCGAATTGCCGGATTGATGAATTGCTGCTGCGCGGCTAATTCAAATCAGAGCGCCCGACTAGGTGGTCTCGCCGGACACATACAATTTGCAAGAGCGGATTAATGGCTTGGGTATTTGAAGAGCTGGGGTGTTTTATTTTGCTGAACTATTTAAAAAAGGCGATTTTTGATAGTTATAAAATTGCATAGGCTATAAAATTTTATTTTTGGAAATCGACATGAAAATCAGTTTCCCCTCAAGAGTACTTGCAATTTATCCGAGAATGCCCGCAGATCAGATTCAGCCATTAAAACTGATGAGCCATAATCGATAATTTATCAAGCATCTAAATGATGGCAAGCATGACGGGGACGCTTCACTTCATTCCTAGGGATAAAATAAGCCATGAGTGGTTGTTAATTAATGCCCCAGTGAAAAAATGGCTTGTCAACGGACACGACAAAGTACACATCAGGAGCCCCTAATTTATGTCATATTTACAGCCATTTCACCAAGTCGTTGGTGAATTACTCAGCCATTTGGGCTTTGACATCGGTGCTATACACCCAGAGCAAGAAGTCATCAGCCTGACGGTGGAACAGCAATTTACTGTCCACCTGGCATGGGTAGACCAAGCCAGTTGGTGCCTGCTGGCCGAACTGGGTAGTAGCCATCCCGAACGGGACGGCCTGCTTTATGCGCAAGCATTGCGCTACAATCAAATGGCGGCGCAGCGTTGGCAACCGGTATGGGCGCTCGATCCCGAAGACCACTTGAGCTGTTGGTTACGCCTTCCCTTAGAGGGTAATGAGCTGCCGACGCTGATCGAGGCTTTTGACGTCCTGATTCAGCATGCCGAGCAATGGTTGGCTGTCGCCGACGTCGCCCCCGGCCATTTCTCCAAACCGATTTAATTTATCCACTAGGGCTTTGCCATGGAGGGATGATGCCTTATTGGGCATACCCCTCATTGCTTGGCAGGCCCTCATTTTTAAGGAGCATGTAGCATGCTATCATCCGCTAATAGGTACGAAACAGGCGTCAGCATTTTTAAATGTACAAGTGCTGAGCTGGCTCGACTTAAAACTGAGAGTGGATTTGGCACCAATGCCAAGGTCGGCCTCGATAAAATGGGGAAAGTTGTACTCTACAAAGGGCGATCTTTTATATTACACCCAAGCGAAACTAAACGTTATAAAAAAAATTACGGGTCTCAGATTGTTGCTTATAATAATTTTGACCCCAAAGCCTCTAAAAAGTATTTTTTAGAAATATGTACGAGCAAATTTGCGCAAGCCTTGAAACTTGAGGAGCAAAAAAATATGCCGGTAAAGAATGAAACCGAGCTTGCGCCCACTAGATCGATAGACGCTAATGAAACTGTGCTGCCACAGCAAGCCACAAGCGTACAAGGGGCTGCAGAGCCTATCTCTCAAAACATAGGCAAAGATAAACTTGCTGCGGAGTTGCAGCTAGGCACTGATGCGTTGGGTGAAAATTTACCTGTAAAACCTAATGACTCCAGCACAACCAGCATCGTTCAAACAAAGGCGACGTCAATCTCGAAACCAGGCCAGCTAAAGATTGGTGCTTCTATCTCTGTTTTTGAAAAGAAAATAGGTGAGGTGAAAACCCAAAACCAGCAAGCGGAAGAAAATAAAGAGAAGAAACAAGCTCAGGTGCAACACGATAGCGACACTAAGAAGCCGGATGCTGAAAATTTACCTGTAAAACCTAATGACTCCAGCACAACCAGCATCTTTCAAACAAAGGCGACGTCAATCTCGAAGCCAAGCACACCAGGCAAGTTAAAGATGGATAATTTTTCTAATCTTGAAACGCTATTTGGTGGGGTGAAAACCCCACACCAGCAAGTGGTAGAAAATAAAGAGAAGAAACAAGCTCAGGTGCAGGTGCAACAAGCTCAGGTGCAACACGACAGCGACACTAAGAAGCCGGATGCGAGTAAGGAAACAATTAAGGTGCAAGTTAGTGCACCTGGCGCAATACCACCACCACCACCACCACCACTACCACTACCACCACTACTAACAGTAAGTGGTCCGGCGAAGAGTTGGGGCATCGTAAATGCAAATAAACCAGATCAGGCAGAGCGCCATGTAAAGTTAGCGAAACCCCAAAACGTCAGTCAAAATAATCTGCAGGAAGAATTGGCAGCTAGGCTTGCGAAGCGGCGTAAAGCTGAATAGAAGTTAAGATTTAATCTGGCAGTCCTCCTTTTCGATTAGTGCCGGACTGTCAGATTATTGTAAAGCTCACTTAAAAGTAGAGGCTAGGCATGTAATGCCAGTCTCTGTTTTGAGGTGATGCCACCCAATCCCATATGTGGGCGTTCGTTATTGTAACTCCAAAGCCATTGCGTTGCGGTTTCTTGTACTTCAGCAATACTTTCAAAATCATCACAAGCCAGCCATTCATATCGAACAGTGCGATTATAGCGTTCAATATACGCATTCTGCTGCGGGTTGCCGGGCTGAATATAGGCCAATTCAATCGATTGTTGTTCTGCCCAATTTTTTAATATGTGACTAATGTATTCAGGGCCATTGTCAGACCTGATTCGTTTGGGTTTACCGCGCCATTCAATAATTTGATTCAGGCTGCGTATGACGCGCTCTGCTGGCAAAGAGAAATCGACTTCAATGCCCAATCCTTCCCGATTAAAATCATCAATCACATTGAATAAGCGAATGCTGCGGCCATCAGCCAATTGATCATGCATAAAATCCATCGACCAAGTTTCATTTTTTACCTCTGGCACTGCTAATGGCTCTGGCGTTTCGCGTTCTAAGCGCTTTTTAGGCTTAATCCGCAGGTTTAACTCTAAATCGCAGTAAATCCTGTAGACCCGCTTATGATTCCAGTGTTTTTTCTTGACGTTGCGCAGATGCAAAAAGCAGAGGCCAAAGCCCCAGTTACGATGTGTTTCCGTGAGCTGGACCAATGAATCAGCGATTTGAGCGTTTTCGGCATCCAGCTTACGAATATAGCGATAGCAAGTTGTGCTAATCGCAAAACTAGCGCAAGCCGCACGAATAGACAAGGCTTTGGTTTCAACGGCCCAGATGAGCCATCTCGCGACGCTGAGATGTTTCTAATGATTTCTGACATGGCCTCCTTGATAATATCTGCTTGCATCTGAGCTTCGATATACATCTTTTTAAGGCGCTTGTTTTCATCCTCCAGCTCTTTCATCGTAAACCCCCAGTCATCCCATTAACGCTAGGCTTATTTTTCTGCTAGCGCCAGCAAGGGAAGGAGCTCGTCGATGCGGCTGTTGGGCCAGGTGGGGAGTTTTTCTAAGGTGTCGGTCAGCCACGCTTGCGGGTCGAGCCCGTTGAGTTTGGCCGTGCCCAAGAGCGTTTGAATCGCCGCTGCCCGCTGACTGTACAGGATCGCTTTGGCGATCGCGCCGTTCGGGGCCACTTTTGGCAAGGTTTCAGTGAGCCACGCTTTCAATTCGGTCAATTTAGGTTTGGCTACTTGTTGGCGTAGCGCATGCCGTTCTGCAACCGTCTCCTCTTTGGCTTGCGCTTCAATGGCGTACAATTCCGCAATCCGCCGCATCGCCTCCAACGCCACCGGGCTTTGATTGGCTTTGTGCAGATCAACGAATTTGCGCCGCGCGTGCGCCCAGCACGCGAGCTCAGTGACGCCCGCTTTGAACAGCGCCTTGTAGCCGCCATAATCGTCGACCATCAATTGTCCTTGCCAATCTTGCAGGAAATCGCGCGCGTGCTGACCCGCGCGGCTGATTTGGTAATCGAACACGATCATCGGCGCGCAGTTGCTCAATGGCGTGCTGCGATACGCCCATAAATAGGCGGTTTTGGTTTTGCCGTTCCCCGGATCAAGCTGTTTGATAGGGGTTTCGTCGGCGTGCAGCGTAGGTTCCTGCCGCAATCGCTCAACCAGCCGATCCGCCAGCATTTGCAGCCACCAACCCGTCGTTCCTACCCAATTGCCCAGTGTCGATTCGGCTAAATTCACTCCGCTGCGCTCGGCAATCTGCCGAATCCGATACAGCGGCAGATGATCGACGTATTTACTCACCATCACCCACGCCACAGTGGCGTTGCTGGGCAAGCCGCCGTCGATGATGCTCGGCGCAACGGGCGCGGCAGTCATGGTTTGGCAACGACGGCAGGCGTATTGCGGGCGAATATGGCGAATGACGCTAAATACCGCTGGTTGCACGTGCAATTGCTCGCTCACATCTTCGCTGACTTTGAGCAAATCGTTGCCGCATGCGCCACAAGTGCATGACTCCGGTTCGTGAACAACGAGGGTGCGTGGCAAGTGGGCGGGTAAGGCTTGGCGACCGGCACGCATGCGCGGTTGGCGCACCGGCGTGCTGTCGCCATCGGGGCGCGCTGCGGCGAGTTGTGCTTCGAGCGCCGCAGCACTGACTTCGAACTCTTCATCAAATAAGCTACGCTGCTCGGCGCTCATCGCCTCGGTCTTGGCACCGAACTGCATGCGCCGCAAATAGGCCAGTTCAAATTCCAGCTTCTCAATCAGTAAGGATTTGGCTTGAATCAGCGCCGCCTGCGCGACGGTTTTGACAGCCAAATCGGTGTGCGCTTGAACCCATTCTGCCTGCGCCAAAATCGCCGCGCGGACAGCGGGCGATAAGTTGGAGTGGGCGAGTTCGGCAGCGAGATTCATGCCGTTATTTTGCCTGTTTATGTCCCTGTAAACCATATCAATCAAGGCTTTCAAGGCAACACATCGCCCCCTATTTGACCCAGCGTCAATACAAACGTACGCCCAAAGCGGGGGGTGATAAACGTTGCCAATCCACCCCCATCGTCAGCCATTGCCACTGCGCTGCATCGAGTACAAATGCCGCCTCATTAGCTTGCGGCCACACAAAACGCCCTTGATGCAAACGTCGCTGCAGCAGCCACACCCCTGTGGCATCCCACAGCAACACTTTGAGTCGATTACTACGCTGATTGCGAAACGCATACGCCGCGCCATCACAAGGGGATCGTTGCAAGGCGGCGTGCACTTTTGCCGACAAGCCCTCAATGCCCAAGCGCATATCGACCGGCTCGACGATCAAATGCAGCGAATTCAAAGCGGGCATCATGGCAAACCCCGCAATAGCGTAGCCAGCCAATCGGCCGAAGTTGTTATCGGCAAAGTCAAACGCGCACCACCGGGCAGCAGTAAACACATCGAGGCGGAATGGGCGTTTAAGGGTAATTCGGTAGCGACCAGCGTGAATGCCGGCGATGGCGCGCCAGCCACAGTTGTGGCCATGCGAGTAGGATTTGCTGTGGCGCATTGTACTAACGGGGCCTGTGTTGCCGATGACACAGGCGCAGAGGTGGGCGCAATGAAGTCGCTCGGCTCACAGGCCGCGTGCGGCAAATCCCGCTTAACCCAAGCCGCCAAGGTGGGGCGTTTTAAATCGTGCCGCCGGCAAAATTCCGCCATCGATAAACCGCTAGCACGCCAATCCCGAACCCGTTCAAGCCAAAGTGCCCGACGCTGCTGATGAGTCATGATGCGGCCCCACATTGAAAAAATGCAGGATGCCAGATTTAAAGGACACAATGGAACGGGAGCGCTGGGGGCTTACCCCAGTGGGCTGGGAAGTGCACGCAGAAGAAACAGGGGAGCTCGCTGCCTAGTTATTACAACGCAGCGTGCTCAGCCAGCGCTGCAGCATGAATCCGCTGGTGTTGCATTCAGATAATGGTGCGCCGATGAAAAGTTATACCCTGAAAGCCAAGATGGAGATGCTGGGGAGCGCCTCCTCATTCAGCCGCCCCCGCGTCAGCAACGACAATCCGTATGCAGAATCATTGTTCCGCACGCTGAAATACTGGCCGTCCTGGCCGCACAAAGGCTTTGCCAGTCTGGAAGAAGCAAGGCAATGGGTGAGGCGCTTTGTGGATTGGTACAGCCATACGCACCGGCACAGCGGCATTCAATTCGTTACGCCATCGCAACGGCATCAGGGCCAAGACAAAGCGCTATTAGCAAAACGCCATGCCGTCTACCAAGCGGCCCGCCAAGCGCGGCCGGAACGATGGCGTAACACGACGCGAAACTGGGGCTGGCAAAACGAAGTGCAACTCAACCCGGACCGGGTCATGGAGCCTAAAACAAGCGAGGATTTAAAGGCCGCCTAAATCGTAAAAATATCTCAACTACTTTGACAATTACCGTTATCGTACTTCCTATTTTAATTTATGGTTAGCGAAACATAGCCGAGCTTCCACAAAGTTAGGTCGCAGAATGCTGTTTATCTCTGGCTCCCATAATGGATTAAGTGGCACATAAAAACCTTCAGATTTAGCCAAAACAATTATTTCTGCCAATTCTTCCTTGTTTCTGGCCAGTATCATGACTTCTGATATTCCATTCAATTTACGTGGTAAAAATAAAGTGACTGGATAATTAGAACTAGGATCGGCAGCTGGACTAGTTGCATCCATATTATGATGAACAACCTCTCTGCCCAGTAGGCAACCCATAGCCTTGTTAAGCTGCGGGATAAGTTCGCGTACCCGTTGATTGATATTTCCTAAATCTTTGTCTTCCTTTTCATAAAACAGGGCAGGAGAATCTTTTTGCGCCTGCAACTCAAGGGAAAGTGGCTTTTTATAGAGATTTGCTCTTTTAACAAAAACGCGATGACTGACATCACTAATTGGCGGAATATCCTTGGATCCATATTGTTCTAATGGTGTTGCAATTAGCATCAGGTCATAGTCAGCAGTTAACGGCATTTTGCTTATTGGATCGCAAAGTACCATTACTGGTTCATCACGGTGCGTAATAGCCAACATGCCATTATCCTTATTGGCGCATACGCTAAATTCATATTTTGTACCACTCGGGCCAGTGGCATAAAGAGTATCACCCTGCCTTTGCAACACACCTTCATTTATCAGATATGTCAGACGTTCAGCACTAATTTCCAAGTGGCCAGATACCGCATATCCATCCTTCAGACACTCTTGCACTTTTTGATTAGAAGATCCAATTTTATCACTCCCTTCCTGTTTACTTAATAATTGATCAACCGTGATAAAACCAGCCATAGGTCCCCACGTTGAACTTTTTCCTTTAATATGAAAATTCTTGGTAGGGTAATTTTCGTCGATCAACTGCGTTGAAATTGGTTCTACAGGCCTGAAAGCAATAATACAACCACTCTCAATAGCAACTTTTTGTAGAGCAATGCAATGACGAGGAACCAAACCAGAAAGGCTTATCACCTCCTCTTTATTGGTTAACAAACTACTCAGATTTGAAATTACGCAAGATTCGTTATTTTGGACCTGAGTAGGCTTACTTTGCGGCGGGATGACAACTTGTTGAGGACTAATTTTGTATAAAGGCATAAATAAAAAAACCAGAAAATGGAAATCGTTCAGGAAGGAGAAGGTCGACAATTTGAATTAATTTGACAATCCGGCCCGAATCAAAATGGGGACTGTCAGATCGTGTCTGAACTTCTAGACTTTAATTCAATGGCGTTAGTGAAGCTAGATCTCTGCTAGCGGGGAATCGCTAGAAAAGATATACGGCAATGGATGTTGATAGTGATTAACTTCCCTAAAATCATACGATTTCCCATCTATCTTGACCTGACCACGTGCGTACTCTCCCTGTTGGTGACCGCTAGTAAATTTATAAGTAACATCTTGATATTTACTTTTACTCCATTCTCCCGTAGGTGGTAGAAGCAGACCGGTCGATGAAAACTGAAATTTCTTCCCACCTAGCTCCAAGTCACAATTTTTGGCAAGCTCTCCTTGGCGTAAATGAGTTCTGTCCGTTGAAGTCCCAAAATAATACTGCGTTTCGTTGATCGTCTTCCAACCTGTTGCCTTTTCGCCCAATGCTAACCCCGTGCCATCCTCTCCAGTACCTAGGTAGCTCTCTCTTCCAAACGTATCGATCCGCATTCCAGTGGTTTCCTTGGTAAGAATTTTACCGTACTCATCGAATGTATAACTCTTCATTACACTTGGATCATCCTGACTAGGTAATTGATGCTGTCCAGTTAAGGCCTGCCCATTTTTATAGAAAAAAATTGTACTGGGAGAGCTTACCCACCCTTTAGGTGTAATGAGTAACTTCATGCCCTGGAATAGGGTCGGATCGACCGCCCCTTGACTGCCCTCGATTTTCTTTCTTTCACTCTGCGGTAAACTATTTTTGTCGAAATGAATAGCGATCTCAGAAAACGAAAAATCACCATGCCGGTATACACCATTGTTGAACTCAAAAGGTGATGAATGATCAATGGCCTCACCCACACTCAACAACGGTCGATTTAGCTCTCGGTTAGGTGTTCTTGATGTCGCCAATACATGAACTTCAAGTTCATCCATGGTTGGATTGCGCGGTAAGGGTTGGTTCCCCTGTGGCATTTTGTTGGCGGGGAGACGGTACTTCAGCTGAGCAGTGACACTTAGTATTTGTGGTACATAATGATTCCAATTATTGCCATCAGGAAGCACTTCAGTTGTTGATGATGTAACTTCCGCCTTGTACTGTTGCAAGTCAAATTGTAGCTGTTGATCTTTTATAAAACGATCATACTGACTTTTTAGTAACGTAATACTACCAACTCGAGAATTACTGAAGTCACTATAAAACACAGGCGCTTTACTGTTGTCTGGGTAAACCTCGCCTAGAACTAATACGTTCGCTCCTTGTCCTTGATTTACTTCACCAGCGAGTGTCCCAACAACATCATGCATCTGCGGATAATTTTTGCTTATCGGTAAACTAACGGTAACAGTCGGTATAACCCTATGCGCTGACGCGGTACCAATATTCAAGTATCGCACTGCGCCATAGGCTGTTGCTCGTGCTCCCGTGTTCCACTCGATAGAATTAGAGGCCGCCTGTGATGTTTGTGATGACTCGGTTTTTTCCATCATGTTGAAAGTTGTAGTAGATTCACCATACGACCCTCCGATTGAAATTTCTGCTTTTGGGTTTTTTCCTTCGAAGCCAAACGATAGCCCCCCGTGCACATTCCATTCCGTAGTTTGACTTATTCCGGTTTGTTTTGAGGTGCCTTTATAGAGGGTACTCCCAGTCTCCTTAGAGTTTCTTACGATATCAACAGCGCCAACAGAAAAATCTTCCAATTCCATCTGTAGAACTGGCATTGTGGCGACTAATGGATTCTGAGCAACACGATGAACTGTGGCATCAATGTCCCCTAAAACTTTTGCGCTATCACTGTAGGGATCTCGTGTGCTACTCCAGTGGTCTGGATCGGACTTGTACTTTATATAAAACCGCCCCGATGTATCTGTTTGATTTTTATGTATGGCATCCTCCCATTGCACTAAAATATTTCGTCTTATCCCACTCTGGTCACTTTGTATGGCTACGGTATAACCATTTTTCTCCCAGGCATCAGGAATACCATCCATATCGGTATCACTCCCCTGAAGACCCAGTTTGATGGGGAGAGGAGCTCCGTCCGCTCCTGGTAAAACCCTTGGCAGATTAGGCACCCAGCTAATCACCCAGTCGGCTGCCTTACTTATCTGAGTTAATGTGCTTTGTGGCTCCATCGAGATCTGGGGCGATTTACTCATTGCTGCTATGCTGGGCAATGCTAGGGGTGCGGAGAATGGAACAGCATTAGTAACGATTGTATTTGATGGTGACGATGTACTGCTCTTTACAGATGGCAATGCCTGTGGATAGTTGGGAAGGTATTGATTTGTCAAGCTAACAAGATTCAGTATTACTGTTCCTGTGGCTGCCATAGGGGGCACCAACGCAACTTGGTTCCTGCGTTGGAGTTCTTGCTGTCGCAGTGTGCACTTTTCCATCAGATCTGCGCCACGCTGCAGTACTATATCAATCGGGTCTTGAGTCGATGTGCCATCGAGCGTCAAATCTTGGCTGTTCGCCGTAATCCTAGACTGGCCCAGTTTTGCAGCATGCTTCTCCAGATAGTCAGCCAGCTTGCCGCGCAAGTTGCTGGCTTCATTCGCGCCTAATTCGGAAGGATGGACCTGCTGCTTAGCAGCAAGTAACGCCTGAAAGAATGCATCCGGTCCCGTAACATCGCACCATTCATTATGAATTTTCACCTGAAACGACACCGTCTCATCATCGGATGTGACATAGTTAATCTCAGTGAATTTGCCTGAGTCTGCATCCTTGATTGCGCTGCCATGTTGCCAATGGTTTGATCTGTCAGAGGAGAATGCTGTATTTTCCTGACCGTTTTCATGCAGACGGAAATGTAATCCCCTTAATTCCTGGAAAGGAGAATCTACTGCAGCGTATGCGTCCAGCGTGTCCACCTAGTCGATCGCGTCGATTTGGATTAGCCGTGCAGCGGCAGTAATTCATCAATTCGGCTATTGGGCCAGGTGGGCAGTTTTTCCAAGGTAGCCTGCAGCCATTGCGATGGCTCTATCCCGTTGAGCTTGGCTGTGGCCAACAAACTTTGGATCGCTGCAGCGCGTTTGCCTGCACGTTCGCTACCGGCAAATAACCAATTCTTCTTGCCAATCGCAATGGGGCGGATGGCGTTCTCGATGGGATTGTTGTCAATCGGCAGATCGCCCGTTCCGGCATAGTGAATCAAAGCAGGCCAACGGCGTAGCGTGTAGTCAATGGCTTTGGCCAAGCCGCCACCATGGGCCACATTCGGGCGCAGTTTCAGTAGCCAATCATGCAAAGATTGCAGTTCGGACTGACTGTTTAGGGCGCGGCTTTGTGCGCGTTGGTCTGCGGTTTGATCTTTGGCCTGTTCTTCGATGGCGTACAGGCGCGCAATACGTTGCAAGGCTTCTGCCGCCACCGGATGCCCGCCCGCAGCATGCAGCTCGAAGAATTTACGTCGAGCGTGTGCCCAGCAGCCGAGTTCTCGCACGCCATTGGCGAACAAAGCTTTGTAGCCACTGTAATCATCAACCATCAGCGTGCCGCGCCAATGCTGCAAATAATGGGCGGCGTGTTGCCCACTACGGCTGATTTGATAGTCAAACACCACTATCGGTGGGCTGCCGCTCAAATCATTGCTGCGATACGCCCATAAATAGGCACGTTTGGTTTTGCCTTTACCGGGATCCAGCTGCTGCACCGGGGTTTCGTCCGCATGCAGGCTGGTTTGCTGGCGCAGTTTCTCACTCAGGCGGTCTGCGAGTGGTTGCAATGCCACTCCAATCCGGCCGATCCATTCACTCAAGGTGCTACGCGCCAGAATGACTTGTTGGCGCGCAGCAATTTGTTCGAGGCGGTACAGCGGTAAGTGATCGAGGTATTTGCTCACCGCCACCCAGGCTAATAAGCCCGGCGTCGCCATTCCGCCATCAATCACGGCGGGAGGGACTGGCGCTGCGGTGATGGTTTCGCACTGGCGGCAGGCATATTGCGGGCGGATGTGGCGCACCACAAAGAAACGGGCTGGTTCGATGTCCAGCTGTTCGCTCACGTCTTCGCCGATCTTAACCAATTTGGCTTGGCATTGCCCGCAAGTGCATTGCTCGGGTTCGTGCCGAACCTCGACGCGCTCCAGATGTTCGGGCAGTGGCTGACGACCCGCACGTGGGCGTGGTTTTAGGCGGGAAACGGGGGCATCGTTGCTGGCTGGCGTTTCATCCAGCTCAGCGGTGATGGCGGCCAGATCCTGATCCGCATCATCTTCAAACAGCTGCTTTGCTCGACCGACAGGGCTTCGCTCTTGGTGCCAAAGCGGATGCGCTTTAAATGCGCCAGTTCTATGACCAGCTTCTGGTTTTTTAGCTCCAGAGATTGAATGTGCTGATCACGAGTTGCAAGTTGCGCCTGCAGCTGCGCCACCAAAGCCTGAGCCTCCGCCAGCGAGGGCGAATTTGTAGCCATAGTGGGATGATTGGGCGCGAGTGTCATACCCTTATTTTACTGGGCTCGAGCGATACCAGCTAGACCTGCCAATGACTTGGCGGCGTAGCGCACAAACGTTGCCAATCCACACCGCTGACGAGCCAATGCCATTGTTCTCTGGGCATTGTAAAAGTAGCCTCACCCAAAGTCGGCCAGTGGAAACGCCCAGAGTGTAAACGGCGCTGGCAGAGCCAGACGCCATTGCCATCCCAGATTAATAACTTCAGTCGCGAATGGGATCGATTGGTAAACCCATAGGCAGTGCCATCACAGGGTGAGCACCCCAGCGTTTGTTGCACCAGCAATGACAGACGTTCGATACTCCAGCGCATATCGACGGGCGTGACCAGCAAGAAGACCTGTTCGGGTTGAATCATCGCAACAAAGCCTGAATTAAAGCCAGACAGGCCTGCGCCTGATCGGCGGGCCATTCAACGCTTAAATCGCGTTGACCTTGGCGAAGGTGCAAACGAATTGGTGCAGATGCTGGCGTTGGCGTATCAGCGATTTGGATCGGTATGAAGGTCAATGCTGGTGAGGCTGGAGATACGTCACGAGAATTCGTTAACGACGAAGACTCTGGATCTGTACTGCGGCGCGCATCGGCCAACCATTTATGCACGATGTTATCGTTGAGGTCATATTGGCGCGCGATGGCTGCGACTGAAACACCGGGTTGGTGACAAGCCGCCAGCACAGCGGACTTAAACTCGGGGCTGTGCTTGCGACGAGACCTGCGGGGTGTTGATTGAAGTGGGAGTATAGCGTCCATGTGTCCACCTAAGTTTATCGTGGACACGATCATCCCAAGGAACGATAACGCTATTCAACGTGGGTCGGCTGGATGCTTACACTGCAGCCAGACAGAGCAGCTCTAGTTTTCTCGTGGTTAAAGGAGTGTTGTCAGTTTTCAGCTCTGCAGCGTCCCGCTTGACTTCTCGCGTCGCGGGCATCTCAACAGACGATTTTCGTGCAGAGTTCGATTTGGATGCTGAGGTAATGCGGGGATGAAAAGGCATTCTGGCGTTCCTTTATAAAAATATGATCATAATTAAAAGCAAACAGAAGTTATTTTGCTAAATATAAAATAAATGTATTTAGTAATTAACTTACAGGCGAAAAATTCTAGATTGTTTTATTGGTTATTGATTGCAAAAAGCAATCGTATGCAGAAAAAAATTGCCCATGCGCGAACGTTTGCTAATTTGGGGGGCAAATCGTGCATGACCATAACAGTAAAAATATTCTTAGAAAAAAGATGACGCGGGCAGCGGTTAAAAGTTTTTTTCGTAAGATTTCTGCCTCAATTGACGCCCCAATTAGCTCTCATCGGTATAGGCATACACTGGCCACTGTGTTGGTGAATAATGTTTCAAACATTCGGATTGCTCAAGAAATTTTGGGTCATTCAAGCATTGAGGTGACGGCGGGGTATGTTGAAGCTGATCACGCAACAATGGCTATGGCATTGAATAAAGCAAGCGCCATAATGGTTTGATGTCAGAAATATTACGGATTAAGTGCAAACAGATTTGCGTTCGTTTTTTAAATGGTATAGTATCCACGTCGTATTTTGCTGCTTACAGGGAGCTTGTGTAGTTGACGTCGAGCTATTCGCCGACCGACGCGACTGTGCAATGTTCATGTTTTTTTGGGTAGAAGAATTCTGAAATAACTAGTTATTGTGAAATAACGCCGATGTAGCTCAGTTGGTAGAGCACCTGACTTGTAATCAGGGGGTCGCGAGTTCGATTCCTGCCGTCGGCACCAAAGAATATAAGGGTTCCAGCATTTTAGCTGGAACCCTTTTTTCGTTTCACCCCAACATCATCCCAACACTTTTTTCCTTCCCTTGTGTCGGATGTTTCGTGGCGCATTTACAATTGCCGTATTTGAGCGAAATCTACCGCTTCTGTTTAGACCTGCGTTAGCAAGGCGGGATAGGACGATGCAGTTTGGGGGGGGGCTGCTCTTGTGAGCTTTTTAATTTCATAAGTGTAAGAAGCCCCCCGTTATTAAATGTTTCTTCACCAGTAATATCTCAGACGCATTCAAGCGGGATGCCGTGTTTGTCAAAAATATGGCGAAGCACTGTCAATAGACTGCTTTGTTGCTTGCATGAGCAAACCAGTCCCTATCATGTACAAAACCACCAACTGACCAAGCTATCACGCAGCTTTGAAATCGCGTGGCGCACAGATGATTGGGTTTGATCCAAAGTTCAAATTGGTTGTCGAAGCAAGGGGTAAGTGAGTTCGGCCCCCTTCTCTCAGTGACGTGGCAATTTAGTTTTACCTCACCATCAAATGCCTATTGGGTCTCGCATTGCGCTAGGCAACTGGCATGTAGAAAGCTTATTGCGGTTCGCCAATATAGATTGGAAAGTCCTCGATTCCACCACGATTTCACGTCGACAAAAAACATTCAAAGTCATCATTTAGCGCGACACAGCCTAGGTGGTTTGCATTGATTGCTGGATCGCACCGGAATCAAAATACTGGGTGAAGGGGGGGGGCAGAATATAGTCGGCAATAGTGCAAAGTTCACCTAGGCATCGATGCAGAAACCCTTGAGTCACCAATCATAAAATGGGCGATGCGCCCATCCTGCCAGAGTTGTTAAATCAGATCCTCGAAGCCGAGACAATTGCTGCGGTCTATGGCGCTTATGACGCGAAGGAGTGCCATAACGCGGTGCGGCGGCGGTCATCCCAACGCGGAAAAATGCGCAATTTAGGAATGAAAATACGACAGAAGCGAGGGGCAGAAATGCTGTCTTGAAGGCGCTCCTAGGGTTGGGCGATCTGGTCAAAATGGTCAGGCTATGATCGCCTCAGCTTGGCAGAAACCAAAATGTGCTGCTTCAAATTATGGGGTGAGCGGGTGATGGCGCGGTGTTTGATCGCCATATGGCGGAGCTGCAAGTGCGTGCCGCGTGTAACAACGCTTATCAGAGGTAATAGATAGAAAGCAAAGAAAATATTAATAGGTAAAGGGCGATCTCCTTTGTAGTTAATGAACCGTTTTTGAATATGATCGTTTTTTGTAAGTAATTATATTATTTATTGTGTTTAATCAATAAAGCTACTTGTTTTTCATATTGTTGTTTATGAATTTTGGTCATTCCTATTGGATAACACTTAAATATGTTTTCTTTATCATGGCTTTGTATTTCAGGTTGGCATGCTTGGATTTATTCTGGTGTTTTGTCGGATATCGGAGGTCGTAATGAGGGAAATAAATAGGAGTACACAAGAGCCCGCAATAAATCATTCTCTTACTATAAAGCAATGCAAGAATGAAGCTGCTCCTATTGTGCGTCAAAATTCGGCCACATTGCCTGTTGAGTTAAGTGCGGTTCATGCCGTGTCTATTCCTCAGGTCATTAGAGCTGAACCAGCAATGCTGATTAATGATAAAGCTCGTATTCAACGAGATGTATTGTTGCAAGCTTTAAAGGGTATGGAGCGCACCCTGATGCAGCAATCTTATCCCTTGCCTCCAAATATCAAGCGTAGTTTTTTATTTTTGCGTGGGTCAACGAGTCAAACCTTACAAACCAAACCGCAGATTGAGCTCATATCACTTATTAAAGAGCTACATTCTAAAAGCGAGCAGGTGCTTGATATTAAAGAGTGTGCAATGTTATCGCTGCAAATGGAGCGATTGGCTCGCTTATTGCCTGTAAAAGGTTTTTTGCCGGAATTAAGCCAGCGCTTGGGTGTATTAGGGTGTGCTGCTTGGGCTGAGCAGGCAAGAGAGGTAGCTGAGCAGCAATTGTTGCATCAGTTTAAAGCTTTTGATCAACCAGGCACGAGTCGTGATCGGCGGGGAGGCGTGTCGGTGGGGGCCGGATTTGGGCTGGGTGGAGGGGCGAAAGCGAAGGTTGGCTTAGACTTTTTGTGGGCTAAAGGGATGGACAACGATGATGAGGGTTTCGTTTTTCAGAATAAGTCCTTTTCGTTGGCTGCCAGTGCAGGGGCCAAGCTTGGATTGAGTGGTGTTGCAACGGTAGGCGCGAGCCTTAAAGGCAAAACACAGGTGCTTCACTTTCGTGAATATAGTAGTGCTAAAGCGTTTGTTCATATGAATGCAGATCAATTGCAGCATGCATCGCGCCGTGAAACGTTGAAACAAGGATCTCGCACCATTATTGGTGCTTTATTAAAGCTGATTGGTAAAGTGCATGGTAATGAGCTGCAGGCTTATAAGCAGCTGCAGCTGCAAGTAGTGAATCAGCAACAAAGACTTTCAGTGCTGTTGGGTATGGTAGGGACTCCGACTTATTCAGAAGGCCTACCTGGCCCCTCGCAGCAACAAGCAGGAACAGGCAATGTTTATAGCGTAAAGGGGAGCGCGGGGGTGCGAGCTGATATGGATGCGGTTCGTGCAGGGGCTGGCGCTCAAATAAATATAGAAAAGATTATGATTCAGGCGGAATCGCAAACGCCATTTTGGGACAAGCTTAAAGATGGGGATGGCAAGGTGGCTGTGGATGAGACGATTGCTCACCAGCGCCTAAATTCACTAAATGAAAAGTGTCTAAGTATGTTAGGTGAGGATAGAAACCGTAAACCCCTATCCCGGTTATTAGCGTTAGCTGATGCGTCTGCAGAAAATATAAGTGATATTGATGAAGTAAATAACTTGCCCGTTAAGACACTGCATCAAACGCTTCATGTTTTGGAGGCCGAATTTGATCATTACTGTGCCGTAATTCAGCAGCGGGATATGAGTAAACCTCATTTAAAAGTGAATGTGATTGAGGATTCTATTGCAAGTAGTTGGCAAGGAAAGGGGAGAGAAGAGGTATTTGCCAATATGGCACTGTGTCATGCTGTGCTGGGTAGCGCTCTGCTAAAAAAGCAACAGCCAATGGATGATGTTAATCGTCTTGTCGCTCGGCTTCATAAACCACCCGTTAAGCATAATTCAGCTCGTTTGCTACAGCTCTCTAGTTTTTGCGACAAGCTTAATTTAGAAATTCGTGATCGCAGTTATGTGCTTGATATTGGGGGGGGTATGGGGGCTTTGGGGGTGAAAGTAGAAGCCTCATTAACCGAACGTGAGCGAATTCATCACAATCCAGTGCGAGATGGTGAATACAAAGACTTGCGTATTACTGTGAGTGGTAGTTTGGGAAAAGCTTTGCCCTTAGATGGGCTATTAGCGGATTTACTGCCTGCATTACAGGCCCAAGGGCTGGGCGCTGCTGATCTTGAAAGTATGACTGCTGGGCTAGGGCCAGAATTGAGCGCGGGAACGACGTTGTTGTTACGTTTTTATAAACCGCGTTATCAAATGCTCAAGGAGTTTCCTGCAGAGGCTGCAGCTTATCGTTTGCAATTCTTGCGTGTGAGCCAGTCTTGGGATGTAGCGATGGCCTTGTCAGGAAGCGTACCCGTACAGCCAGGGGTAAGTGCAGAACTAGGCCTGACGCTAGGGGAGAGCGGTTCTACTGTTTTGCTGGAGCGCTGGGGAAGTAAAACTTTGAGCGGGCCAATGATGCACTATTTTCATTTGCGCCAAGTAGAAGAGTTGGATGAACGCTGGAAGACTTTATGCACAGCGCAGCATGAACCATTACAAAAACTCTTTAGCCAGCTAGCTGATCCAAATAGCCCTGTGCATGCTGAAGCTGCATATTTTCTGCGGCAGCAAGAACAAGAGGGTGAATTAACACTAACAAATCAATTTTTCTCCGCGATGACACAATTTAAACAAACAGATGTACATTCCTTTAACTTGGCTAAAGATGCCTTGGATGCTTTTTTAGAGCGCCAATATCCGCTATGGCAGCTGCAAAAAGGTTCGTCATCTGTTATTCAAGAACAGCAGCTGAAATATTAGTTTATTAAATTAACCTAATTAATCCCAATTGTTCAATTCCATCAACGAAACACAATGAATCTAAACCGAGTCATTTTTGTTGGAGCCAAACACTGCAAACAATAAAACAATAACCGCACGCAAGAACGCTGTGGAATTCCCGAAATATTTGTTTTAAAAACAAAAGTTAATTTATCAATGGCCCAGTCAACTTTTTTGCAGAGTGCGCATAGCCCACAGGCCGAGCGTTTGCTGGGTATTGATTATAATTTCGCGAAAGCCGATAAGATGTGATTAGTCTATTTTTATCCTGTTTAGTGCAGCTCAATTACAAACAAAAGTAAAGGAGCGAATTCTGAAAGCGTGCTGATCCATCATAAGAAATGATGAATCCTTTTTACCCATAATTGAGCCTTATTATGACAATTTCAGCACCATCAAATGCCCCTTATCAATCAATAAGGGCGATGTGGGAACCGAAAGCTACCGCCCTTCCCGAACAAAAAGCACAGCGCCTCACGGGTTCACTCGTTACATTGCGCTCCTCACCTAAAGAATTATCTGTACCAGAAAAAACCATCTCTGAGCAGCTAAAAGACACGCTATCAGCTACAAAAAAAACCAGCAAACCTCCCGTGGGTGAGAATATACAAAGGCTAATGGACAACAAAGCATTCAAAGATGCATTAGAAAACACAGCAGGGAAAAAAACGCCTAAAAAAATGCCTGTTACTGTCCATGCGTTGCAAAAAGTACCGTCTGCCACTGCCGAAACCACCCAAGCTACGACTACCTTGGCAGCAAGCAATTCGATTAATCAGAGTGCGCCATTTCTGCAAGCGCCACCTCCACCTCCTCCGATGCCCCCAGTAACAAAACCTGTTGCTGGCGAGACTAGACAGTGGGCCACAATTATTCCGGCAGGGAAAGATCAGATTCAAACATTACTTGATGTCAATAAATCTACTCGTAAGAATATTGTTAAAAGAGATGACAAAGAAGTATCTATGATGAGCGAATTACAAGAAATCTTATCTAAACGTCAGCGGTCCTCTACCCTATCCGACTAACTATTTTCGCTGTCTCGTGGGGTGGGCTGATTGTTTAACTGGCTGAAGTCGCTCGTGAATTCGATAATTAGCCCCAATCGGAAGTTCTTTGACCTTATGCCGATATAGCGTCTTTTGCCATTGGCAGGTCGCTCATACGGTTATTTTAAATGGTCATCTGGCACTGTCGTACAGGTACCTAGGTGCAAGCAGCTATGCGATGAAGCGGGCATGAAGCTTTTGCATGTAATCACTTTCAAATAAGTTTGTTTCTTACTTTTTTATCACGCTTATTAAAGCAATCCTGCTCTTCGTTGAGTAAGAGGCATGATTAGGAAAATTAAATAAGCCCATTTAGGTGGAAGCAAAACTTATAGTGTTGTGCTTGCTTAAAATAAATGAAGGAGGAATATTATTAATTTATATATTTCTGCTTTAGTTAATGCATTGTAAATATTAATATTTTTATGAAGTGGTTAAACTGTATTGGAAGGTTAAGATGAAAGTTGATAACGATAATTTTGCAATAAATAGCCAATATTCTAAATATTCAGAAACTGGTGGTATTAGTAAAACGATAAATAAAAGTATTGCTGTGAGTCGTATTGCTAATATAAGTAATTCTGCATACAAGATATTTAATTCCATTGATTTGGCTGTGCCGCAGTCATTTTTTAAAAAGAGTAATACGTGCACAGGTAATACATTAAGGAGTAGACCTCATGAAATGGAGTTTATTTCAAAAATTAAGCATGATGAGAATTTTAATAATAATAGTAAAACATTGAAAGAATCTTGGGCTGCTGCATTGATTTTGAAAAATCCTAGGGTATTTAGTGATACTGTAAATAAAGTATTGAAGAAGATTGATAGTTTTTATCCATTAGGTATGGGGTTATCTGCTGGTGAACAAGATTTCAAAACACGAATGGGCGATGATGTTAGTAAGATAGGTCAATTTGCGCGCATAGAGAGAAATGAAATAGCATCTATTTTTAAAAATGAATGTGATGACTCAGTCACATTTACTAAGAAAATATTATTAGTAAAAGCTTTTGGGGCATTTTTAATAGATTTTGTCCTGAAAAAACCAGATTTTTATGGTTTTTTGAATGCAGGCAATAATGATTTATCATCTACTATTTCTTCATCTCTAAAAAAATACAAAATAGATGAGTTCTTTGATGTGCGTGGGCGTACAGGAAATATTAAATATACTCCACGTAACGATTTAGGAATTACTGATGAAAAACAGTTAAATAGTTTTACTGCGGAAATGAAGGATTTTCTGCTTATGCCGGATCTTGCTCATGATCGTCCTTTGTTTAGAACTCGCCTTCAGGACAAATCTGCGAGCAGAGGAGGAATAGAGCTATCTCCATTTGTTAATAGTCAGTTTGATGAAGATAATCCACTTATTGGTGCTATATCAGGCTCCACCTGTTGCATCATGGTGGCTGCAAATGTTCTTTGCCCTGATTTATCTGAAAATGAGAAAAATGACTTAGCAATTGCAGCAGTAGCCCTACTTGTTGGTGGTGGCTACCATTCTGTTAATGAAGTTTTATCTGTTGCTTCACCGAATATGAATTTACAGGAAGAAATAAAGGCCAGAATGTCAGAAGCAGGAGAAATGGGGGCTTATATTCGTGCAAAATCATTATTGGATCATGAATTAGTTAATTAAAGAATTTAAATTAACTTAAAAGGTGCCTCTCTTTATTTGAAGGATATTTAGTTTTATTGCTAAAGCTATTAATTGATATTTCGCTTAATATAGAGGATATTAAAATTTTTTTAGCTAGTTAATTTTGAAAAATGCATATTGAAGTAGAATTATTTATAGAGTTGCAAACTGATTGGTGCTAAAAAAATCTTTTTTTCTGTGCTGAGATAATTTAAATAGGAAACATCTTAGTTTATTTAAGATGAGTTTTGTTTTATCGCATTAATATCTTCGGGGGTATCTGTTATTTGAGAATAAGAAATGAAGTGGTAATTTGTTAGATAAGGGGGGGGGTGAAGTTTTTATTGATCACATGAAGTGATAAAACTGTTATTTGAGGGATTTTTTATGGTTTTACCTACAGGGGGCTTTTGCTCCAATATTTCTCACCCTGTATCTGCTGAGATCCCCGTTCAAGCTATTGCAAGTCCAATTTCAGCATGTTTGCGGCGAGTGGGAAATGAGGTGTTCACTGAGGCCGCCTCCCCAATTAAAGAAAAAGGGGAGGGGCGTATTGTCTCGATTAAGGAGGTTGTTCGGCAAATCCTAGAGAACATTCAGCAGAAAAGACAACAAGGAAAGCCGGTGATTATTTTCATTGCTGGGCCATCTGCATCTGGTAAATCGGCTTTGACTAGTAGTTTGCAACAAGAGGGGCTGATTTTTCAGTCAGTTAAGACAGATCATTTTTTGAAATCATTTTCTGAGTTGAGCATGCTTCCACAAAATCAAGGACTTCCGGTTTCAGCTTGGCCGATTGTTCATGGACATGAAGATTCGTTTAATCGAGATACCGCAGATAATTTGCTGCAAGCAATATCAACTGGATGCTCGTTTAATTATTCAGTCCCTGCTGAGTATCGTGAAGGTGTGATGGTGGGGGGGTATTTACGCGGAGAGCGAGATATTAACGGGCCAAGCCGACTAATCAAAGTACCCGTTTGCGATACATATTTGATTGAAGGTATTTGCACTCCACATTTGATGCAGGGTAGGGAGGAAAACCATATTTTTGTGCAGTTGGATTGTGATTTTAATGAAACGGTTAAGCGCAGGGCGGGGCGGGGTCATGATGGAGCGATACCTGCCGAGGAAAGGAAGAAGGAAGATTTTGGTCAATACCAAGCCTTTCAGAATGCCATTGATAGATTGGATCAGATAGTAAAGCCAGATATTCATTTGGATTCATCGGGTATGAGTGAGGGGAATTTCTATCAGAAAGATGTTGCTGTGTCTTTACCCTTAAAACGAGTTAGCAATTTGGTAATCCCCCCACAAAAATCAGCTCTTTTTTAAGTCGATTTTCTCGCAATTTTTGAGGAGCTTCTACATGAAATTGGTGGGTAATTAATAAGGCCAGATTATGGCGATTTTAAAACCGGCCGAAGCGGGATCTACGGTGCCTAGCCTGTGCCGTGAGTACTGCATGAGTTTTGCTTTTTTTTATAAGTGGCGTGCTAAGTTTTGTGGCATGAACGCCTCGATCATGACGCGTGTTAAATTGCTAAAGATATCAAAACGAAGGTGAATTTGAATACGCCCTCATGTGAGCTTCTTAAAGACTTTGGGAAAATCTACTTAAAATGAGCTGGCTTTGTGAGTGGATTACCCTATTCACTTAATTGGTAAGCTGATGATCATTTTTTGCAAGGTGAAAGTATTTTTGTTAGGTAAGATTTATCATCTTATCTAGGAAGTAGTTTATGAAAATCAATGGTTTAAGCTCATCTGACGTGTCAGTTCAGCCTATTGTAGGTAGCTCTGCGGCAAAGGAAGTGAGCTTTGCTCAACAATACCCTAAAGAAAATTTCACTGCCGTACCACAAAAAATTCACATGGTCTGGATTGGGTCACCTTTAGGGAATGAACAGAAACAGTCTTTGCTAGGTTGGGCGAATATGAACCCTAAGGCAGAAGTTAATTTGTGGGTGGACTCGCTGCATTTTTCTGCTTATGAAGAAAATAAAAAAGTAATGGGAGAAGTTAGAGATATATTCAAAGATGCTAAGTCATTTAACGGAAAGTCATTTAATTCTGATTCATTTAAAACGGAATTATTTAAAACTGAAAAATTACTTAGAGGGCTTGTCAATCAGTTAAAGAAGACCGTTAATCAAGGAGAAAATACCAAAGAAAATACTCAACAACAGGCTCTTATAGAGATAAATAAGGAGATAAGTAGTCATCCTGATTTAAAGCACATCGGAATAGTTACGGTTGAAAATTCCATGCAAGTTATTCAAACTATTCAAGCCTTGATGAAAGAGAATGATGAAAATTTTCTAAAGGCGGATGCTTTAATTTTAAATCAAACAGTTAAAGCTTGGGATGGGATAGAAAATAAAGAGCGTGATATCGGTACTTTAGATGAAATTAAAAATTTATTTAAAAATCATAAAAATATTTTTATTCGTGATTTAAATTGCATCAATGATATTTATGAATTTAAAAATAAAAACGCTTATCAGCATGAAATTATCGGGCGCAATGGAGCTTACCCTGCGGCTTCAGACATTGCTCGCTATGAAATTTTGCATCAGGAGGGGGGAGTCTACGCAGACATTGATCTTGAATGCATACAAGCATTTGGTGAGGATCTAAAATCTCATCCAGATTTACTTTTAGTAGGGTTGGCTGAAGGAAAAGCTGAGGCTTCTGGTAACGACACTCCTTACTTTGCAAATGCTTTATTGGCTACTCTTCCTAAAAGTAAGATGCTATCTAGCTTTATTGATCATATAGGTCAAGAGTACGAAAGTTTAAATGGCAGTGAGTTTGCCGGCGCTCGATATTTTGAACGTCCAAATAAAAGTACTATTGAACGAACAGGGCCCAATGCCTTGCGTGAGCATATTGGTGGTTTCATTGCGAAAGCTGCTGGTCAGTCAAAAGCTTATGATGCTCTATCATTGGCAGAACGAATTTGGGACAAAGATCAACCACAAAATGATGCGTTTTGGTCAGCCATGGAGAGTCATTTAAAATTTCCTATGGGTTATGTGAATTTTGAAACTGAAGAGCAGCAAAATAGTGCAACTAAAGATATGGCTTAATAAGTAATTATATAAGTAATAATCTAATTGGTTTGGTTTAAATGTTTCTATTAACGTGGGGATGGTTTATTAAATTATCTCCCTTGAAATATTTTTCAGAGAGCATGTATTAAATATTGAATTATTGCGTATTGGAATGAAAAAATTAGATAGATAAGTGTTTACATGGTTTCCTTTTAATTTAAATGTCTATTCATCAGTGTGAGCTATAAACAAGTAGGGATTTAAAATGAAAGAACCAGTATACAGAGGGGTAGATAATAATTTCAAAGAGGATTAGGCAGTACAAATCATCAAGTAGCTTGCCATAACTGACTTTTCAATTTTTTTGATAACGCCGCCTGCGAATGCGGCGTTTTTTTTGCTTAGATATTCAAGCCAGCATCAGATTTTCATCAGGATTCCATTGGGAGGTCCGGCGATACTCCGTCCATCTTCTCTGAGGCCTGCCGTATGTGCAGTGATGGCGATGAGCGAAAACGAGATGTTGAATAGCGCTTTTACTTTGGAGGTGGGTTTTAGTACTCAGGTTCAGGCTCAAGCGCTTTGGTGGATGGAGTGTGGTGACGCTGGCTGCTCGTTAAGGTTATCTGGTGACGGGCAGATCATGCCCATTGTTTTACCTGCTGCTTGGCGTGGCGTATTGGTTTTAGATCGCCTGAGTTTAGAGGTAATAGAGGGCGCTGCACGTTGTCAAGAGGTGCGTTTGCTTGTGCTGGCCAAATTACAGGCTTTTATTGATGAGTCTCAGAATATAGAGCCACCAGTCGCGGATGTATTGCGGTGGGCCTATATACCGCTGACGGATGCTTCGCCCTTTGAGGGGAGGCGTGCTGTTGAAGGATGGTTACTTGGACAATCCTTACTTGGGCATGAAAGCTCTTTGCAGCTGGTTACTTTGTTACGGCGTACCGAGTGCTATTGGCTGATCCGTTTTTTGTTGGCGGAGTCGTTAGCAGGGGGAAAGGTGCAAGATTTGGGCGAGCGTTATGGGGTGTCGTGCTCACACTTTCGACGCTTGTGTCGTAGCGCGTTAGGGCATGCGGCCAAAACTGAGCTGCGAGATTGGCGAATGGCGCGTTCATTGCTAGAAGCGGCACAAAGCCGAAAAAGTTTAACCGAAATAGCTTTAAGCAACGGTTATGCATCGTCTTCGCATTTTTCCAATGAGATCCGAGTGCTGCTTGGTGTTTCTCCACGTGAGTTGTCCAATATTATGAATGATGCCATCAAATGAAGCAGAGTCAGTTATGCAGTCAATTAGTGTGTGGTGCTTTGTTGTTAGCTTTGGGGCAGCAGGCTGTTAGTGCAACGGCTTTGCCGGTAGAGCGGGGAGTTGAGCAACATGGGTATGTGGCAAAGCAAGATGGTTTAAGAACCTTTTTCGATGCTATTTCTTCTCGCTTAAAGAAGCCAATTATTTTAAGTAAATTGGCTGTACGTAAGCAGGTGAGTGGTGAGTTTGATTTGGTGAATCCTCAGGCCTTGCTTGAGCAAATGACACAGCAGTTGGGCCTGATTTGGTATCACGATGGGCAAACTATCTATGTTTATGATGCGAGTGAAACCCGCAACTCCGTGGTTGCACTGCGCAATCTTTCTTTAAGCTCTTTTAATGCTTTTCTACGTAAAAGTGGGCTTTATGATCGACGATATCCACTGCGGGGTGATGAGCGAAGCGGGACATTTTATGTGTCGGGTCCGCCGGTTTATGTCGATTTGGTATTGAGCGCAGCAAAGTTTATGGATAGTCAGCGGAGTGAAATTGACGGGGGGCGGCTGAAG
This sequence comes from Iodobacter fluviatilis, assembly GCF_900451195.1. NCBI lineage: Bacteria > Pseudomonadati > Pseudomonadota > Betaproteobacteria > Neisseriales > Chitinibacteraceae > Iodobacter > Iodobacter fluviatilis. The sequence continues at coordinate 1,393,906 of NZ_UGHR01000001.1, forward strand.
ATTGGTGTGGTCCGACTGAATAACACTTTTGTTGGTGATCGAAGTTATGAATTACGTGACCAGAAAATTACGATTCCTGGCATGGCCTCGGTCATTATAAGCCTGTTGCAAGATGAGAAAAGCAGCGTCGATATCCTTGCAGCTAAGCCTGTGGGCGCCGTTGCACCATCCATGCCTGATTTTCCTACGGTTAATAAGCTTGAAGAGCCAGTGCCTTATAAGTCTCCAATGAGCCTGCCAGATGCGCTGAAACATGCGCCATCAGCGGGCAATATTCGCGTGATTGCAAATCCTGATACAAATAGTCTCTTGGTAAAAGGCACTGCCGAACAGGTGCGTTTTATTGAAAATTTAGTGGCCGAGCTGGATGTGGCTAAGCGGCATGTTGAATTGTCTTTATGGATTATTGATCTGCAAAAAGATGATTTGGATCAGTTGGGCGTGAATTGGCAGGGGAGTTTAGGGGTTGGCAATCAGCTAGGTGTTTCTTTTAATAATCCAGGCTCTTTTAGTACCTTGGATGGGACACGTTTTATGGCCTCTATTTTGGCTTTGAGTCAGGATAAAAAAGCCAATGTAGTTTCTCGCCCCGTGGTGTTGACTCAGGAAAATGTACCTGCGCTTTTTGATAATAGCCGAACCTTTTATACACAGTTAATTGGCGAGCGCAGCGTTGAGTTACAGCATGTGACTTACGGCACCCTTGTGAATGTGCTTCCTCGTTTTTCTGCGGATGGCCAAATTGAGATGTCACTGAATATTGAAGATGGCAGTGAGGTTCCACAAGGAGATTCCGAGACCAAAACGGTCTTGCCCACTGTTGGCCGCACTCGGATTAGTACGGTGGCCCGTGTGCCTAAAGATAAAAGCTTACTGATTGGCGGTTATACACGTGATGCAAGTACGGACGATTTCGGAAAAATTCCTCTATTAGGTGAGCTTCCTTTTGTGGGGGATTTGTTCCGTTATCAACAGCGAAACAGCTCGAACTTAGTGCGTGTATTTTTAATTCAACCTCGTCAGATTGAGGAGCCCGCTGAGCGCGATGCCAGTGATCTGGCTGCAGGCGTAATCAGTCAAGCTGATTCAAATTCAGCGCAACAGGCGGTACGCAAATACATGGACCGTAGTAATGGAGATCAATAGTCATTCTATTTCACTCTCTGGGCCGCGTTTAGCAAGGCATCAGGCCAAGCTGAATGAGAAGCAAGAGGCGGGTAAAAAACAAGTTACTCCGCAGAGTGACAGTCAACAGGAGGTGGACAACACCCCTGCCGACCAAGTGCAAAAGTTTGTTGATTCTTCGGATGAAATGGCGGCTTTAGCCACTCAGTTTCGAAGCCGCCGTGAGCTTGAAGCAAAGAAAGGACTTTCTGAAAGTTTTGAGCGAGTTCTGGACGAGGATGTGCTGCCCAAGGTGGTGCAGATTATGCAAGTGGCTCAGATGGATGGAGTGTCACCTGAGGAGCTGTTTCGGCAAGCTCAGCAGTTGTTTCCTGATGATAGTGATTTGGCCTTGGTTTTGCGTGAAATCTTACGTCGCAAGCAAATGGAAGAGGTCGTTCGCAAACGCCTGCAAGCATTACTGAAGCATGTAGAAGAGCAGGCTGAACCCAAAAAGCTAAAAAGCGGCATTAATTGTGCTTTGAAGGCTCGTTTGTTTGGGAAAGCACTGGATTTAAGCCCTGCTCTGTTGCGCGCAAGTTATCGTCAGTTTCTAGAAAATGAGGGTGGGGAAGTTGATGTCTACCAAAATTGGATCAGTAGTTATGGGTATCAGCGCAGGGCTTTGGTATTGGATTTCATGGAAGGGGCTTTGGTCACGGATATGCATGCGCAAGATCCTAGTTGCTCACGGGAAGAGTTTAACAATTTGTTGGGCAAACTAGGCCAGCTGAAATTGCTGCGTTCCAGTGATGTGTTGTTTATTAAGCGGCTACTGGGTAGTCCAGTTGTATGCAGCATTAATGATAGTGAGCCAGCTTGGTTACTCTTTATGTTGTCCTTATTTCAAGATCCGCTTCGGATTGATGAACTACTGCTAGATGTTGTGGGGGAAAGCGTTTTGCTTCATCGCCATGCCCAGCGCTCTTCTTTATTGCAAGTACTGTATCAGGCTTGTAAATCGTTGCCAGTCGTATTGTTTGCTGATCCGGACGATGTAACTCCATTACTTAACGAATTTGAAAGGCTGGCCACAGTGGCTCATCGTCTCGAGCAGGTTGAGCGTAGGCGGTCTACATGATGGCAGTTTCTCGTTTACTGATCTCAATGGATAGATAAAGTGCTGAATAATTTGTTGTACGGTATACGTTCGCGCCCAGAGCTGTTGATTCTGCTTTTGATGGTGATGATCATCGCCATGCTGGTGATCCCCTTACCAACTTATTTAGTCGATTTCTTGATCGGCTTGAATATTGTGATCGCGATGTTGGTGTTTATGGGCTCGTTTTATATCGAGCGTATTTTGCATTTCTCCACTTTCCCCGCCGTTTTGCTGATTACCACTTTATTTCGGCTTGCTTTGTCGATTAGTACCAGTCGCTTGATTTTACTTGAGGCCGATGCTGGTGAAATTGTCGCGACCTTTGGCCAGTTTGTTATTGGAGATAGCTTGCCGGTCGGTTTTGTTATTTTTGCTATCGTGACCGTGGTGCAGTTCATTGTTATTACCAAGGGCTCTGAACGGGTGGCCGAAGTGGCTGCTCGCTTCTCGCTTGATGGGATGCCCGGTAAACAAATGAGCATCGATGGTGATTTACGGGCAGGGGTGATTGATGCGGATGGCGCGCGTGAACGGCGCAGTGTATTAGAGCGTGAAAGCCAGCTTTATGGCTCATTTGATGGAGCCATGAAGTTTATTAAAGGCGACGCGATCGCTGGCATCATCATTATTTTCGTCAACTTTATTGGCGGTATTGCGGTAGGGATGAGCCAGCATGGGATGGACTTCTCTACCGCATTATCTACATACACCATTCTAACGATTGGTGATGGCCTAGTGGCTCAGCTCCCAGCGCTACTGATCGCCATTAGTGCTGGTTTTATTGTTACTCGCGTAAGTGGTGAGGGTGACAATATGGGCCGCAATATCATGAGTCAGCTCTTAGGTAAGCCCTTTGTGTTGATTGTGACGGCGATGCTGGCGCTGGCTGTAGGGATGCTGCCGGGTTTCCCTTTTATGGTGTTCTTTATTTTGGCTGTCTTGTTGGGGGGATTGTTTTATCACAAGCAAAGAGAAGCTAAGTTAGGAAGCAAACCCGCTGCTTCTGCCCCTAGAAAGGAAGGTGCTGCTGCAGTTTCTGGTGAGAGTAATGCACTAGGGGGGAGTGAGCTTTGCCTGATTGATAACCTAGATCAGATTGCTGCTGAAACGGTGCCCTTGGTTTTATTGGTGCCTAAAGCGCGGTATGCCTTATTGAATAAAGGGCAGCTTGCTGAGCGCTTACGTAGCCAATTTTTCTTGGACTTTGGCGTCAGTTTACCTGCACTGCTGATGCGCTCATCCGATGAGCTTGAAGATAACCGAGCTGTTTTACTGATTAATGAGATTCGTGCTGAAGAGTTCTTTGTGCAGTTTGACTTGCTACGCGTGGTCAATTATTCCGAAGAAATTGAGCAGCTTGGTATTCATATCGTGCCGGTAGGAGAAAGCGTCTGGGTTGATGCGGAGAGTAAAGAAACTTTACAAAAGTTGGGCTACCAGCTGCGTCCGGCTATTGATGAGTTATACCAATGCTTTGCAACCTTACTTGCTCATCATGTGAATGAGTATTTTGGTGTGCAGGAAACCAAGCAAATGCTGGATTTATTAGAAGGGAAATACCCTGACTTATTAAAAGAGGTATTACGCCATGCCACAGTTCAGCGAATTGCGGAGGTATTGCAGCGTTTGTTATCTGAACGTATTTCTATTCGCAATATGAAGTTGATTATGGAATCCCTCGCGCACTGGGCTCCGCGTGAGAAGGATGTGATTGTACTCGTTGAACATGTGCGTGGTTCGCTTGCTCGTTATATTTGCCACAAGTTTTCGGTGGGAAATGAGTTGAGAGCCATCGTGGTTTCTGCGGAGATAGAAGATGTGGTTCGTAAAGGGATTCGTCAGACCTCGAATGGCTCGTTCCTAAACTTGGAGCCTGCTGATTCTGAAGAGTTAATGGATGCTTTTGCTGTTGCTTTGGATGGATTAAGCATTGCACATAAAGATCTGGTGTTGCTGGCATCGGTAGATGTGCGGCGTTTTATTAAGAAACTCATTGAAACTCGCTTTCGTGATCTTGAAGTGGTGTCGTTTGGTGAGATATCCGACAGCGTATCGGTTAACGTCATTAAGTCTATTTAAATAGAAGGTAAATACTATGTTTGCTGTTGATATCTCCACCCTAGTTCGTGATGCATTAAAAGAAAATGGGTGTGAACAAATGTTGCAGGGTGACTTAGATAGTCATTCAACAATCGCGCTCGATCTTCATCGTTTACCTAGTATTTATATTACTAACAAAGATGGGGAAGTTTGGTTGTGGTCGCAGTTGATTGAGCATAACGACAATGTCTTTGATCAATGTTCAACACGTTTATTGAATGTGTTGATGCAGGGCTGCAGTTTTGTGCGTGGAGAGCAATTGCAGCTGGCGGTGAATGATGGCTATTTAGAGTTAAGAGGCTTACTGCAAGCAAATTCTTTACGCGATGGGCAAAGTTTCTCTGAGGCACTTGATGGTTATCTTGAGCTGCTGGAACGCTTTGTTGAGGCTGTGCAGTAATGAAGCCTTTACGACTCTTGCGCCGTCAAGCCAATCCATTGCGTTTGTCTGGCCCGATTGTCGAAGCAGTTTTGCCTGGGGTGGTTGTAGGGGAAATCTGTGAGATATACCGGAGCTGGCAGGATTCTTCATGTGTCGCTCGTGCTCAAGTGCTTGGTTTTAATCAAGAACGCACAATTCTGAGTTTAATTGGCAATGCTCAAGGTTTGTCCCGTGAGCTGGTATTGCAGCCTACAGGGGCAGGCTTACAAGTTGAGGTGGGCGATTTCTTACTAGGTTCTGTGCTAGACCCCTCGGGCAAGATGGTCGAGCGTTTTGTTGAAGCATCCAATGGCAGAAGGGAGTGGCGCTCTATTGAGGCGACTCCGCCAAGCTATGCAGAGCGGGTAGGGATACAACAGCCTTTTGTTTCAGGTGTAAGGGCCATTGATGGCTTGCTTACCTGTGGCGATGGGCAACGGGTAGGTATTTTTGCATCAGCAGGCTGTGGAAAAACAATGCTGATGAATATGCTCATCGAGCAGGCAGATGCCGATGTATTTGTGATTGGCTTAATTGGTGAGCGGGGGCGCGAGGTGACCGAGTTTACCGAGGAGTTACGCCGATCAGGCCGCCATCATCAGTGCGTCTTGGTTTACGCCACCTCGGATTTTTCTTCTCTGGATCGTTGTAATGCAGCGCTATTGGCGACAACGGTTGCGGAGTATTTCCGCGATCAGGGCAAAAATGTAGTGCTTTTCCTTGATTCAATCACCCGATATGCACGGGCTTTACGTGATGTGGCCTTGGCTGCCGGGCAAGCACCGGCACGCCGTGGCTATCCCGCATCGGTATTTGATTCCTTACCCAGATTGCTGGAGCGCCCAGGTCAAACTCAGAAAGGCTGTATGACGGCTTTTTATACGGTGCTATTAGAAAGTGACGATGAGCCTGATCCTATTGCGGATGAAATTCGTTCTATTTTGGATGGTCATATTTATCTTAGCCGTAAGTTAGCAGCACAAAATCATTATCCGGCGATTGATGTTTTACGCAGTGTCAGCCGAGTGGCTGGGCGGGTAAGTAGTCCAGAGCATCAGCGCCTAGCGAGCGAGCTAAGGGGCGTATTAGCAAGGTTGGAAGATTTGCAGGTGTTTCTTGATTTGGGTGAATACAAAGCTGGAGAGAATGCAGAAAACGATCGTGCAATCAATAAACGCTCTGCGATACAAAGCTGGTTACGCCAGCCCTTAGATGAAGGGAGTTCATTTGAAATGACCTTGCGAGCGATGCATGAGATTGCTGCATAAGTTAACGGGCTTATTACGGCGTTGTGTGGTGAGCCAGCAGCGTTGTGATACGCGGCTCGCTCAATTGATTCAGCAGTGGCAGGTATTGTCTGCGGAGCTAGATGGCTTAGATGCACAGCGTAGTGCAATAAAACAGCTATTGCATTCGAAGCGGCCACAGGGCTGCGTTATGAATCGTGGTGAGTTATTTGCGATGCAACGTCGTTTGGCGGTGTTACGGCGGCAATTACATCTGCTTGATTTTCAAGAAGGCAGAGTGCGCGAACAGCAGCAGCTTCTGCAAACAGAAAAAGAGGCTGTTTTATTGCAGCGTCAGTACTGGCTACGCAAGCAGGATAAGTACGAACGCTGGGGAAAAATACAGCAACAAGCATGGCGTTTGTATCAATTACGCCAGGAAGATTCTGAGGCGCAGGAGCGAGTGACATGGGGCAAATAGTAGCGACAGCAGGGATAAAAACTGGGGCCGTTGTTGTTTCGGAACCAAGTAGTTTATTAAGTGAGTTTGCTACTCAGCTTGGTAAACAGAAGAAGAAAAAAGGCTTAGAGGTAGCAGGTGAAGCTGTAGTACCCCCTCCTCCCATTTTAGTCGATGAAAAACCCTTGGCACTGCATCTGGGGACCAAAACGGTGAATAAGCTACAGGCGCAAGGTGAAGTGCATGGGCAGAAAAACGGCGCTTCTAGTGCAAGAGTAGATCATCCATTACGCAGTTTAGTAAGAGAGTCTGGATCACAGGCTATAGCAGATGGTATGTCGGTATTAAATGGCCAGCAGTTAAAGACGGGCAAGTCTCGTGAGCGCTTTAGTGCTGATTCCTTGGTGGGTGAGGCTAATAAAGCAGCGGCACGCCCATCCGATATTTTAGCCCCATCGCTTCCCTTTCAGGCAGTGGCTGACCTTGCAAGTATGCAGGCTTTAAATGATCAGCCGCTCAAGACGGGTAAGCCGCGTGTGCGCCCTGTCTCTGATTCCTTGCAGGGCGAGGGCAACAAAATTTGTGCATCTTCATCAGAAGTTTCAGATGGAGTATTTCGCGCTTCAACAGTGAGCACAGCTAGCGAAGTAATTTCACACTCATTAGCAGCCGTTGCCCCAGAGGGGGCAATGGCTGCCGAGCAGGGAGCGCCATTGAGGAGTGCGAAAGTCGCTACTCCAGATATGGGCAAAGATCATTTGCTATCTAAGCAAGAGCAGATGCTTGCAGCATCCTTTGTCAAGGATGAAGGAAGTTTTGTATCACGGGCACCTGCTGAGGAAGCCCATAGTGCATCTTCATCAGAAGTTTCAGATGGGGAGTTTCGCGCTTCAACAGAGAGCACAGCCAGTAAAGTAATTTCACCCCCATTAGCAGCCGTTGACCCAGAGAGGGTAATGACTACCGAGCAGGGAGCGCCATTGAAGAGTGCGAAAGTCACTACTCCAGATACGGACGAAGATCATTTGCTATCTGAGCAAGAGCAGATGCTTGCAGCATCCTTTGCCAAGGGTGAAAAAAGTTTTATATCACGGGAGCCTGCTAAGGAAGCCCATATTGCAAATCTTCGTGCAAAGAGTGAGGACGTTCTCAGCCAAGGAGCGAGCGATGTTGCAGTAGCAGATCAACAGCCTGATGGCCAGATGCTCTATCGTTTTAATCGCTGGGGAGATGGACACTCAGTCCGTATTCAGGCGCAGTCGCAAGAAGGAAATCTGCAGCTTGAATTGCAACCCTCCAATACCTTTGTGCAGGATCGTTTGCACCATCACTTGCAACACATCGATAACACTGAGCATTGGACCTTATTGGGTGATTCTGAGCAGCAAAAAGATCAGCAACAGAGCCAAGACCCGCAGGATAAGGAAAACGAGTGAATGCATTGGGATTGCGCCAGCTAACAAGTACAGAGCAAGCGTGGCAGCAAGCGCAAAAAGGTTGGCAAGCACAAGGCATTGAGGTGAGCTTTGGCTTGCCTGATGTGGACGCATGTCATGTTTTCTCTGTTGATGGAGGACGTTGGCAAGGCCTGCTGAGTCTGCACGAATGGCTATCATGTGTTTCACCTGCTTTGGCTGAGATATTGGGCTCAACAGGTGATGATGGGCAGTTGCAGGCTCTTTTTATGGCGACCCCTCGTCCCTTGGAATTCGCCGCTACTGAGTTAGCTTACGATAGTTTACAACTTGGTCAAAAATCCCAGATACCAGCCTCAGCCATGCTGTGTTTGAAGACGCCGCAAGGGCGAGTATGGCTGACGGATATCCCTGCAGTGATGAAAGGTCAGGATAAGTTAGATCCTGCATGGCTGCTCACTTTGCCCGTGCAATTAATATTTGAAATTGGCTGCAGCAAGCTGAGCCAGCGAGCAAAAGCACGCTTGGGCGTGGGGGATGTATTGCTTATTTCTGAAGAAACGCATTGGGTTAAAAGCTGCGATGTGAGGATAGGCCGCTATTGGCAAAATGAGGATGGAATCATGATTGAAAGAGAAGACGAGGCACATCTTGCTACGCCTACTGAAATCCCAGATTTACTGGCAGAGCTGCCGCTACGTTTGGAATTTATTTTGCAGCAAAGTACGGTCAGTCTGTCCGAGCTAGGCGATTTATATCTTGGACAATTACTGCCCTTACTTCCAGATGCGGAGAAGCAGATTGAAGTGAAGACCAATGGCGTATTGATTGCGCGTGGCGAGTTAGTTCTGGTGGATGGTCGTTTGGGAGTGGAGCTGTTAGAGATACAGCAAGAGGTTTTGCATGTCGAATGACATCTCGATGATTGCGCTGCTCGCGTTTTCTACGCTGCTGCCGTTTCTGATTGCCTCTGGGACGTGTTTTATTAAGTTCTCTATCGTATTTGTGATGGTACGCAATGCCTTGGGGCTGCAACAAGTGCCATCAAATATGACGTTGAATGGCATTGCTCTACTTTTATCTATGTTTGTTATGACGCCAGTAATGAAAGATGCATATGAAGTTTATCGTGACGACAATATCAACTTTAGCAGTGTTGAGTCGGTTAGCTATTTTGCAGAAAACGGGTTGGATAGCTATCGCGGTTATTTAAAAAAATATGCAGATCCAGAGCTGACTCGTTTCTTTGAAAAAGCACAGGCAGACCGTGCAACGCGGGATGGCGAAGTGGTTGCCATCGATGATAAGCCCTCCATTTTGGCCTTATTACCTGCTTATGCGCTGAGTGAGATCAAGAGCGCTTTTAAAATTGGTTTTTATCTGTATCTCCCCTTTGTGGTCGTCGATATGGTGATCTCCTGCATATTACTTGCGCTGGGGATGATGATGATGAGCCCGGTGACCATTTCTGTGCCAATTAAACTGGTGTTGTTTGTTGCGCTTGATGGCTGGACTCTGCTCTCCAAAGGGCTTGTGTTGCAATACTTAGACCTTGCAACGTAGACAATCTGGCCTAACAGGGGAAAGAAAATGAATGATCTGGTATTTGCAGGAAACCGGGCGCTGTACTTGGTGTTATTACTTTCGGCTTGGCCGATTATTGTTGCAACCGTTGTGGGCCTGTTAATTGGTTTGTTTCAAACCGTGACTCAGTTACAGGAACAAACCTTACCCTTTGGTTTTAAATTATTAAGCGTAATTCTGTGCCTGTTTCTGCTATCAGGATGGTATGGCGAAACCTTGCTCGATTTCGGTCGGGAAGTTTTCAGGATGGCGTTGGATCAACACTAGTGCAATACGGTCTCTTTTTTAATGTTCATGATTGGCTGGCCGCTGCAGCGCTAGGTTTTGCTCGAGTGGCCCCTATCTTTTTTATGCTCCCATTTTTTAATAGCAATGTGTTGACAGGCGTGATGCGTATTTCGGTTTCAATGCTTGTCGCCATGAGCTTGTGGCCTTATCCATTGGGGGGCTTGCCTGAGTTTAATTCCCTCTGGTATTTGGGCATGATTGCCAAAGAAGTCATGGTGGGCGTTTTACTTGGATGTTTACTGACTTGGCCTTTTTGGGTTTTTCATGCTTTAGGCAGCATTATCGATAACCAACGTGGCGCAACAATTAGCAGCAGTATGGATCCCGCCAATGGCGTTGACACGTCTGAATTAGCCAATTTATTTAATTTATTTGCTGCGGTGGTCTATCTGCAAGGCGGGGGCATGTCCCTGCTGCTAGAGGTGATTACCAAAAGTTATCAGCTGTGTGATCCCTTAGGAAATGGCGCCCTAGCATTGACCCCCACATTGTCAATACTGACCAAGGTAATGGCTAAAGCACTGGTATTAGCCAGCCCAGTTGTGGCTGCCTTATTACTCTCAGAGATTGCTTTGGGACTATTGTCGCGTTTTGCGCCTCAAATGAATGCATTTTCAATTTCTTTGACCATTAAAAGTGCAATTGCTTTGCTGATTTTGCTTTTATATTTCTCACCGGTATTGCCTAGCATGGTTGGCGAGCTTAGTTTGCAGCCTGAAGCGCTTTCTGTGTGGTTCCGCTAAATGTCTTCTGAAAAAACAGAAAAACCCACGTCAAAACACCTGAAAGATGCTGCAAAAAAAGGTCAGACTTTCAAAAGCCGTGATTTGATTGTCGCTTTGCTGACGATGGCAGGTGTTCTTTATATCGTGTCCGCAGCATCCTTAGTTGAGCTGATGTCGGTCTATTCGCAGTTGATTGCAGGCGGTTTTCAGCAGGATATACAAAGCTATAGCGCAGGGATTTTATGGATAGGTGTAAAGCTCATGCTGCCTATTCTTCTATTGTGTGTGGTGGCTACCGCACTGCCTTCATTATTATTCAGTGGTTTTGTGCTGGCGACCGAAGCGCTCAAGCTTAATCTTGATGCACTTAATCCTGTTAATGGCTTTAAAAAACTATTCAGCCTGAGAACAGTTAAAGACCTTATTAAGTCTTTATTGTATCTACTTAGCTTTGCTGTATCGATTTACGTGGTATGGCATAACAAGCGGGGTCTGTTATTTGCTCAACTCAGTGGTGGTCCGCTGGATATGGCTGTTATCTGGCGGGAATTGCTACTTTCCTTAGTACTTACCTGCATGGGATGCATCGTGCTTATTTTAGTGCTGGATGCGCTAGCTGAATTTTTTCTTCATATGAAAGATATGAAAATGGATAAGCAGCAGGTTAAGAGCGAGCATAAAGAGCAGGATGGTAATCCGGAGATTAAATCCAAACGGCGTGAAGTCCATCAGGAAATTCTTTCTGAGCAAATTAAATCAGATGTGAGTAATTCACGGTTTATTGTCGCGAATCCAACCCATATTGCTATTGGTATTTTTTATAAGCCGGAAATTATTGGTATCCCCTTTATTTCGCTTATTGAAACCAATCAGCGTGCATTGGCTGTTCGAGCATATGCCAAGAAAGTAGGTGTACCTGTGATTCGCAATATCTCATTAGCACGTCGTATTTTAAAGACGCATCGCCGCTACTCTTTTATTCAAGAGGGGGAAATTGAAGAAGTATTGCGTCTCTTATCTTGGCTCGATCAAGTAGAGAATGCTGACAAAAATGCATTACCTTTGGATTCCCCTTTAGACGCTCCAAAATAATTCGTATTCGAGAGTCTGCTTTGCTTAAAGAAGACTCTTAATTAAACAGATCAAAGCGCCCATGTGCGTGAGCGATTCTTGAATGTAGCAAACAATTTATTCATGTTTAATAGCTCATCAGTTCAGTAGGGCTGATGATTAAAGGAGTGAGCTAAATGCGCATTGACGACAGTGCTAGTGAAGAACGTATTGCAGAAATGATCTGGGAGACGGTAAGTAGCGGAGGAACGCTAAAAGATATCCACGGAATTTCCGACGATATGATGCAGGGTTTGTATGCGCATGCTTACGATTTTTATAATAAAGGCCGCTTAGATGAGGCAGAAACGTTCTTTCATTTTCTATGCATCTACGATTTCTACAACCCTGATTACATCATGGGTCTGGCAGCCGTTTGTCAGTTGAAAAAGCAGTTTGAAAGAGCCTTTGATCTGTATTCCGTTGCGTTTGCACTGAGTAAGGATGACTACCGAGCAGTCTTTTTTGCTGGGCAGTGTCAGCTTTTTATGCGCAAAGCGGCCAAGGCTAAGCAGTGCTTTGAGCTGGTGTGTGAACAAAGCAGCGACGAAGGGATGAAAGCGAAGGCTCAGGTGTATTTAGACACGCTTGGAAAAACGGATCTCGAGGCGACTCAAGAGCAAGACAAGGAGTAAGTATGAGTGAGTCAGGCGTAATTGGCCGCAGTGCCTATCAACAACACCCCTTGGCGGGAGCCGTATTTGAGAAGGCTAGAGCCAGTGAGGATTATGTTAATACAGCGCAGAAAGCGGCGCAGGCGCTCTTTGCTGTGCGTGCTGGGCAGCTGGGGGAACGTACTGCGGTGAAAGGGGATTTAAATACCCCCGTGTTAACCCCCCCTAAGCAAGCTGTAGCAGAAGATGCAGTGAGCATGGATAAGTTGACGCTGTTGCTTGGGCAGTTGATGGAGCTGCTCGGAGATACTGCGTTGAGTGTTTTAGATGGGCGTTTGGCCTTATTTAAAGCCCTTCGTGAATCACAAACGAATGCGAATAAAGCGCTGCAGGAAAAATTTGATAACGCGATCAGCGAAATGGAAGGAGCACTTGAAGCAGCAAAGGCTGCAGAGGGTGATTACGAGGTTGCGCTAGAGGCCGCAAACAATGCACAAAAGGCTGCAGCAGAGGCTGAAAGTGCATTAGCTGGGATGAGCCCAGATGATCCAGAGTATGAGGCCACAAAGGCTGCGCGTGATGAGGCGGTACTCAATGCCAATCAGGCAAAGAGTAGGGCAGATAGCGTAAAAGAAGTGTACGTCCAGGCAACTAAAACGGCCTCAGAAAAGACCAAGGCCGCGGATAAAATAGCCGATGAGGTCAGAGCGCAGTGTGGGAATACACCCGCTGCCCGGCAGGCTCAAGAGGGGCACCTCACTGGGGTTGCTCGTATGACCTTACTGATGGCGATGTTTGTAGAATTGGTTGGTAACAATGCCGAAGCTAGCCTTAACAATGATTTAGCCATTTTTGAGGCGATGCAGTCAGGTCGTATTAAAGAAATGGAAAAGAACGCGGCAGAGTACGAGAAAGAAGTCAAAAAAGCAGAAGAGCTCAATAAAGTAATGGGCTGTGTGGGCAAAATTCTGGGCGCTCTGTTAACGATTGTGTCTGTGGTAGGGGCTGCATTTACCGGCGGGGCAAGTCTGGCTCTGGCAGCGGTAGGTGTTGCTTTGATGGTGGCTGATACGGTGGTGAAAGCTGCGACTGGCGTTTCTTTTATGGAGGAAGCCATGAAGCCCATTATGGAAAAAATACTTAAACCATTAATGGAGCTGATTGGTAAGGCGATAAGTAATGCTTTAGAAAAGTTTGGTGTTGATAAAGAAACTGCTCAGATGGTGGGCTCGATTGTTGGTGCGATTGCCGCGGCGTTAGCGATGGTTGTTGTCATCGCTGCGGTTGCAGTAGTAGGGAAAAATGCTGCAGCCAAGCTGGCGAGCACCATAGGCAAAATGATGGGCGAGACCATGAAGAAGTTAGTCCCAAGTGTTCTAAAGGATCTGGCAAAGCAGTCGAGTAAAACACTGACTCAGGGCGTCTCTAGGCTAACTAAAAGCTTGGGGATGAAATCAGACAGCTTGGCCATTAAAAGCTATGGCAATACGATGATTCAGGTTGCAACGGCTGGAGAAGTGGCAAACGGGGCTGCTCAGGCGGGGGGAGGGATTGCTCAAGGGGTATTTATTAAAAGAGCCGCCGATGCAATGGCTTCTTTTACTCTGGCCCGCTTTGATATGGAAAAGATGGATAAGTGTTTAAAAGAGGCGGTGGAGGTTTTTGCTCAATCTCAATCTATCACTCAAGGGCTATTAGCTCAAATGTCTCAAACACTAGAAGCACATGACGCGACAGGTCGTGCAGTGCTGCGCAATAGTCACGCTTAAGGATATCAATCATGGTCGCAATTAATAGCAGCATCATTTCCACGTTGCCACAGTCGAAAGCGTTTGCTCAGGATTTTTCAGCCGAAGTAAAAGGCACGGGTAAGTCTAAAGGCGCAGCCAGTACAGCAGATGTTCAGTTGGTACTGCGTGGGCAGTCTTCTGCCAAAGGCTTGTTAACCCCAGTGAATTCGGTTGGGGTGCCTGATTTAAAGCCACCCATGGTCTCTTTGAGTGAGGCACCTCCTCTCGATGAAATTAACCGAGTATTAACTGAAAAACTCAATAATGCCGATGGCGTTGCCAGCTTGGGCGGGTCGATCGTCGTGCTGGAAAAACAAGTGCAAGCATGGCAGAAAGAAGCCAAAGCAAGCCCTTCTTTTGATATTTCTGGGCTGGGGAGTCGATCGAGTGAGCTGATGCAAAAACTGCTGGAGGTTGTGCAAGATAATCGCACTGCTGAAGCAAAGTTGGGAGGCAAAATGTCTGCGATTGAGGAGAAGCAAGCGCACAATGTTTCCGATTCGATCATAAAGGGAGGGTCGGATGCAATGTCTTATGCCATCGGAGGGAGTGTGGTGAGTATAGCCACTACGGTTGGTGGTGCTTCTCGGAAAAGCCAAGGCACGAGTATGGCGAAAGATACGCTTAAACATAATGGTGGCAAGGTGAGAGCGGCGGAGGGTGAATTAAGAAGTATGAGTTCTTCGTTAAAAACCGGCTCAGGTACGGTGATGGGTGGGGCCGATGCGCTGACCAGCGTGAAAGTGAAGCCGCAGGCAAAATCGCTGACTGAGGCTCAGGTTGTAGGTCATAAGAATGACGCTACAGATCATGTTGAGTTAGCAAATAGTAGCCCTCAGCTTACCGCACAGCAGCAAGCCGCGCTGAAAGAGCAAACGGTGAACAAGCTGACTACAGAGCGCGATTTGAATCAGGATGCCATGCAGAAAAATTTGGCAAAAGCTGATGCAATCAAGAATCAAGGCGATATGGTGATGGGGCTGAGTATGATTTTCTCTAATGTGATTCGCGGTGTGGGGGATTTCTCGCAGGCTCATGCGCGTTCTACTGAGCACTTATCCCAGCAAGGGCAGAAGGTGGCGGGATCCTTGAATGAAGAATCAGGAACTCGTAAGCGTGAGCTAAATACTTTATTCCAAGATCTATTGAGACAGGTCACGGATATGGCCGCACAGACCATGTCGACCATGAATCAGATGTTGAACAATAAAGTATAAAACTTTATTTCTCGCTCCCCCCCATCGGCTTGATGGGGGTCAACACTTGGAGAAATCAAATGACCTCACCCTTATCCAGTACGCCGCTGCAACATTTAATCCCTGTGCCCCAGTATGCCGCATCTGCTGCAAAGGCGGCTCCAGAAGCGATTGAGCTGAGCGAAGCAAAAGCTGCGCCGAGCAGCCAGCTGCAGGTACTACAACAGCAATTGCAAACACTGATGCAGCAAGGTCAAAGCCTGCATCATCAGCAGCAAGCCCTCAGCCGCGATGTTTTACAAGGGAAGCCACTGACGCCTCGGGCGAATCAGCAGCTGGAAGATACCAAGGCAGAACGACAACTCAGCCTGCATACCTTTCAATCGTTGATGTTAGCCAATATTTTGCCGCCTTTGGCACATGAGCGGAGCTTACAGCTTGCGCTGGAAACTGCGGGTGCAAAGCAATCGCCTAGGTTTGTTGAGGACGATCCCACTTCCAGTTGGACTATTAACGACAATATCAGCGATGCCATTGGCGATATTCAAGATGGTTATTTGGGCGTTTACGAAAATGCTGTCGACCGTTATATCGCGTTTTATGCAGAGTTTAGTAAGATTTTGGCTGCGCTTGAAAAATTGATTAACGGCTCGGCGGATGGACAGTCTGTAAATGTCTCGATGAGAGAGTTAGGCCGTCAGCTAACGGCGTTGAAAGAAAGTTTTTTCCCCGGTGG
Organism: Iodobacter fluviatilis; assembly: GCF_900451195.1. Lineage (NCBI taxonomy): Bacteria > Pseudomonadati > Pseudomonadota > Betaproteobacteria > Neisseriales > Chitinibacteraceae > Iodobacter > Iodobacter fluviatilis. Next base: position 1,409,837 of record NZ_UGHR01000001.1, read on the forward strand.
CCAAGCAGGTGAAAACTCAGTGCTTTTTCCACCGCAAAACGGTGATGGCATTGTGGAAGGGGCAAGCAAGGGTGAGGCAGATCAATGGGCAAAAGAAATGGGGCTTGACCCATCTTGTGTGAAAGAAGCGCCTTCTGGTTCTGGTAAGTATGTTGTAACGATTGATATTGGCCCGATTGATCAAATGATTAGTAATCTTGCTCAGGGCAGTGACCCTGTGAAGATGACCAGTACGGATTTTCAAATCTGGAAAGCAGGTTTTGATTCTATGGATGAAAAGATGAAAAATACCTTGCAAACGCTGACGCAAAAATACAGCAATGCTCAGTCTATGACGGATAACTTGATTAAGGTGCTGAGCAGCACGATCAGCAGCTTGTTGGAAACTGATAAAGCCTTTTTGCAAATCTAGGTATTTATTTCATGGCAGCGCCTAAGCTCCCTATGGGTTCAGGCGCTGTTTCGCATTTTGCACTGGATATTAAGTCGGCTTTGGGATGTTCTGATCTATTTGTTTCCATATTCTTGCTTCGCTCAGAATCAAGAATATGCTGGGATTTTATCAATTGATTTGAATATAACGATTTAATCTGCCCTTTCTTAGCTGCGAAGCGTGTCTTTTTTGTTTGGAGTTGTTTATGCCTGTAGGCACTTCTGTTCAACGTCCCATTTTGCAGCGCTCTTGTAGCATGCCAAACTTGCGGAGCAATGCTAAGAGCGATATTGCGAAACATCTGCGTAGCGTAAGCAGCGGCCCAGCCCAGCCTGCTGTACCTGGTGTAGGTAGGCCTCACTCGCAAACGGTGGGAGCCGCTTCAGATCCCGCCGCTAAAACATTTCTGCGCCCCACTGATTTTGCTAAAGCGCAGGAAAATAGCAGCTTGGCGTGTTTGTTTGCCTGTGGCAATTCGGCTGAGTTGACGTCTATCTATAAAAATTCGAGTAACGTCCTTGCCCAGCAAGATGTCATGAATTTTGCTAAGGTTTACAGCCAGCTTAAGAAGACGGATGGTGTTACGGCTCAGCAGCAAGCGGAGCTTAATAAGCTGGCAACAAGCTTTTGCAAGTTGATCCAGAAAGATGGTTTGAAGCTAGAAAAGTCAGGTTTTTCGGCTTGGTATCCACAAGTCAATAAAACGTATGCTGGCCGTACTGGTTTAGAACAGAAATTATCTAAGCTGGTGGCGGAGGTGATCAAGCCGCAGGGTGGATCGCCCAATGAGCTGGGTTCTAAACTGATGATGGATGAGGCGATGCCTTTTATTTGTCAGTATTTAGAGCAGCAGTTGCAAGGTGAGTTGGATCCAGCTACTCGCGAAGCGGTGCAGCATGTGGTTGACCGGAGTGCAATGCAGGTATTTGAGTCATTGCGTGCAACAAGGAGTGAATTGCTTACAAAGGCAGGCAGTAGCAATACTGTCGGCCAGTTGGGGCGTGATTTGGATTTAGTTGCGGTGCTGCCCCTGCTATTGCGGGATATTATTGGGGCAGCAAAGCCGGCAGGGCGAAATCCTGAGATGCCAAGTGAATTTCCTGCCGCAGATACCCCTCTAGCGAATGATCCTGAGCGAGTAGAGCCTGAGGCAGTGCAAGCTCCAGTAGCAGAAACTCATCGTTTCCAGGGAGGCAAGCAAGGGAATGTAAGGGACTCGCATGATGTTTATAACATTACTAATCATCATTATTACGGAAAAAAAGAAGCCGAGGGCACTGCAAACCCAACTCCGGTAAATATAAGAAATAATCCCGTTTTTAATAATGCTTGGGATGCCCAGCGTAGTCGTGGTGCGGTGCAAACAGATCCCAATTCAGAGGTGGCGGCTCCCCTTGGCGCAGGGCAAGCTGTTTCTAAAAAGTTTATCAGCTCGTTGAAGATCCAATTAGAAGAGCATAGCAAGCGGGGAGACGCTCATACGCGAGCCACCCAATCGGAGAACCCATCGATTGAGCGGCAAGGTGGGCTGGAAGAGCCTCATCGTGTTTCGAACGCCGAGGGAAACGAGGAAAATAGGCCGGTGTTTCGCTCTTCCTTGAGTATTGGCACTCTTCAAGGTGTTAGAAATATAAGGTCGGATGAGACGTGGGGGCGTACTTATGCGCGGGTGTCAAATAATGAGCAACGAAGCGAGTTGTTGCAGAGCAAGCTCGCCTTGTCAGCTAAACCGCAGCCGCTTGTAGCCCAAAGCAATACACTGCTTGAGGACCGTTTAACATTTACCCCCTTGGGTAAGAGGGTGACTGAGTCTTACCTCAAGTCGGCTTTTTTTCAGCCAAAATTTAATGGAGAAAATAGCAAGGCGACTTCGGCCTCGGCAGCTCATGTTCTAGTCACTGATATAAGAGGAGCATTGCAACTCACTACGGGCCAAGAGGTTGGGCGTAAGGGTGAGTCGTTCCTTAAATCATTCTTGGCTGTACGCAATACATTTTTGCCAGTGAATGTGAGGGATACCCATGAAGATTACTTGGCTCCGATGACAGATCAGCAGTGGGGTATTTTGCTTGATGGTTTAAATCAACACCCACAGGTGGCGGATATTAAAGCACGGGTTCTGTCTATGGCACGTCTGACCTCCATCGCGGCACCTCGGCAGTGGTTAAAAGATTCTATTGTGCCAAGGATGTTGCAATGGGCAGGCCGTGATGTTGTTTCTTTAACTTCGGTAAAGGGAGCCAATGATTTAAAGCCAGTAGCGAGTATGGGGCAGCGCACTGAAGAATGGCTTCCATCGCCAAACAGTGATGAAGTGAGTTTCCAAGCTCAGGATACGATGAGTTACGCGCAGAACGTGACGGAAAGTGTAGGTGAGTTATCTGCAAAAGATGATGTGTTGTTCGGCTTTAAGCCTTGGGTTCAACCTAGGATTACAGATTTGCGCCTTAAATCAGATACGAAAGTATCTGAAGCTTTCTTTTTGGCAGCGATCAGAGGCTTACTGACTCCGATGAACACCATGCCTATGAGCGATGTAGAAAAAACATTTGTTCTGGCTCGGAATACATTATTACCTGTTTCTCAAGTAAAACACTTTGACGATGCAGGCCTGACCCAAGGCAAAAAAGATGAATATCTTGCGGTATTAAAAGAGGCGATAGCTCATCGTAATGTAAAGGGCCATGCAAAGCATTTTGCTGAAATCATGCTGCGCGATACAGCATTAACTGAACATTCATCGAATGCTTTGATTAACGAATTGATCAATGCGTTGGGGGCGAAAAAACCAGCATTACCCTCTTGGAAACCCAGTAGCGTCATTCTCACTCAGGATGGGCTGCATGATGGTCGATTTGTAGCTACAAATGGGGGCCGTCAATGAGTACAAATAGCAGGCAGGAGTCGAGTATTCGCGCTTTATTGGCCTATTGCTTAGGCTGTGATGAGCAAAATATTTCGCCTGAAGCAGATTTGGTGAATCAGCTTTATGCAGACTCCCTTGATTTATTAGATTTGGCGATGGCTTTGCACGACGAATTTAATATTGAACTGACAATTGACGATATGTTAAAGATAAAAAAAGTAGGTGATTTGTATCAGGTGGTGCAGGATAAAATAGGGGCTGAGACACTCTCTGAACAGGGGGCGATTTGATTCTTTTTATATAATTAATTCTATGTATTTGTGTAACGGCTCAGTTATTTTGTCACTATTTTGGTGCTCAATAACTGGGCCGTTTTACGCTTTGTGGCTAATATGCTAGGGAAACCCCCCTCACAAAACCAGCTCATTTTTAAGTAGAATTTCCTAGCTGTCTTTGTGGTGCTTTTACATGAATGCCGTGAACAATTAATGACGCCAGATTATGGCGATTTTAAAGCAAGTCGAAGCCGGCTCAATTGGCTCCGATCTGTGCCGCAGCATGACATGCGTTTTGTCTCTTTCTATAATTGGCGCGCTAAGTTTGGCAGCATGGACGTTTCCATGATGACGCGGATGAAAAAGCTGAAAGATGCGAATAAACGTTTTAAAAGATGTACATCGAAGCCTAAATATAGGCGAACCTCCTTAAGGAGGCGATGTCAGAAATCCTCTGAAACATTTCAGCGCTTCACCGGGCCGTTGCAATCAATTCATTTCTATTCGTGCGGCTTGCTATCACTTTATGCATAAGCTGCATGCAGAAAACGCAAAAATTACGGAATAGCTGATTCCGCTCATTGAAACCAATTGAAGCTGGAGCTTGGGTTTCTGCTTTTTGCTTCTGCGAAATGTAAAGAAAAGGCGCTGGAATTATAAATGTGTCTACAGGATATATTGCGATTTAAAATTAAATCTGCGGATTAAGCCTAAAAAGTGCTTAGAACGCAAAACGTCAGCGCCATTAGCGGTGCCAGCGGCAAAAAATGAAATATGGCCGATGGATTTTATGCTCGATCAATAAGCTGACGGCCGCAGCATTGGTTTATTTAATGTGATTGATGATTTTAATCTGAAAGGATTAGGCTCTGAAGTTGATTTCTCTTTACCTGCCGAGCGCGTAATACACAGCCTGAGCCAAATCATCGAATGGCGCTCGATAATGGCCCTGAATATATTCGTCAGCTATTAAAGAATTGGATGAAGCAATATTCGATTGAATGGGCCAATATTCAGCTCAGTAATCCACAGCATAATGCATATATTGAGCGCTATAATTGCACCGTGCATGATGAATGGCTGGTGCCTTGCTGAAGTGCAAGAAACTGCAACGCAATGGTTTTGGGCTTACAAATAACGAACGTCCGCATATGGGATTGGGCGGCATCAGCCCGAAACAAAAACTAGCATTACATACCTGACCTTTACTTCTAAGTGAGCTTAAAAATGGGGGGATTACCGTTTGAAGTCTTCGCCATACTTAATTTATACACATGTTAAAGGGGTTGGAATTCATGCGGTTAAAGGATCTATCTCAGGGAAAATGCCAGGTGATTATTGCAGATGATCATCCGCTCATTGTTTTTGCCATCACTAAAATACTAGAAAATGTAAAAGAATTACAACTGGCTGGCTCCGCATCATCCAGTTCTAGCTTACTGCAATTGTTACAGGAAATTTCCTGTGATGTTTTACTTTGTGATTATTCATTTGATGAGGAAGGTGACTCAGATGGCCTGCAATTAATTAAGCAAGTGCAGGAGTTATATCCACATATTAAAATTATTGTGCTGACTGCTCATGACGATATAGTTATTGCCTTACGGATACTTTCTTTGAAAGTTGCTGGTTTCATTAGTAAGTCGAGCGGTGAGTTTTCTGATTTACCTTTTGTAATTGGGCAAGTCCAAATAGGCAGATCGTACATTGATCCTGTTACTTTAAATGCATTGACATTGCATCAGTTAAATAACGGCAAGGGCTGTGAGAATTTTGTCGAGGTGGTTTTGTCAGAGAGAGAACAGGAAGTGTTACGCCTATTTGCTTTGGGTATGACCGTTTCTGAAATTGCGCTGCATACACAGCGTAGCGTGAAGACGATTAGTACCCAGAAGAAAAATGCTATGGATAAATTGGGCGTTAGTAATGTTGTTGAATTACTTAAGGCCATAAAAGGCTTGTATTGAAAATGGGTAGGCTTAATCATTTGCTAATGGCCAATTTTGGCAAAATTAGGCGTTTATTTCTCGATACTCCGTTACTTGATGGTTCTGCACCAGATCGCTCTGTTTGTTATGCAAGGCGCTTATTATATGCCGGAGCATGTATTTTGAGTGTTGCCAGCATTGGCATGATGTGTTTTGGTATTCGAATGAGCTTTGAGCATTTTTTGGATGAGCGGCAACAGCTCTTTTTAATACAACGTGATTTGTTAAAAAGTGACGTGGATCGTTATCAGGCTCTGCTTAGGCAGCTGGTTCAGTCATATGAGACGATTGATCTTCGACAAGAGCGGGTAGCTATACCAGCAAGGCGTTATCAGCAGCTTTTGCTGCAACAAAATAATGTAATGATCACTGACCGTGAAATAACGGTAACACCTTTCTCTGTATTGTCTACATTGACGCAATCGCAGGACAGAGCGTCAATTTCTATGTTGTTGAGGCTTACACAAGAAATGTCGAGGTTCCCATGGGTAAGTATTGGGGAGTCGAATAGTCATATTAGTGGTTTTGTATATAGTGTGGATAAGCGTTTCTTTGCTGTAACCCCTCCTCTTCCTAAATCTGTTTTTCAAAATGCAAAAAAAGTGAGGGTAGAGATAGAGATTGCTAGGCAAATCGCTCGTGTTGAGAAAGAAATGTCTAAGTACTCTGAAAATGAGTTGCGACATAAACGCAGTGTGATCTGGGTACCTCTCTCACGGGACCCACTTACTGGTGAGCTTATCTTGCATATTGCGAAGCCGGTTTTTAATAATGGTAAACGAATGGCGGTGGTGGTTTTTACCATGCCGTTTATGCTATTCGAACGGTACTTTCAGCAATCAAAGCATTTGTCAGATTTTCTTGTGGTTGCCCAAGATCATTACTCCTTGTTTGGACTTGATGTAACGAAAGAGCGTGAGGCAAATTGGGCGAGAATATTACGCGCTGCCCCAGATATATTGGAGGATGCAAATGAGCATGCACAACTCTCCTACCGTAAAAGGACATTTCTGATCACACAACAGATAGCTGGCCCTAATTGGGTTGCTGTATATGTGTTTGATTGGCCTATGGTGGTTCAGTATTTGCGTAAAGAGCTATGGATTTCGATGGCTGTGCTCTCTGCTCTATTATGCATTTTATGGGGGTTTGTGATTGTATTAGATAGTATCGTTTTGGCCTCTATGCAAAAAAAAGCGCGAGCGGTGTATGAAAGTGAGGCATTTAATCGGAAAGTCTTAGGCATGGCCCCTGTGGGCTTGGCTGTGTTGGATCCTCTTAAACATATCATTTTGATGCAAAACGAGATTGCATCTGGGCTGACGGGGCAGCAGTTAGGTAAGGGGGAACATTTTTATCGTGTATTGCTGGATGAGGCGCTTTTTTCTGCGAAGGAGAGTGGGGGTAATCAGCAAATTGTACTGCGCAAAGATATAACAGCAAGATCCTCTGATGGTGGGCTTATAGAGCTTGTGGCGGATTTGTCTTGGGTGCGTTACCAGAATCAGGATGTTGTCCTTTGTGCATTGACTGACATCACAGAGCGTAAAAGGGCTGAGAAGCTGTTAGAAGAAGCGAGCCTGTTGGCTGATGAGGCGAACAAAGCTAAATCAGTGTTTCTGGCTACGATGAGTCATGAAATTCGTACGCCACTGCACGGAGCCCTTGGCAATATTGAACTGCTTGAGGGTGAGGTTTTATCTATAGCTCAGCGCGCCCGCCTTACCACTACCCGTCGTGCATTTGATGCTCTATTAGTACTGACTAATAATATTCTTGATTTATCCAAAATAGAAGCTCAGGAGCTTAAGTTGGAATTGGCACATGTGAGGCTCGGTGAGTTGATGGAGCGTTGTGCACAAACCTTTTCTCCTTTGATTGCTAAAAAAGGTCTGAATTTTCACTGCTTGATTGACCCGTCACTATTTGCCGTTTGGGAGGTAGATGGACACCGAATTTCGCAGATTATTATGAATTTATTAAGTAATGCTGTGAAATTCACTCAAAAGGGGGCGATTACGCTCTACGGCACTGTTGAAGAACGGGGATTGGAGGGCTCTTGGCTTAAATTAAGTATCGCTGACTCAGGTATGGGCATTCCGCTTGATCGGCAAGCTGCTGTTTTTGATTTATATGCACAAGCTAATGAGAGTATCACAAAGCGTTTTGGTGGGTCGGGGCTGGGGTTGTCACTTTGTAGGCGATTGCTTGCCTTGGCTGGTGGTTCTATTTCTTTGGATAGTGAAGAAGGGGAAGGGAGTATTTTTACTATCCAATTACCTTCCAAAAAAATAGCTGATATAGCAGAAGTAATACGTTCAAATTCTACATTGTTTATAACTGAAGTGCTGGTGGTTTGTAAGTCGCCAACATGGCAAAGTGCGTTACTTAAACAAGTGATATTTCAATTGCCAGGTATTGATATTCACGCAGTGATAAATTTGGGTGATATATCTGATCTTGATCCGCTTGGAGCGAGTAATAAAATATTGCTTCTTGCCCATAATGAATCTTGTTTGCCTTCTGATTGTTTGCCTGAGCAGTTGCAACTATTTAAGCAAATTATTGTTGTATCTTTTGATGGGCCTTTACATCCAGAAATACGTGAAGGAATTATCTATGTGACCTCGCTGAGCCGCGCTGCACTTGAGCATGCGCTTATATCATGTGCATATAAGCAGGATATAGCCTTACCTGTATTTCAACAGGAGGGTCGAGTCCTAAATAGTAGGCAAGAGGTGCGAATTTTGATTGCGGAGGATGACGAGACAAATCTTCTGCTACTGGAGCATCAATTAAATGCTCTTGGCTATATGAATGTTGATAGTGTTAGTGATGGACAGCAAGCATTCAATTATTGTCTTCAGAGAAATTATGATCTAGTGATTACCGATCTTTATATGCCGATAATGGGGGGGCAAGCTTTATTAAAGGCAATGAGGCAATCTGGAATTACAACGCCACTGCTTGTTCATACTGCAAATGCTTACGATGATTGGCGAGCAGAAGGTGAGGATTTTGCTGCTATTTTGCAAAAACCATTATCAATTACGCAATTGGGTCAGACTCTTGGACGTATTTTGCATTTATCCTCACCCGAAATGTTAGATAGGGTAAGAGGGCGACTAGAAACACTTAGAGATGTAGAGTTAGAAAAGGTTTTTCTTGCTTCTTGGGAGCTTGATCAGCTTAGCTTAAAAAATGCGGCTGATACTAAAGATTTGCAGCGTTTTGAGAGGTGTTTGCATAAAGTAAAGGGTGGCTTACTTGTTCTAGATGAAAAACCTGCTTTGAAAGCTTGTGAGGCCTTGCTGCAGCAGCTTAGATTTAGTGAGTCTACTCAGATGAATTCGCTTTTATCCGAATTCTTATCCATCATGTCTAATATTGTTAGCCACTATAAGCAAGGTATTTAAGGTACCGGAATTACCAGCTGCCCACAAGAAAGCGCGCTGAAATTGAGCAAGAAGCACAATCCGGTATACAGATATCGATTCAATGTTGCCACATTGTTTGCTTTCTAAAATATAGCCGCTCATTTACAAATAAGCGGCTATATTTTTTATACACGCAACTGGAAGCTTGAATTTAGATCAATCAGATCCGTATAACGTCCTGGGGCAAAATAATTGGATTGGTCAGGTTTCGTGATTTGGAAAATATGCCATTTTGAGTATTTATTATCTGCAGGCTGAGTATGTTCACCCTGTCGGCATAGCTTTCTAATGTTGTTAAAGCTTTCTTCAGAAATACTGAAATAATAGAAGTAGGTGCCGTTACTAGGTAACGCTCGTTCCCATGTTCCGGAAACCTGTACTACATTCTCATTTTTGTCTTTAGCCCAATACCAATAATCGCCATCCGCTGCAGCGCAAAAAACATTGGTATTTTCTGCTTGAACGCAGATTGAATAGATAGAAAAAATCAGGAAAAAAACAATCTTTTTCATTTGGTGATCCTAACTGTTTTTAGCTAAAATATTAAGTTAAAATTAAAATAATATACTCAACAACCCAGAGTAAAAAAATGGGAGTGATCATATTTTTTATTTGAAACTTATGCCATTTTTAGAATTTATTTTCCGCAGGTTGTGCTATTTAACTCAAAAGACATAGTATTTGTGCGTTGTTAAAAGCTTACTTCGGAAGTGCTGAAATAGTAGGAGTAGATCTCTTAGTAGTGAATGACAAGCTCCCACATTCCAGAAAACTGCATATTAGTATTGTTGCGTACATCGCAGTCCAATATCAATTGTTGCCATCGGTTGTAGAGTAAAAAACATTTGTGCATTCTCTCTGAAATCAGAATGAGCTGGCAGGTATAATAAATGGGCAAGTCATCAAAAATTTATTTCATTACATTACATTCCCTTGTTTGTTTTTAAAGATATGAACGACAACAAATCTAACACGATATATTGATTATCATCAAGATTTTATTAATAAAAATAATATTTTTTTATTTGCAAATGATTTGTAGGTTGATTTACTTACGTATATTTACCTAGCTATCTCTTTTATTCAATTTCAGCGTATTTCCTCACATCTTGGCAAGGTTTTTCCAAGAAAATCGCCTTAAGGATCCAAAATAATCAGACATAAATTCATTCGCTGCTACGCGCACAATCCCATATAAATGCTGTTTCTCGCTTTCATACGTATGCCTAAGCAACAATGCCACGCCCCAATTGTTTCCTCATTACCGCCACAGCGTGAGGGCGGCGATATTTATTTTAGTTTTGTGAACAATAGAGATCTAAAAAAGATTTGGTAAGAAAACTTGGCTTTGATGCCATATCGTATTCAAAGAGAGCCTATTCTGAACAATACTAATAACGCATTTTTCTACGAAAAGATTCAGTGAACAAAAAGCATAATCAGAAGGACCAATTCATGACGAACCCATAGAGGGGGTCTCTGCACGAATCGTCGCGTTTAATTGTTTCGACGCTGCTCGAATCGGATTTCCAGTGTTTTTTTTAGGGGTTGAAGCAAAGCCTGATTTTCCAAGCTTTGCTTTTTTAGCAAGCAATTAGCGCTTTACGGCGCACATAACTTTCACCGCGAAGCACATTTGATAACGCGGCTCAACAGAGGGCTGCGTCAATAACGGACACCACGTTTTGGGTTTATCCTTGATTTTCCAGCTCAAACTGCTTGGCAAATACCACCAGTGCTTCGTCATTCAAAGGCATACTTGGCGTGGATTTTTTGGCTAAGTTAGCGGCGGTCTTTTTTAAAAACGCGCACTCTATTTTATCTCCGCCTGTTTTCGTATGAGTCTGGCCTCGGCTCTACGCTTCCTCTGACTGAACACGATGTTGATCTAGCCCCGCTAGCTTGCCTTTTTGTGCCAATTTGCCCCTCTTTTCTAAAGCCTGTTTGGCATCGCTGATTGCTTAACGGCTTGCGGCACATTCAAGTGCTGTTTGAGCACTCATTTAACGGCATCCGCACGAAAAAATGCAGTGGTGTCATGTCTGGCCAAGCTTGCCTTCAGAGACGATTTTATCTCAATTGAAGGTGGCCATATTTAACAGGCTACTTCTGTGGGGTAGGGGGACGTATCTTAGATTTCTGTTGAGTCAAGTGTACTCAACAGGGCTGTCTATGGGTTTTAGATGGTCATATTTATCCCAAATAGATAAATGTTGCTGATCGCTATAATTTATATGCAATCCCCCGCATAGATACCCCCACTAAAGAGAAACTGGATTCCTATTCACGTGGTTATATAAGATTTTTCTTATAGTTACTCTCACTTTCACTTCTTATACTCGCTTCAACTTTACGCCTTTGCGACAACGCCCAAAAACATGTTGCATAACCCCTTCCGAACCTAGGAAGTCCGTTTGCAAAGCCTATGCATGAAGGAAATAAAACGATGACGAGTAAAAATACACAATATATTTTTAGCGATTTCATTTTGCAAGCGAATGGCGTGCTTCAACATAAAGAAAAGCAAATTAACCTCCCTCCCAAAGAACTTTCAGTTCTGTTAATGCTATTGGAATTTGCTGGTGAATTAGTACCCAAGGACAAATTATTAGATCACGTTTGGTCCAATATAGAAGTCAGCGAGGAATCACTTACAAGGTGTATCCACACCTTGCGCAAAGCACTTCTTGAAGATAAAAACAATCGCTATATTGATACTATTTATGGCAAGGGCTATCGCTTTTGTCGCCCAGTTGCCAGCGTTACCCTTGCTGAATCTTTATCTAGAAAATGCACAATTGCATTGCTCCCATTTCATATCAATACAAATGTAGATACTCAGGAACTACACGACGCTTTAGTGCAAGGGCTATCACATTATTCACCATACGGGTTGACTGTTTTCCCCGCCGCCATAACTCAAGATTGTCAAAGCCCCGCTGAAATCATGACGCTTATAGAAATGTTTCGTCCGGATTATTATCTTGCTGGGCATTCAGTCATCAGCGATGACAAACGCCAATTGCGTATTGAGCTAGTAAAAGCCAATAACCATCAATTAGTTCACCGCGAGATGATAGACATTGGCGCTGATCTTGACATCGGCAAGCTACAGCGGCGATTGGCTTCCATACTGCCTTGTCATATTCCTGATCTAAACTGGGGCGGCTATAAGGCTGCTCCCTTGGTTTCACGAGATGTCACCATCTCCTACTTAAATGCGCGTTATGAACTGCATCTTCACACTCCATCGAGTCTTAAACGTGCCTTAATTTTATTTAAGCAGTGCTTAAGTAATTATCCTGATAACGCAATGACTTGGTGTGGCCTTGCTGAATGTTATTTAGCGCAAGCACAACTCGGGCTGTTCGATCAGAAACACGCGCTACAACAAGCCCAAATCGCAGTAGATAAAGCGCTTGCACTAGATCATTACAATCCACTGACGATCGCATTATTGGCACTACTTAGCAGCCTAAATGCGAGCTACTCCATTGCAGATAGCTTATTTATACAGGCCCTTTTGCTCGCTCCTGAAGCTGCTGAAGTTCACTATTATTACGCTTGGCATTTGTTGTTAAGTGGGCGCTTAAATGAGGCGATTACGGCAAGTGAATTAAGCATGCGCCACGCGCCTACACTCGCCGCAACAATCATTCTCAATATATGGCTACGTTTTTTGGCGAAAGACACTCATTCGGCCATTGCACTAGGCAAAACGCAGCTCTGCCAATATGCACAAGAGCACCCTGTTCTACAAAACCTACTTGCTGTTATTTTGTCATGGCAAGGGGACCACAAACAGGCTCTGGAACTAGCTCAAGCCGCCCGTGAATCAGGTGAAGAATCGGGGGGATGTGTCTTAATTATGGTTATGTTCATCTCATGGCTCAAACGTATGGTGCAGGCCAGTTAGTCGCTACAATTTTAGAAAACGTAGACAGCCGCCAAATTCAATCTGCCGTTCTTCCCATTGTTTTACAACACCATGGGCTGAACGCAGCAACCGCTTTAGAGCAAGTAATAGCAACGCAAAACTGCCCATGGCTCTCTACATGGCGACATGACCCTAGACTAAGTGCGCTTTACTCATGTAGCGATACGCTGCAGGTGGCCTAAAGTGCGCTCCTTTTTACTGTTATTAATGCTCTGTATGCCTTCGGTATGGGCTGATTGCTGGGAACGTGCAGGGCAAAGTTTTGGTATCTCCCCAGAGTTACTCTATGCAATAGCCCAGCAAGAATCGGGCTTAAATCCACAGGCAAGCAATCGAAATAACAATGGCAGTAATGATATTGGTTTAATGCAAATTAACAGTGTGCATTTACCTCGCCTAAAAGAAATGGGCATAGATGAAAAGCAGTTACGCCAAGATAGCTGCCTCTCCATCATCATTGGGGCCTCAATTTTGTCTGACATGATGAAACGCTATGGCTATTCATGGGAAGCCGTTGGAGCTTATAACGCAGGCATGGGGGCAAATCGCCAAGTGCTGAGAATGCGTTATGCCGAACAAGTCTGGCAACGATATCAACGCTTGCAATCTGGCAACAAAGCGATCAATAGAAACGCTCTAAACCAGCCCCGCTTTTTGCCTGTAACCAGCAAACCGAGAATTGATTAGTTTTCCATCAGGATGTTATCCCTGTCCCCTCTATATCATCCTCAATCTGCACGCTAGACGCTAAATTTTTTCTTAAAAATATTTATCATGGCTACTGAGTCCTTGGAAAAAGAAATGCCCCCAATTATCGTCATCCGCCTATTGAACGGCATCTTACGTGGCTGTGAGTTTGAATTGCCCGTAGGGAAAACGTTGTTTATTGTCGGCAACGAGGACGAGCTGCTAACTCAGCAACACCTGCCTTCATTACCTGAAAATACAATATTTGTCCCCATGACAAATGGGGGTGTTAATTTTGAAGTGCAGGCGAAAGAAGTACCGAACGATACGCTGATCCTTCATGAGCTTGCGGTGGGTGAGCCAGTAAAAGAAATCGCTTATCTATTCAACACAGTCAGTCACGTTGGTGCGCTCGCCATTGCAATTCGCCGGGTAGAAGATAGCTGGTCAAAAGACGTAACAGGCTACCTTCAAGCTAATCCACAGTCGCCCAAAGACAAATCACTCTTGGTGAAGCAAGGAGGATTTCGTCCGCTACTCATTGTTCTGGCTGTTGTTCTACTTGGTGGTACAGGATTATTTTTCTACCCCTGGGATGTCACTCAGCGGCAAATTGTTAGTCTGTCTGATGTACTTGGTGATAAGAAAAGTGCCTATCGAATACTGAGTGGGAGAGACCATCAGCTCTATGTCATTTCGAACAATGAACGCGATACATCTTGGGCTAGACAAGCGATTGTACGCAGTGATTTTTCTAAACAAGCTCAAGCGGTTAGCCAGCAAGATGAAGCTCGACGCATCCGGACTTGGCTGGCTGCCAATGAACCCAGCCTAAACTATCACCGCTTAATATTAGACAAGCCAATTAAACCACGACTGGTCTTAAGCCAAGAGCGTAGCGCACTTAGCCCTGAAGCTCGACGAGCGCTTAGCAGCAAGTTAAAAATAGAATTTCCCTATGCCAGCAGTGTGGACATTGTCAGTGCAAGCGATCAATCCATTGCGCAGCAAGCACAAGATGGCTTGGAGCGGCTAGCCGCGCCATTTACCCGCATAAACAACTCCGACAGTGTGACTTTTGTCATTCAAGGGGCACTTGCAGACAGCGAATTGCAAAGCATTCGTACTTTTGTTGCTGATTACTATCAGCAATGGGATGGGCGCTATGTGCAATTTGCTATTGAGCTGAAGGATGACTGGTTAAAAGGTAAATCCTTCAAGTATGGCAATCAGGGCTACGTCAAGATGACAACCCAACACTGGTACTTCCCTAAACCTATTTAACAAGGAAATCATGATGAGTATAAGCCCCTCAAACGGAATCATGCCAAGAGCCGCTGGCAATTGGAATGGCGAATTAACTGACTTATCAGGGCAATTTGATCAGGGTGTAGCAGATCTTAACCTCAAGCTAAAGGAGGCTCTGGAGGAACTACAAAAAAACCCTGGTAAACCTGAAAATCTGGCAGCGTATCAAGCAGCACTCTCTGAATACAATCTATACCGAAATGCACAGTCCAACGTCGTCAAAGTATACAAAGATATTGACGCGGCCATTATCCAGAACTTCCGCTAGTTACCACGGCTGGCAGGCCTGTCCTGCTGGCTTTAACAGGATCTATTTATGAGTATTGTGAGCCCCGTCAACCACAGCCAAGCACTGAGTACGCTAATTAATGACATTAGCGGCAGTGAAAGCGGCGTCATTTCGCTGGATGAACGTTTATTACAAGCTTATGCCCAAAGAACTGTAGCAACAGAAATCGATAAGAATGAAGTGATGCAACGCTTGTCTCAGCCCGAAGCACTCAGCGATCCAGCAGCGCTATTCGATTTACAAGTGCGCACCTCCAACTACAATTTGGAAGTGTCTATGATTAGTACGCTCACCCGGAAAGCCGTGAGTGCCGTGGAATCTTTACTACGCTCATGATGAAATCGCTTATCGTTATCCCCCTATTGATATTCGGGCTTGCCGGTTGCCAGCAACAAGACTTACTGAAAGGGCTTGATCAAGAGCAAGTGAATGAAGCGATTGCTGTATTACAACGCGCCAATATCAAAGCCAATAAAGCGGATCAAGGAAAAACGGGCTACAGCATCACCGTAGCCCCTAGTGATTTTGCTGCCGCTGTAGACATACTAAAAATATATGATCTGCCTTCACGCCCGCGTATGGAAATTGCAAAAATGTTTCCTGCTGATTCGTTGGTGTCGTCCCCACGCGCGGAAAAAGCACGGCTGTATTCCGCCATTGAACAAAGGCTAGAGCAATCATTACGCAGCATGGATGGTGTGCTGTCTGCACGAGTGCATGTTAGTTATGATCTGGACACCAGCGAAAGTAGGGCCGCAAAACCAGTTCACCTGTCTGCACTGGCCGTCTACGGCAAAGATATTGAAGCCACGCTCATGATTAGTGACATCAAACGGTTCTTAAAAAACAGCTTTAGTGAAGTGGAATACGACAATATTTCGGTCGTGCTTTCACGACGTGCACCGGCACAATACCAATCTCCAGGCTTAGCCACACAGCAACAGGGCATGTCAGGAACAACACTCGCTTTGAGCTTACTTCTGCTACTTGCTTTCGTTAGTTCTGCAGCATTTATGCTATGGAAACGACGTAAACTGAGGCCAAGCAATGCCTGATTTGCAGCGGGTGTTAAATCTAATTTTGCATGAGCCACTCTCTTATATGCACGAGGCACGTTTACATCTGCCCGCTATGCTAGGGGGTGAGGCTCAGGCCAACATTATTAATAAAATATTAATAAATCGCCTCCAGCTCAACACCGAATGCGCCGTACTCATACCCGGAAGTATGGTTGCACACATCGCTCTAAATTGGCTGCATTTGCCGCAAACAGCATTTTTAATGAGTTGCCAACGGCAACGTGCCAGACTCGCACGGCAAGGTGGCTTACAGCGTTTGCCAGCATGGGCTCGTCAATTTGCAGTGCTTGATCTAACCCCCGCACAAGCAAGTGTTGCTAGGGAAGCAATCAATCTTAACGATTTACTCAAGCAGAGCTACATCGAGCTATGCGCTTGGCATGGCATGCTGCCGCTTGCTTTGCAGCAGAGGCTAGCTCTGCTTTTTCCACCCTTAGTAGATAACATTCAAACAGAATTGCCCCCAAGCCCTGCTGACCCCCTTTTATTTACCTTGGCCCTTCAATATGCCCAAAGATATCCCCACGCTCCGGCCTATCACTGCCTATGAAGACGTATTACTCACCCATGACAAGCTAACTAGGCAGCATAAGGCTTTGAGCCTGCTTGCAGAAGCGCGCCAGCGGGCAAAACAACTACTTAAGCAAGCAGAAGTTGAAACCCAACAAATCCGCACGCAGGCATGGATGAATGGCTATCAAGATGGCGTCATTGCTGCCGCAAGCTCTGTAGCAAATCATATTGATGAAAGTGAAAACTTGCTCCTTCGCTTCCATAATAAATTAGGTGAGCAAGCAAGAGCTATGCTGAGTGCCTCATTAGATCATCCAGATTTATTGCTTATTTTGTTGGATGAATGGTTACGAGGCATAGACACCCCACTGCCACAAGGCACCTTGCAATTGCAGCTTCCGCTCCACCGTCGAGCGGCACATAGTCAGCTACTAAACTCATTACAAGAGTTATGGGGAGGCAAGATCCAAATTGAATATCACGCTGATACCCATTTTGTGATGCGCTATGCGGATCAGATTGCTCAATTTAGTCCTGACGAATTTATTGCTGAAGCTGCACAAAGCCTATTGCACGGCATGCATGAAATGCCAGCAGAATGCCGCTCACTATCACAAGCGAGCATGCAATCCTTACAAAATATTTTTACCAGCCAATTCAGCACACAACCACAAATGCTGAATTCAAAGGAGTAAAAATGATTCCAGCTAATAGCAATATTTTATTTTCGCATAACAATATATTCAGCTCGCCCAATGTGCATAGCTTATCGGAAAGAGTGTTACAGGCCGCACAGAATATATCGCAGGTAAATACTAAAGAAAAACCAACGCCACTATCAGCCCCCGTTTGGAGTGAGACTGATGAAGCTTTTTACCAAGGGCTCCTTCTTCTTAATCCTAATGATCCCAAGGCTATTTGCGCTTATCTGGATAAATTTAACACTAGCCACACATCTCCATATAACACGCTAGAGCAAGAGATGAAGATACTTGGCGAAGTTATGTCAAGAATAAAAGGCGACCCAGAACTCAAACCTCTTGGAGACAATTTACAAGTTGTTCAAATAAGCAAATGGAATTTACAAATGACGATGGCCGAATGGATGAAAGAAATAATATTTTCTGAAGGAAAATCACCCGAAGACGTTGATTGGTAAGCATGGGAATGCTCCTACAAAATCCGCTCATTTTAAGCAGAATTGTCTCGCAGTCTTTGAGGTGATCTACATGAAGGTCGTGAACAATTGATAACGCCAGATTTTGGCGATTTTAAAGCAAGCCGCAGCCGGATCAACCGTCCCCGATCTGTGCCGCGAGTGCTGGATGAGCGCCGCATCATTTTATAAGTGACGCGCTAAATTTTGCGGCATGAACGTCTCGATGATGATGCGGATGAAATAGCTGGTGGACGAAAACAAGCGACTTAAAAAAAGTATATTTACAATCCATTTTTTGGTTTTTTAATTTATGCCTTTATACAAAATTAGTCCTCAACAAGTTGTCATCCCGCCACAAAGTAAGCCTACTCAGGTCCAAAATAACGAATCTTGCGTCACTTCAAATCTCAGCAGTTTGTTAACCAATAAAGAGGAGGTGATAAGCCTTTCTGGTTTGGTTCCTCGTCATTGCATTGCTATACAAAAAGTTGCTATTGAGAGTGGTTGTATTATTGCTTTCAGGCCTGTAGAGCCAATTTCAACGCAGTTGATCGACGAAAATTACCCTACCAAGAATTTTCATATTAAAGGAAAAAGTTCAACATGGGGGCCTATGGCTGGTTTTATCACGGTAGATCAATTATTAAGTAAACAGGAAGGGAGTGATAAAATTGGACCTTCTAATCAAAAAGTGCAAGAGTGTCTGAACGATGGATATGCGGTATCTGGCCCCCTGGAAATTAGTGCTGAACGTCTGACATATCTGATAAATGAAGGTGTGTTGCAAAGGCAGGGTGATACTCTTTATGCCACTGGCCCGAGTGGTAAAAAATATGAATTTAGCGTATGCGCCAATAAAGATAATGGCATGTTGGCTATTACGCACCGTGATGAACCAGTAATGGTACTTTGCGATCCCAAAAGCAAATTGCCATTAACTGCTGACTATGACCTGATGCTAATTGCAACACCATTAGAACAATATGGATCCAAGGATATTCCGCCAATTAGTGATGTCAGTCATCGCGTTTTTGTTAAAAGAGCAAATTTCTATAAAAAGCCACTTTCCCTTGAGTTGCAGGCGCAAAAAAATTCTCCTGCCTTATTTTATGAAAAGGAAGACAAAGATTTAGGAAATATCAATCAACGGGTACGCGAACTTATCCCGCAGCTTAATAAGGCTATGGGTTGCCTACTGGGTAGAGAGGTTGTTCATCATAATATGGATGCAACTAGTCCAGCTGCCGATCCTAGTTCTAATTACCCTGTTACTTTATTTTTACCACGTAAATTGAATGGAATATCAGAAGCCATGATACTGGCCAGAAACAAGGAAGAATTGGCAGAAATAATTGTTTTGGCTAAATCTGAAGGTTTTCATGTGCCACTTAATCCATTATGGGAGCCAGAGATAAACAGCATTCTGCGACCTAACTTTGTGGAAGCTCGGCTATGTTTCGCTAACCATAAATTAAAATAGGAAGTACGATCATCCCCTGCAAAACCAGCTCATTTTGGCCTGTCCGGATAATAGTAGACACACCTACTTCAAATATTGGCGGCTCTTTTGCTGAATTCTGGCACGAATACCACGGTCGCCAGATTGCCAAGACGGGAGTGCCGTCGCTGCCGATTATAAAAAATGTCAATGTACTCCCGGATTGACGTCTCCGGTAAACCCCTTATTTTTAAGCTCACTTAAAAGTAGAGATCAGGTATGTAATGCCAGTTTTTGTTTTGGGGCGATGCCGCCCAATCACATATGTGGGCGCTCGTTATTGTAAGTTTAAAGCCATTGCGTTGTCATTTCTTGCACTTTGGCAATGCTTTCAAAATAATCGCAGGCCAGCCATTCATCACGCACGTTGCGAATGTAGCGCTCAATTGAATGCATTTTGCTTCGGATTACCTAGCTGAATGTAAGCTAATTCAATCGATTATTGCTCAATAGAGTGATAGCAAATCGTGCTAATTGTAAAGTTGGCGCAAGCCGCACGAACAGAAACTGCCTTGGTTTCAACGGCACAGATGAGCCATTTGGAGGCGCTGAGATGTTTCAGAGGATTTCTGACATGGCTTCCTTGATGATGCCTGCCTTGTGCTCGATATACATCTTTTTAAGGTGCTTTTTTTCGTCCTCCAGCTCTTTTATGCGCCTCAACATCGAGACGTTCATACCGCCAAGCTTAGCGCGCCATTTATAAAAAGAGGCAGAACTTATACCGTGCTCGCGGCATAGATCGGGGACGGTCGAGCCAGCTTCGGCCTGCTTTAAAATCGCCATAATCTGGCGTTATCAATTATCTACGGCTTTCATGTAGAACACCTCAAATACTCCGAGAAAATTCTACTTAAAAATGAGCTGGTTTTGTGGGGGTATTTCCGGGCCTTTTTGCATTTACGCCTTGCAAAATTTTGGATCGCCGCCCCGCTCAGGATAGAATCAAACCATCTTGAGTAAATGAAATAAGCGAAGAAAAAATGACTATACGTACCGTTGTCAAAATGGGCGACCCGCTTTTGCTGGAGCAAGCTGCGCCAGTAGAGGCGTTTGGCACGCCGGGATTACACAGCCTGATTAGCGATCTGTTTGACACCATGCAGGTCACAGGCGGCGTGGGGATTGCCGCGCCGCAGATTGGTGTGAGTTTGCAGGTGGTTATTTTTGGTTTTGATGTCAGCGATCGTTATCCGGAGGCCGAAGCGGTACCCATGACGGTGCTGATCAACCCTGTGCTCACGCCGCTGAGCGATGAAATGGTGGATGGCTGGGAAGGCTGCTTATCTGTGCCCGGCTTACGCGGCGAAGTGCCGCGTTATACCCGGCTACGCTATCAAGGCTTTGATGAGGAAGGGCAGGTCATTGATCGCAGTGTCAGTGGTTTTCATGCGCGGGTGGTGCAGCATGAATGCGATCATTTAAACGGCATTTTGTATCCTCAGCGGATTAAGGATTTGCGGCGCTTTGGCTATACCGACACGATGTTCCCTGAGCTGGCCAAGTAACAGATTTTCTGAATGCTTAAAAGGATTGGATGATGCGTCTTCTGTTTTTTTTCTTATTTTGCACCCATGCCCTTGCTGGCCCTTTGCAGCTTGAATCTCGCACCATGACGTGGAAAATGCCAAAAGATGCTCCTGCCTATACTTCTGGCTGGGCGGGAGGTGAGATCAGGATGCCCTATGCGCTCGGTGGGGGCGATGTGGCAAGCCGGATTAACGAAGCCTTGTATTTATCGCTAGTGGGTATTGCTGCGCCGCTTAAAGCTGGAAAAACCTTTCCTCTTACCGAAGGCAGTGGCGAGCTGGATGGTACTGCGTCTTTGGATTTTAGCGTGCAGCGCAACGATGGACGTATTCTCTCGCTGGATATCGAGGCGGAAGGCTGTGGCGCTTATTGCGAAGCCTATGTGCGCAGCTATAGCTTTGATGCCGCAACGGGCAGAGCACTGAGTGCCATCGATTTGTTTACTCCAAGTGGTTTATCCGTGGTGGCCAAAGAGGTGCAGGCAGAGCGCAAGCGCAGCTACTCAGAGGAAATTAAATCCTTAAAGCGGCAGCAGGCGGAGTTAAAGCGTAAAAAAGCGAAGGCCGATGATTTAGCTGATATCGATGAGCGAATTGATTTTAATGAGCGCTGCCTTGAGAGTGAAAAAGAAAATCAACAAAGCCGCCCTCAGCAAGATGTGCTTTCTTACGCACGTTTGTCTTTGCCGCAGAATAAAGCCGTATTTACGACAGGGCGCTGTAGCGCACATGTAAACCGTGCCTTAGACGATGTGGGTGACATTAGCCTAGCGATTTTGCACAAGGATTTAGCGGCCTTGCTTACTCCCTATGGCAAGTTTCTTTTGCTGGGACAGGCTGCCGCAGCACCTGCAGATTCGCTGTTTGCTCAGGTTTTGCATGGAAAAATAGGCAATGCGGCGATTACGATGCGGCTTGAAATGCCTAATGGTGATGGCTCTTTTTCAGGAGTCTATTTTTACGATAAATACCGTAAAGTGATTGCCTTGCGTGGGATGAAAAAAGGCACAACGCTGGAGCTGATCGAGCAGGTCGCAGAGAAAGATCAGGCAAAATTGAGTTTAAATATCAAAGGGAATCAGCTTGTCGGGCAATGGCTGGGCAATAACAAGCAAATACCCGCAATATTAGGCTGGTAAAACGTGTTGGCAGATGAGGCTGCTCATCTATCCTAGATAAAGGAAGCTAAATCAATGAGTGCTTTGGAAGTAGTTGAAATTAAAGCGTTTATTCCTGCTAAAGACCATGCAATATCTAAGCAGTTTTATCAGGATATGGGCTTTACTCTGGCCTTTGATGCGGAGGGCGTTGCGTATTTTAAGTACGGCACCAGCAGTTTTTTACTGCAAGATTTTTATGAAAAAGATCATGCAGAGAATTTTATGATGCATTTATTGGTTAAAGACGTGGCTGCATGGCATGCGCATTTAACTGCACAAGATCTGGTGAGTAAATATCAAATTCATTTGTCTGATATAGAAACGCAGCCATGGAAAATGCTTGATTTTACAATAACAGACCCCAGTGGCGTGCTGTGGAGAATTGGCCAGAATATTGGTGGGTAGTTTTACAGGCGGGAAAAGATTAATCCTATCAACTTAAACAAAGTCAGAAGATGTATTTTTTTCCGCAGGAGCGGCCTTAGCCACGAAGGTGCAGCGTATAAAAAATTTGCTGCGAGAGCTGCCCCTGCATTACAGATTATTAAGTTAATAGGATTGGATAAAAGAGATTGCGGCCCCTGAAGTATTAATGTTTCTTCCGCCATGCCGATTTATTAATCAATAGTGCAATGAGCATAATTGCCCCGCCAATGATTAAGCGTGGAATATCCTGTGCCTGATGCCAGAATATTAAATTAATCATCAATCCCACCGGAATATGCATATTATTCATCGCGCCTAAAGTACCTGCATCCACTAAACATGCCCCTTTATTCCACCAGTAAAAGCCCAGCGCGGATGCCGCTAAGCCAAGAAAGGCTAATACGGCGAATTGCTCCATATTCTGGGGAAGCTTGCTGGCGTTGCCAAAGATTAAAAATGAGGGCAGGGCAACCAGCAGTGCGCCTAAAAAGAAATAGCCAAAGCTGGCTGATTGGGGCTGCTGATCTGGATAATATTTATTTAAATAGCGATAGCCCACTTGGCCAGCGGCAAAAGTGATATTGGCCAGTTGCAGTAATAAAAAACCATTTAAGGCATTGCTGTCAATGTGATTGTAGCGAATCACTAAAGAGCCCAATACGGCTATTAAAGCAGCAGCCAGAGCACGTGGATTAAAATGCCTTTGCAATAAATCATCGAGCAGGGTGATATAAATCGGCGTAAAAATAGTAAATAGCAATACTTCTGCCACGCTGATAAATTGGAATGAGCGATAAAGGCATAAATAGGTAATGCCAAATTGCAACGCACCTGCAGCCATGGTGCCTAATTTGCGTACTGTGCTGATCCCTGCCCAGCGGGTAAAGGGCAGAAAAACCAGCCCTGCAATCGCAACGCGGCTGAGTACGGCAAAGTCGCTGTCTACATGGCCCGCTAAAAACACACCAATCAGATTAAACGATAAGGCCCAGACAACGGTAATAAAGGCGAGATAGGGCAAGAATCTTATCCTCTTTAATAAAACGACTGATTTTAACTGTTTAAGATCTCGCAGGCGCTATTCCCCTACATTCTTTTTCACACTCGTTTATTCGTGTAATTGTTAATTAAGCCAATCAATCTTTACTTACAAAATATACCGTACTGCGGTGTGTAAGCTAAAAATAGCTGGCAGTTTTTATAAATTAACATACGCTAATGAAATGCTGCTTAATGACGGCACTCATTAAGTAAACATCAGGCATTGCCTAGTGAGTCTGATGATTTGTACTCACCCTTTCAGGAGAGGCATCACGATGAAGATCAGTCATAAAGTGGGATTAGCGGCAGCAATCGTGTTGTTGCTTACTGCAAGCTTGCTTTCAGTTACCCAAATTAATCAAATCAGAAGTACTTTGCGCAGCCAAGCTGAATCTACGATCAGTGAGTCGAGCAATGTACTGGCGAGGCAAATTGAGAATTGGTTAAATGGCAAATTACAGCTGATTGATTTAATGGCTCAGGATATTGACCGTAAATTCAGCAATGAGCAAATTGATCACACTTTTTCCATGCCCATGTTAAAAGAGCAGTTCTTATTAATTTTTGGTGGGCTGGAAGACAATGAAGGTAAGCGGATAACCAATGATTTAACTTGGAACCCACCCAATTGGGATGCCCGAAAACGCCCTTGGTATCCCGTTGCCAAGGCTGCTTCAAGAGCGGTGCTGACCGAGCCTTATGCCGATGCAGGTACCGGGGAAATTTTGATTTCTGTAGTGGCAAGGCTCTCAGATAAGGGGCAGTTTAAAGGTGCTTTTGGCGGTGATTTAAGCCTTAAAACAGTTTCTGAAGCCGTAAATACGCTGGATTTTAATCATGCGGGCTATGCTTTTTTGCTGAGTAAATCGGGGAAAATTATTTCACACCCCAAGGCTGATTTAAATGGTAAAAGCTACAGCGAATTATTTGATGGCGCAAACCCAGCATTAGAAAGAACGCTTCAGAATGTAAAAGGAGGAGGGAAAAAACTACTGGTTTCATTTACGCCACTGACTAATTTAAAAGGAATGGATTGGTATATCGGGGTGGTGCTGGATGAAGATGTATTAATGGCAGAAACTAATGCCTTAAGCTGGCGCTCTGCACTGGGCACGATTGCAGGCGTGCTGATCAGTATGTTGGTGCTGGGTATTTTAATGAGCAAATTGCTTAAACCGCTCGATCATTTAAATCAGTCGCTGCATGAAATTAATCGTGGTGAAGGCGATTTAACCAATCGGCTGCCTATTGTGGGCAATGATGAGATTGCCCATGTTTCTAAAGAATTTAATTACTTTTTACAAACACTGCAAACGCTGATCAGTGAAGTGAAAAGCAGCTCGGTTTTAGTCAGAGAAAGCACGGTATTTACATCTGATGCAGCCAATCAGGCCTCCGGTCGCCTGCAAGTGCAGCTTCAGGAATTAGATCAGCTGGCTGTTTCCATGCAGGATATGTCGGCCAAGGCAGAAGAAGTGGCAGGTAATGCTGAGGCTGCGGCACGGGCGGCTGTGACGGCTAATGAAGAAACCCAGAGCGGCGTGGCACTGGTTTCGCGTTCAACTGAAGCGATTCAGCGCCTTGCGGATGAAATGAATGACACCAGCCAGGCGATTAATGAATTAGCCAAATTAAGCCAGAATATTGAATCGATTTTATCTGTGATTACCAGTATTGCTGATCAGACTAATTTATTGGCACTCAACGCGGCGATTGAGGCTGCCCGCGCAGGTGAAGCGGGGCGTGGTTTTGCGGTTGTTGCGGATGAGGTGCGAAAATTAGCCTCGCTTACTCAGCAATCAACCCGTGAGATCAGAGAAATGATTGATCAGCTGCGTACCGGGGTGAAACAGGCTGAAGAAAGAATGCAGCAAAGCAGCAGTACGGCCAGTGTGACGGCAACCGAGGCGGGAGCGGCAAATGAAATGCTGGGCAGAATCAGCGAGGGAATTACCAGAATTAATAAAATGAATTTACAAATCTCTATTGCGGCTGGTGAGCAAAGTTCAACCACAGAAGTCATTAACCGCAACACCACTAATATTCGTGATATCAGCCATCAGGTGGCGGATGGTGCAGATAGCCAGGTCAGGCAATGTACGGTCATGGTTGATCAGGTCAGCAATCAGGATCAATTATTGGATCGGTTTAAAGTTTAGGGCAGGTCGCCGCGGCTTTGATTTAAGTCGCGGCGCTTTGTGTTCTTTTAGATTGGAAAAGCGCCTATCCGTTTTAATGTACCCGATCCCATCATGGATAGATGTGTTTGCGGATCGCCGTAATATTGAATATTGCCTGAGCCGGCTACGCTGGCGCTGAGTCTGTTTTGCGCAGCTACAGTTATTTGCCCGGAGCCTGCCAAGCTTAAGCTGACTTCTTTGGCTTTTAGCTGTGCGGTATCAATATGGCCCGATCCACCTATAGAGACAGATAATTTATTGCTGTTACCTGCAGCTTTAAATGAACCACTCCCGCCTAAAGACACATCTGATTCATCGTTTTGCAAAGCTTGAATGGCAACTGCTCCAGAGCCGCCGATATTAACGCTTAAATCTGGCGCTTCAAGTTTTTCTAGCTGAATTTTTCCCGAGCCGCCCACATTTATACTTAATTTTTTAGCAATTAAAGCGTTTGACCAGACCGTGCCTGAGCCGCTTAAATTAAGCCGGTTTATGTTTTTGGTGCGGACAACGATATTGAGTGTTTTGGTGTTTAATTCAATGTTTTTATGGCGGATTTTAAGCGTGCCATTTTCTACCACGGTTTCAATTGCTGGAATGATATTGTCGTCACTTTCAATGGTCACGCTTTCAATATTGCCCTGGATGATTTCTACCCGGCCGGTGGTTTCACTGCTCAGCGCATTAAACGTGGCAATGGCCCGGGTTTGTTTTTCTATCTTGCCCGAGCCCTGTAGGGTTTTGCTAAACAGAGAAAACGCATGGGCACTATTAAATTGAAAAATGCTCAGGGTGATCAAAAGCAGGCTGCTGAGGCGTTTCATCTTCATTCCTTACGTTTGTTGAATGAATGGTGTGGATTAGATGTTATAAATTATGCGCTCAGCGTAAATATTATGCTGCAATCATGCGATATATTGCTTAAAACATGGTATGGATTGCAGTTTCAGCGGCTTAGTCTGCAATTTGCCTCGCATTAGAAATACCCGCTGCCACATGGGCCGTCGGCGCAACGCTGGCGGCAGAATCACAATGACCAGTTTGATCATCAAAAAATAAATCAGGCGCGAATACTTTTAAGAATGGGCCTTTTTCTAAGCCACCTAAAAAGTAAGCTTCATCAATCTGAATATTCCAGCTCATCAGGGTACGAATCGCCCGTTCATGCGCCGGTGCGCTGCGTGCTGTAACCAGTGCTGTGCGGATTTTCATTGGCGCGTCGCCTGCGTCCTGTTGCAGGCGGTGCAAGGCCTGAAGGAAGGATTTAAACGGGCCGGGTGGCAAAGGCTGCTGCACTTTAGCGCTTTCGTGCGCCTGAAAAGCGTGCAAGCCATCCTGCTGGTACACGCGCTCAGCTTCATCTGAAAACAGTACGGCATCGCCGTCAAAAGCAATGCGGATCTCATCAGGGTGCTGCTCGGTACTGGCCGATTTTGGATAAACCCGTGCCGCAGCAAAATCGGCAGCCAGCGCATCGCGCACATCGGTTTCGTCAGCAGATAAAAACAGATTGGCCTGCAAAGGCTCTAAGAAAGACCACGCTGGCCGCCCGCGGGTAAACACACCACGCAGTAAGGGCAGGCCATGGGTATAGCAGGATTTAAATACCCGCAGCCCGCTGACCGGATCATTACGCGAAAGAATCACTACTTCTACCCGCTGTTGTTCAGGGCTGTTAAAGGCCAGTAGCTTTTTGACCAGAGAATAGGCCATGCCGGGTGCTGCAGGCTCGTCGATTTTATCCAGTTGCAGGGCCATATATGGTTGATCGTCGGCCTGATCAAAAATGAGATTTTCGGCTTCAAAATCAAAGAGCGCGCGGGATGAAATAGCAATAACTAATTGGCCGTCCAGAGATGCAGGCATGGGGTTTCTTTTTGGGTGAGCTGATGAGGTCAGGAAGCAATGTAAGTGCAGAGATCGTTATTTGCAAGTTAGGCATGAGCCTTGGGCAGGCGATATTGTTTACGGTAACGGGCGGGTGTCTGGCCTTTCAGCTCGGTAAATTTTCGGTAAAACTGGCTAAGGCTGGGAAAGCCACAGTCTTCTGCTAAAGCAGGAATCGATTGCCCGCTGCTGAGTAAAATCTGGCAGGCGTGGCTGATGCGTATTTGGGCCAGCAGGGCGCTAAAGCTGGTTTTCATTTGCTCCGCAAAAAGGCGCTTGATGGTGGCTGTGCTGGTGTTGGCAGCAAGGGCTAAATCTTTGAGCGTGACTTGCCGGGTAAAATGCGTTTGCAAATAGCCCAATGCGGCATTTAAGCGCCGGTCTTGCACCCCGCTGTGAGGCTCGCCTTGTAATAGCCGCTGCTCTGGGTCTTGTTGTAAGCAGGATAAAATTTCCAGCAGGCAGGCCAGCCGTGCTAAGCCGCGCAGCTCATGGAGTTGCACAAAGCGTGGTGCCAGCGTGGCGCTGATGGTCTGACCAAAAATCACCCCCATACGAATTTGCCCCAGCCAATGGCAAAGCGGTACCAGCTCGGGTGCGCCCTGGCTGGCTAAGGTTTGTAACCAATCCAGCGTAAAGTAAGCCACTTGTACTTCTTTTAAATCGCCTTCTGGTGCCGAATGCCAAGTATGCGGCTGGTTTGGGGCAACGAGGGCTAAATCAAGCTCAGTAAACGGGCTGGCATCGCTGCCGATATAGCGTGTGCCACGGGCATGCCGGGTAAAGGTCAGCTCGAATTCAGGATGATAGTGCCACTGAAACGGGCAGAGCTGAGCTTTAGAGTAAAGATACTGCCAGCCTTGCCCCTGAGTGTTTCCCACCCATTCTCTGATTAACATCTTGTTGCTCTGATAAGAAATGAGCTGATTGTAGAAGAAATAGATCTGGCGCTGGAACTTTAAGCAAAAAATATCGGGCAGAATTTGCGCATTCAAAGGAGATTGGCATGAGCAATACCATGGTCTTATTGGCACGCGCATTTTTATTTGATATGGACGGCACGCTGGTTGATTCATCCAGCAAAGTAGAAGCCGTCTGGTCGGCATGGTGCCAGAAGCATGGCGTAGATTTAAGCGAGGTCATGGCGATACAGCAAGGGGTGCGCTCAGAAGATACTATCCGCAAAGTGGCCCCTTATCTGGATGCGGTGCAGGAAGGGCGCTGGGTTGATCGGTATGAGTCAGGAGATTGCGAAGGCATTACAGAAATCCCCGGTGCAGCGAGGTTGCTTGCTGCTTTGCCGCAGGCTTGCTGGACGGTGGCTACTTCGGCGGGTCTGGAGCTGGCCAGTAATCGCCTAGGTTACTGCCAGCTGTCCGTGCCGCCGCATATTGTGTGTGCGGAAGACGTGAGCGCAGGTAAGCCAGATCCTCAAGCTTATCGACTGGCGGCTAGCCGATTAAATTTTGCACCTAGCGATTGCATTGCTTTTGAAGATGCGCCTGCAGGCGTTGCCAGCGCCCTGGCAGCAGGCTGCGCTGTGGTGCAAATCGGCGGGGCGCAAAAATTGCATCCGGATGTACTGGCTGTGTTGCCCGATTGGCGGGGTGTGACCGTTGCGGCGGATAATGGCTATTTATTTTTGAGCCTTCCAAAATGAATACACTAAATTTACTGGGCTTTGCTGCCGGGGCTTGTACCACGGCGGCATTTATTCCTCAGGTGTGGCAGGTGTGGACAACGCGCTCAGCAAAAGATATCTCGCTGGGCATGTATCTGGTGTTTGTAACGGGGGTGCTGCTATGGCTGGTGTATGGCGTATTTACTAAAGAGCTGCCGCTGATTATTGCCAATGCCATTACGCTGGCACTGGCTGGTGCGGTATTGGTGATGAAACTTTATTTTGAGCGGAAGTAAATAGGAGGGCGAGCAGGGTTTTTGTTTGCCCTGGCTTCAAATCCTGTCAGCATGAGGGCATGTTTTTCTTAGGACAGGGTACAAGCTGCCCCCGTGTGTGCACCTGATTTGGTCTTTAGTAGCAAACAAAGAAAAAAGATCACGACTAAGCTCTTGGCACGGGGCTTAAATCTCCCCTTGAAACACGCCGGAGTGAGGAACAAGCGGGGCGGGGGATCGCTTGGGAGCGAGGAACGAGCCAATCCCGCCCGCCGCCGCCTCGATTGTCCGCAGCGCAGGGGACTTCGTGTTTCGTGGGGTGGCCTTCTTTCGCTTCCTTTCTTGGCCACACAAGAAAGGAAGGTCCCGCGGGACGCCCGCACCTAAAATAACGTGCCGAAGGCACTAAAAAGGTCTTTGTGACTTTGCTTCGTGCACATAGGGTGAAGCCCGCGAAATTCAAGGGTTTCAAGCTCCCAGCGATGATTCAATATTTGCAATGTGCAGCAGAGTAATGACAGCTAGCTATGTAGGGTACCCGGCCTCTCCTTTGCACCACCTAATCCAGCTCCGCCTCAATTTCAGATGCAAAGGCAATGGCTACGCCGCCTGAGCCGATATTTACGCCTGCGGTGGTGCTCATTTCGCAAAGCAATAATTGCACGCCATGGCTTTTACAGGCCTGTTTTAATTTTTGATAGGCAGGCATATCGGTGACAACAGCCGGATCGCCGCCGTAGCTGACGCAAATGGTGGGGGCAAAGAGGCCGCGCTCCAGATGGGCCCGGGCGAGTGAAAATAGTTTTTCAACACCTGTATTAAAGCCGTGAATACGGGCAACAGGCGCGGTTATGCCACGATAGGCGCGTACCACCGGCTTAATATCGAGTGCGCTGCCCAGTGCATAGGATAAAAAGCCCACACTCTTATCGCCTTTGCGCCGTGCTTGGTGGCGTAATTGGCCTAAATCGGCAGGCATTAAAAAGCCCTGCGTGGTTTGAGTTAATCGCTCGATATGTTTTGTGATTTCAGAATTAGAAGCCTGCAGGCTGATTAACCTGGCCACTTCAGCGACAACTAATCCCTGGCCGGCAAAAATATTGGCGCTATCAAATACGCGCAATGTGAAGGGCTTATTCAGGCTGGCTTGTTCGCGAATAGGGCGGTATTCAGTGAGAATAGCCCTGGCCGCTTGGCTGCAGTGATTAAAAATCTGGCTGCGGGATTGCATTACCGTAAGGCAAAAAACGGCATCAAAATCTAATACAAGACGGGATAAAAATAATTCACGGATTTGCTCTGCTGAAAAAGGCTCTGACTCAAAATCAGCCACACCTGCCGCAGCCTGGCGGCGATAAAAATCACGCGTAGCAGCAGGATCCCGATTATCAATAAAAGTGCCATCACTGCCATGAATGGTAATGGGCAAAATGACGATTTGATGTTTATCCAGAAAATCCCGGGGTAAATCGCAGCATGAATCCGTGACCAAGCCAATACGCATTGTTATCTCCTCTGGGCATTATTTAAGAAAGGCCGTCTGATGCGGCTTTGTTTTAAACGCATGATTTACAATAATGCGCAATGCAATTTATCACTAACATCTCAATTCTATTACAGGGATAAACCCGTATAAAAATGGCAGTCCGAATACTTAATGCTGTTTTATTTGTTTTAAATTTTTCTTTTAAAACAGCGTGGAATGGTCGCTGTGGAATAAATGCACTATGTTTTTCCCAGCAACAGTACAGAGGTGCTTTACAATATTTATTTTTGCCCCTTACGGAGATTTTAGTCATGCCCGTTAATCTGCCTACACTTGATCCCAGCCAGCTTTTTCCTGTTGCCGGATTAGAGCTTGGTATTGCCTCAGCAGGTGTTAAAACCGCAGGCCGTAAAGATGTGCTGGTGATGCGATTAGCTAAGGGCAGCCGTGCAGCCGGGGTATTTACACTGAATAAATTTTGCGCTGCACCTGTGCGTATTTGCCGCAGCCATCTTGCCGACACGGGCGAGATTCGTGCCTTGGTGGTGAATACTGGCAATGCCAATGCAGGCACAGGCCTAGATGGCTATGAGCGCGCTAAAGAAATTTGTTTTGCTCTGGCTGAGCGCTTAGACATCAGCCCTGCGCAAGTGCTGCCGTTTTCTACTGGCGTGATTTTAGAGCCGCTGCCTGCTGCCAAAATTATTGATGCGCTGGATGCGGCCATTGGCGATCTAAAACCCGCTAATTGGTTTGAGGCCGCTCATGCCATCATGACCACCGATGTGGCGCCTAAAGCCGCCAGCAAGAAAATTGTGCTGGATGGCAAAACCGTGACCCTTACCGGCATCAGCAAGGGCGCGGGCATGATTCACCCGAATATGGCGACCATGCTGGGCTATCTGGCAACTGACGCAGCGGTATCGCAAGCTGTACTGCAAGAATTAGTCAGCTGGTCGGCAGATCGCTCGTTTAACTCGATTACGGTGGATGGTGACACCAGCACCAACGACAGCTTTATCCTAATGGCGACTGGCCAAGCGGGGAATACAGAAGTGGCTGACACGCATAGCGCAGATTTTATTACCCTGCGCGATGCGGTATTGGAAATCAGCCAGACGCTGGCTAAAGCGATTATTCGCGATGGAGAAGGCGCAACTAAATTCATCACCATTAATGTGGAAGGCGGTATTGATCGCGCCGAATGTAAAGCCGTTGGCTATGCGATTGGCAGGTCCCCCTTGGTGAAAACCGCGTTCTTTGCCTCTGACCCTAATCTGGGCCGTATCCTCTGCGCGATTGGTTACTCGCAGGTTGAAAATCTGGATGTGGATAAGCTGGAAGTGTGGCTGGATGACGTGCTGGTGGCCAAAGACGGTGGCCGTTATGCTGGATACAAGGAAGAAGACGGCCAGCGCGTGCTGAAGCAATCTGAAATCAGCATCACCGTAAAACTAAACCGTGGCGCTGAATCTGCAACCATCTGGACTTGCGATTTTTCTTACGATTACGTCAAAATTAATGCGGATTATCGCAGCTAAAATGCAGGGGGGAGGGGAGCAGGTTTTATTACTTTCAGCTCCCCACCCCTGTTTTTCAGATATTAAGCTTTCTTCAGAAAACAAGCCTTCAGCATGAAGTTGCCTGCATCCATGCGGCAATCTACTTCATGATCTCCGCCGGATACCAAGCGAATGCTCTTCACTTTAGAGCCTTGTTTCAGCACGGTGGATGTGCCTTTTACTTTTAAATCTTTGATTAAAACCACAGCATCGCCATCCACCAGCACGGTGCCGTTAGCGTCTTTAACAATGGTGTCGTCACTGTCATCACTGGCAGCTTCTTGCATTGGCCATTCAAAACCACAGTCTGCACAGATGTAGTTTTCTGCATCCGGATAGGTGTTTTCTAATGTGCATTGTGGGCAAGCAGGGATATTCGCCATGATGTTTTTTCTACGAAGTTGATTCAGATTCGCCGGATTATAACAGCTGCCATCGCTGAATGCCCTGAATGGGGCAGCAGGTCTGTACGTGTACTTTGCACTTTATTGCGGCTGCTCAATGGAGGGGGCTTGTTCATTCAGGCATAAAGGGGGTTTATAGCCCCCTTTACATAGTCAGTTAACGTGGGCGAAAACGAATTCCAAGGCCATTGATATATTCGCTGCTATGGCCAAAAAAGCTGATGATTTCATTTTGTGGTGGTGCTGTAAAACTGAATGTTTTTAAATTACTCATCGATTCTGCTTTACCAATAGCGGGCAATAAACGTTTATTGGTGCGAATTTTAAGCTGCGCAATGCAAGTAACATTGCCAAATTTATATTGCCCGAATTGCCCCGATACCTCCGTAATATATTCATCGCTGGCAAAGGAAATGGTGGTTAGCTGCCCGCCATTGCCACCATGCTGTGGCATGGTTTGCGTGTCGTATACCGCTTGTATGGCATCAATCACCCAGTCAGAGCGAATATAAAGCTGTGAGAGTCTGGCATTGGCCGCCGGATGATCGTCAAAATTTCTGCTTTGTTCACCTGCCGGGCCTTCCTGCCAGCGCGCCAGCCATTCTTCACGAATTTGTGCTTTAAAGTCTGAATAGGCCCAATCCGAATCCGGATCAAATTGCTTAATCTGCCCATTTTCAATGTAATCAAAGTATTCATAGTGTTGGGTATCATCTGCTTCGTAGCGATAAGATTGAATCGTTGCGCAGAATTGATCACCCTTGGGCTTGGGGTTAAATAATTGGTGAATCTGATAATAATCCGGGGTCAGAAAGGTAACTTCATCGGTCTGGATAATCACTTTTCCCCATGGTGTTAAAAGCTGGGGGCTGAGCGCTGCAAACAAGGAAACCTGAATTTGCCCGTACAGCACTTTGATCACGGCACAGGCATCGCCATGGTCGTGAATGGGCGAGCCATTGCCTGCAGGCCATATTTCTAACACATAGGGCTGGCCGGGTGAATCGCCCAGATTGGTATCAATGGTGACGCGCAGATAGCCAAATTCGGCTGGTTTTTCTGCTAATTTTTTGTAGCAAATACAATCTGGCGTCAGGATGGAGTGCTGAATCGCTTCGGGGAAATCAGGAAAATCAGCCGGGCGCAGGCTCATGCTTTTACCGGCAACATTGGCATAGAGCCGTTGGCAAGCTTCTGGCAGATCCGCAATCACACTGATTTTGTTGTCGGCCAGCAGCTCCAGCGTTACATCGTCCATAGAAACAATATGCGGCGAAGGATCAAGGTTTACAGGGATGGCCAGTAGCTGCAGCTTGCTGACTTCCGTGTTTTGAATATTAATCGTATTGATTTCTGCTGTACTCAGTTGCTTATCTGATGCCTGTGCCCAGCTGTATTCAAAAAGCATCAGCGTGCGCAGCATTTCGCCCTTACCGTAGCGTATCCGTTTGTTATTGCTGTCGAGGCTAAGCCAATAGGGTTGCAGCTCGCCGCTTGGGTTGAGCCCAACCCCGGATTTTTTGGAAATTTCAACGCCGTTATAGAGAAGGCGAACGCCACTGGTTTCAATCTCTAGGCGGACAGTGTTGCTATTGTCGCTTTTCAGTTCGATAGCAAAGGCATTGAATGAGGCGGGTTGAACCGAAACTGTTCCTTGTCCTTTGACCGGAAACTTGGCCGTGTTGCTGCCCTCAAACGAGCTATGGATCAGTTGCTGCACTTGCTGGTGTGGCGTGGTAGCGAGCTTCATTTTGACCTCTTAAAAGTGGTTTTCATTGAGCCAGATCGGGGGGCACGTGCCCACAGCAGGCCTAGGGCGATTTAAATCGCTGCTAAATGGACGTATTAAGTCTGTAATCCATCCTGTTGAAAGAGTCGGATCTATATTTTGTAAGAATATTTTATTTTTGTTTACAATATTCTTACTTTATTTAAATCTTAGAAATGATGATAGTTCTTAATTTTTGCTTTGCTAAAAAAAGATGAGGCAACAGAGTCTGGGCGTAGCAAGCCGCTTATTTGCGTGCAGCAAAATATGATCTGTAAGGGGGAAGGGTTGTTTCGCAGGCGGGCAGCGGGTATAAAAAAACCTAGGCCTTGCAGCCTAGGTTTTTTTAAGGGCGGGTTATTCAGGCATTAAAACGCTGGAACAATCGCGCCTTTGTATTTTTCAGTAATGAATGTTTTAACAGCCGGGCTGTTTAAAGCAGCAATCAGTTTTTTCATGGCTGGGCTGGCTGCGTTATCAGGGCGGGCCACAAGGATGTTGGCGTAAGGTGATTGTGCACCTTCAATGGCCAGCGCATCTTTGCTTGGATTGAGATTGGCGGCAAGGGCGTAGTTGGTGTTGATGAGGGCTAAATCAACTTGGGTCAGTACGCGTGGCAGCGTGGCGGCTTCCAGCTCGCGGAATTTCAGCTTTTTGCTGTTTTCTACGATATCGCGGCTGGTAGACAGGATGTTTTTGCTGTCTTTTAGCTTAATGATGCCTGCTTTTTCCAGCAGCAAGAGTGCTCGGCCGCCGTTAGTGGCATCGTTAGGAATCGCTACGGTTGCGCCTTCGCTCAGGTCTTTCAGCGATTTTACTTTGCTGGAATAAGCACCAAATGGCTCAACATGCACCAGTGCCACGCTTTGCAGGCGGGTACCTTTACCTTTATTGAATTCATCCAGATATGGCTTGTGTTGGAAGAAATTTGCGTCCAAGCGTTTTTCTGCTAATTGCACATTAGGCTGAACATAATCAGTAAATACTTTGATTTTCAGATCTACGCCTTCTTTAGCCAGCTGTGGTTTTACAAATTCCAGCAGCTCGGCATGAGGAACTGCCGTTGCGCCAATAGTCAGTGTATCTGCGGCTTGTGCATTAAAAGCTAAGGCCGCTGTAAGTAGCGCAATGATCTTTTTCATAAAAGTTTATTCCCTTGTAAGGTAAACATCAAAAAAGCAGTTTGTATTTTAAGGCTTAAGACATCGTCTGGCGTAAAAGTTCTGGTTTATTTGCGGCTGAAATGGCTAACCAAACGATCGCCGATCATTTGTAAAATCTGTACCAGAATTAGCAGCAGGATCACCGTGACCACCATCACGTCGGTCTGAAAGCGCTGGTAGCCAAATCGAATCGCCAGATCACCCAAGCCGCCACCACCGATCACACCAGACATCGCGGCATAGGAAACAAGGGTAATGGCGGTGACAGTAATGGCCGCCCAAATACCCGGCAGGGCTTCGGGCAGCAGGGCGCCAAATACAATTTGCCTTGTGCTTGCGCCCATAGACTGAGTAGCTTCAATAATGCCCCGGTCTACTTCACGTAAGGCGGTTTCAACTAAGCGGGCAAAGAAGGGCGTTGCGCCAACCACCAGCGGCGGGATTGCGCCTGCTACGCCCAGTGAAGTGCCTGCAATCAATACTGTAAACGGAATCATGATAATCAGTAAGATCACAAACGGCACAGAGCGCAGTACATTTACAAGAAAAGATAAAACCCCGTAAACCGCAGGCTGATCAAGCAGCTGGCGCTTGCCTGTTAAAAACAGCAGAACACCCAGTGGCAGGCCAAGCACCAGCGTAAACACTAAGGAGCCAGCCAGCATCAGCAGCGTGTCTTGCCCTGCCAGCCAGATTTCTGCCCAATCAATATTGGCGGTCAGTTGATTAAAGAGTTCCATTAGCGTAATACCTCTACATCGATGCCTTCCGCGCTAAAGCGGGCGAGGGCAGCGTCTACATCACGGCCGCTCAGGGCAAGGGTAAGCTGGCCGCAAGGCGTATCTTTAATGCGCTCGATACGGCCGGCTAAAATACTAAAATCTACCGCGCAATCTCTGGCTACTGAGCCCAGAATCGGCTGGTATGTTGAATTGCCAATAAAGGTCAGGCGTACGATTTTGCCTTCAACGTGCTTGTAATCATCGTACTGTTTGTTTTCATCGATATGCTCGGATTCGAAAACAAAGCGGCGGGTAGTGGGGTGCTTGGGGTGTAAAAACACCTGCGTAACCGGCCCTTCTTCCACAATCAGGCCACCATCAATCACGGCCACGCGATCGCAAATCGTGCGGATCACATCCATTTCATGCGTGATCAAAACAATGGTCAGGCCCAGCTGCTTATTAATATCCAGCAGTAATTGCAAAACAGATTGCGTGGTTTGCGGATCAAGCGCGCTGGTGGCTTCGTCGCAAAGCAGCACTTTGGGGCGGTTAGCTAGGGCGCGGGCAATACCGACGCGCTGCTTTTGCCCGCCGGATAGTTGTGCCGGGTATTTATCGCGATGATCGGTAAGGCCTACGAGGGCCAGTAATTCATCAACACGCTGCGCGATTTGGGCCTTGTTGAGCGTGCCGGCAATTTTTAGTGGAAAGGCAACGTTTTCGCCTATGGTTTTGGAGCCCAGCAAATTAAAGTGCTGGAAAATCATGCCAACCTGCTGGCGCAGGCCACGCAGGGCCGAAGCGTTCAGCTCAGTTACATCATCGCCATCGAGCAAAATGCGCCCGCCAGTAGGGCGCTCTAATAAATTGATCAGGCGGATCAGCGTGGATTTACCCGCGCCGGAGTGGCCGATAATGCCAAATACAGAACCTGCGGTAATCGATAAAGACACACCAGCAAGTGCCGGGATATCGTGGCCATCGACCCGATAAGCCTTGCTGACGTTTTCAAGTTTAATCACTGTAGTGCAAACCTTATGGGCCAGCAGCAAGCCATGCTTAAGGCTGATCTGCTGTGGAAAAAGCGGCTTTGTTTATCGCTCATTTTTGCAGGCAAAGTGGGGAGTCATCACCACAAACGCTTTGCAAAAAATGAATGAAGTTTGTCTAAAACCGGTTTTTTCCGCTGCGATCGCTTAAGGGAGGCAAGGCTGCCAGATTTAAAAAATAGCAGGGGATTCTAAAGCCCAAACAAATAATCCCAAAACCCTTAATCAGCTAAGTTAAGTCTAATAAAGCATAAAACGGCCAGACAGGGCGCTGTCGAGCCGTTTAATTGAGTCCTTTACGTCTTTCTGGGGGATTTAGTAATAAATACCACGAAGAATGCCGGTGCTCAGGCGTAAGGATTATACCTGTTTCCCCGCCCCTTGCCGCCATAGAATTCAGCCATGCAAGGTAGGGTGATCTTTTTAAGTCCGCCTGATCAGGATGACTGATTTTTCTGTAGCTGGCTTAAGGCCGCTTTTATCTCTGCCTGTGCCTGCAAGCGGATGGCGGGATCATCGGGCTTATTTTCTAATTGCCCAAGGCAATGGCTTAAGCGATTTGCTCCAATTTGCCCTGCAATACCTTTGGCACTGTGGGCATGCCGCTGGCGGTTT
This sequence comes from Iodobacter fluviatilis, assembly GCF_900451195.1. Taxonomy (NCBI): domain Bacteria; kingdom Pseudomonadati; phylum Pseudomonadota; class Betaproteobacteria; order Neisseriales; family Chitinibacteraceae; genus Iodobacter; species Iodobacter fluviatilis. The sequence goes on from NZ_UGHR01000001.1 coordinate 1,448,197, forward strand.
TCAAAGATCGACTCTTCTGTTAGCTGGGTAAAGAGCAGCGTAATTCTGTCTAGGCCTCTTTGTGCAACTTTGATACATTTTTCGGGGGGATAAGCCAAAGCCTGTGCGACCTGTTCCAAATCTAGGATGGCCAGTTCCGGCGCCTGGTTTGCCGTGGCTACCGTTTGGGCTAAGGCGGCAAAGAGGGTGGTGCGGTGGAAAGGTTTTTCTATCCACTGGTCGATACCCGCTGCAGCGAGGTCTGCTTGATTGGGTGAATGCCCTGCGCTGACCAGTAAGATCCGGCCTTTGAAATGTAGGGCTCGTAAGCTTTTGGAAACCTGCATGCCGTTCATAAGCGGCATATGGTAATCCAGCAGTACGGTATCAATCGGGCCCGCTGTACGCCAGGCGCTCAGGGCGGAAAGGCCGTCTTCACAGGCGATAACCTCAGCGCCTGCGGTATGGAGTAGTTCATTCAGTAATTCGCGGTTAATTTCTTGGTCTTCAGCAATTAAAATAGTTTGCCCGTCCAGCCTGATGGTTTCAGCACTGTACAGCGGCGTCAGGGAGCCTGTGGCCTTGCTTTGTACAGGCACGCAAACGGTGAAATCAGCGCCTTTTCCTAGTTCGCTTTTTAGGGAAATGCTGCCACCCATCAATTGTGCAAAGTCTTTGCAAATTGATAAGCCTAAGCCCGCGCCCCCAGCGCGTTTTCCCAGCCAGGTTTGCTCGAAAGGTGCAAATACTTTCTGGCAATCTGCTTCGGCAATACCCGGGCCGGTATCAATGACTTCGGCCATTAAGCAGGATTGACCGTTTATTTGCTCAAGGCTGAGAGACAAGCGCACACTGCCTTGCTCTGTAAACTTAATGGCATTGCCAACTAAATTAACCAATATCTGGCGTAATTTACCCGTGTCTAATACAAAATCACCCTGTAATTCAGAATGAATAGTAAAGCTGATATTTTTTGATTTAGCCTGCTCTTCAAAAAGCGATTTTAATTGCCGGACTAAAACCTCAATTGAAATTGTGCTTTCATCCAGCTGGGCAAGGCCCACTTCTAATTTGCTGACATTAAGCACATTTCCAATCAAGCTTAATAAGTAATCGCCGCTGTCTGCAATATGCGACAAGCTTTGCTGCTGGGCTGTATTGAGCGTGTTGTCGTGTTTCAGCCTGTCTACATAGCCCAGAATAGAAGTCAGCGGCGTGCGGATCTCGTGGCTAACATGGGCAAGGAAATTGCCCTTGGCAAGATTGCCCGCTTCTGCATCGCGTCGGGCCAAATCCAGCTCGTGCGTTCGCTGCATCACCAGTGCTTCCAGCTCTGAGGCTTCTCTTTCTAATTGCAGGCGATAGGCGTGTTCAAGGCGTTCTTTCTGCCGATTTATTTCTGCCACGCGTAGCGCCATTGCGGCGCTGAATAATAAAATTTCAATGACAATGCCAACAGAATTGTAGCGATAGCTTAATGGCGTATGGTCTATCAGGCCAAAGCCACGTAAGCCCCAGGTTACCGTGATCGAAACTGTATAAATAGTCCATGCCAGTGCAAATAATCTGGCCCCGGAAACCCTGTAACGCACCGCATATAAACTGGCCGCAATATGGAGTAAAAATCCTGCGCCGCCCATTTCTAAAGCCAGCAAGGTAAACTGGGTAAAACCAAATAGCGCTGCTGCGCTGCTGATAGCGCCGCAGGCAATAATGGCTTTTAACCCAATATCAAGCCTTGGTGTGATTTGTGAAGTTTTTAAATAGAGCCGTACAAATTGGGCGGCACAAATATAATAAAAGCCACTTAATATATATAAAAGAGTAAGGCTGTATTGCCCCTGCCATAAATATAAGGGCATTAAACCTGTAGCACTTAAATGGGCAAGGGTCAGGGTAATTAAATTAAGGCCGTAAAATAAAAAGGTCTGATCTCTGGCGGCAGAAAAAACAGCTAAGGCAGCAAAAGAAACTAAAAGCATGATGCCGAGCATGGCACCCCAAAGCAGCATTTCCCGATTATTGGCACGCAGAAATTCTTTTTCTCCCCATATCCGGACATCAGAAACAATGGGCCCCGCCATATCTTCTTCTTCGCTGTAAACCACCCGCATCAGCACTTCCAGCTGAGTATTGGCCTGAATTTTTTGCAAGAAAATAGGGCGCACTGTGGCTAAGGGGCGGCTGTACTCGCTTTGAGCGGCATTAAAGTGCTGGCTTTTCCATGGCTCACCCTTTTGACGCGTGTAAAGGGTGACCCCGCCGATTTGCGCCTCGGTATATTCAAGATAATGGCTAATGGGGCTGGGGCTGGGATTATCCAGGCGAAACGAAAACCAGACTGCATTACGGGAGTAGCCCAGCACATGCAGCAGGCCTTTGGGAGTGTGAAACTGGCCGGTATCGCGCTGTTTTTCTGCTCCGTGCACATCAAGGCGGCGGCTTGGGTCTTGCCACACTTTCAGCTCATGCTCGATCTGAACACCCGCCATGCCCTCGTTTACCGTGAATGCCTGAGCCTGGCCAAATAGAAACATAGCCAGACATGGCCCAAGCCAGTATCGGGAGATAGTCCTGAGAAGAGAATGGAGTGTCAGGATATACAAGGTCTATTTCTTAGTAAAAGCATGCGATATATTTTCTTTGCCCTGAGTAAAGCTTTCTTCAAAAACAATAAAAAATAACAATGCAAGTAATACTTGCGTTAAAATGGTTAAAGTCGCGAATAATGAGAGCGGCATAATACGTGCTTTAGGTGAAAAAAGGCTATAGCGCTTTCTATTGATATGGATATTATTTATTGAAATCGCCTCTAAACCTGACGTACTGTTGTCGGCCACTGACTGTTTGTTTGCTTTTTTGGTAAACAAATCATCGTTTTTCACCATGATCTCTGCAGGAACGCGCGTAAAATTGTGATGCTACGAATCAATGCTCCTATCTGGTCTGATGCCACGCTCGACCAACTCAAAATAAGTGCAGATCCTCTCGCAGATCTTTGTATGCGCGATTTGATTCTGAACGGCAATATCAACAAGGCTAATCAGATTTTGGCTCAGCTGGATACATATATAGCATGGCCTAATGATACCCCACCCAAATTACTGGCTTATTTAGAAGCCACGGCCAAACTGCCCGATGATGTGGATGCTGCCCGCTTAGAGCGCGCACAACAGTTTTTTACGACCTATGGCATTCCCTTTGGTATCAGCCTGATGTGCCGTTCTTTGCCTGTGCTTTATGCGGGCCGGGTGGGCGGGGCACAGGTTCTGGCGGCTACCGGCCAGCTTACCGGGCATTTTGAACGCCGTGCTTCTGAAACGCTGCGCTTTATTCTGAATGTAGCCGAGCCTGGCGGCCTTGATCCCGATGGCAAGGGCTTGCTGACGATTCGCAAAATTCGCCTGATCCATGCCGCTGTACGCCATTTTGCCCGCTCCAAACAGCGTGGTGCTGCAGAAAACTGGCATGCAGACTGGGGCGTACCGATTAATCAGGAAGAGCTGATCGGCACCATGCTGGCTTTCTCTCAACAGGCAATCGAAGGCTTGCGTCAGCTGGGGGTTAAGGTCAGTAAAGAGCAGGAAGAAGACCAGCTGTATTTATGGCGGGTAATTGGTGCCGCACTCGGCATTCACCCTGAAGCCATGCCGGTGAACATTAATGAAGCGCGCGAAGTATGGCGGGCATTGCAACGCCGTAATTTTGGCCCCTCTGATGCCGGTAAAATGCTGACCAAAGCCCATGTGGCCTTCTTGCAAGCCAATTTGCCAGATCTGGCTGCAGACCTTGTGCCTGAATTAATGGTCAAGCTGTTAGGTAGCCGCAATGCCAGCTATCTGGGGCTTAAAAAGCACAATAGCTGGAGCTGGATGATGGATGTGCTGCGCTGGGTTTTCCGCTGGAAAAGCCGCCTAGCTAATAGCTCGCATACCGTAGAAAGCTTTATGCAAGAATATGGCGAGCACTTTATGGAAGTCTTACAAAAGCACTGGGCCAGCCCCTATTGTGGCCAAGCCTTTCAAATCCCCGAACAAATGCGCCCATCCGCAGCACAGTGCCCCATGCTGCAGAGGAGCGAGGCATGATCTTGCTGAGTACAGGCAGCAATAATCCTGAAGCATGGTTTAATACAATCAGTATTGATGGCAGTGTGTATACGCCGCTGCAACTGGCCTTTTTTGCCATAGGCTGCCTGCTTTGGGTGGTGGCTTATGTGCTGATTTTATTGCAAGCCAAACGCCATCAATGCGTTGAAATGGCCGTGATTGCCGCAGCAAGTAATCTGGCATGGGAATTTGTATGGGGCGTATTGCTGCGCACCGATATGGGCGTATTTTTAGTCTGGACTTACCGGGCTTGGCTGTTTTTTGACCTGTTTATTTTTTGGCAAGTATTAAAACTAGGCACAGGCCAATTTACCACTCCGTTATTTAAACGCTATTACCAGCCTATTGTGTGGGCTGGCGTGGTTTTCTTTGTTTTATTGTATTGGACTATGGCGCTATCTGGTATTGAAACCCCAATCGGCGCACGCTCTGCCTATATCTGCCAGTTTATTATCAGCCTGCTCTGCTTTATTTTATTAGTACAACAACCCTCCACCATTGGCTATGCATGGGCGATAGCTTGGACGCGTACTTTGGGCACGGGCTTAGTTTCAATATTTATGTATCTGCACTATCCCCACGATTACTTTATCTTAACCCTAGCTGTAGCCTCGACTTTATTGGATTTGGGGTATTGTGGGTATGTGTTGAGGTTGAGGAAAAGATCTAGTTTTGAATCGATGTAATCAAATAGATTTTTTTTATGTTTTTATAATTTTTTTATAAAATAAATGATATTCAATGATTCATAAAAGAAAATATAAAAATAAAGTAAGACTCGAATGGTTTAATTATTGAGAGAACAATGCGTGCAATACTAATAACATCCATATTGCTGTCTGCTTGCGCAGTGCCACACCAGGATTCACCATTAATTCCTCCTCATGAGTTTACTAAGCCGGGTGAGCCAGTCGCTAAGCTAACCTTCTTGGATGCTGGGCGAGAAAAAGTACACTATATGTTCGGTATTTACGAGAATGCTAAAGATTGCAGCAAGGTGCATTTTGTCAATACAAAAATATCGAGGACTGTTAGCGTTCCAATAGCTAAGCCGCTTGCTTTATTTGTTGGTTATTCTTTCGACGGTGGAGGAAAGGTTAATTATTGCTATAAAGCTGCAACTTTTTTTCCGGATGAATCAGAATACAAAATTCGATTAGTTATTCAGCCTTTAACGGGGAATTGCAATTTGACGATCAGCAAGCAAGACGCAAAAGGCGTTATTGATAATGAAAAATACATTGATCGGCAATGGAGGCAACCTTTCTTTGATGGATGGTGCAAAGATACATTGCCTGAATGAGTTTTTTTGTTGCAGGGAATTGGGTTGCTAGGTAACTAGGGTTAAAGTCTTATCCGCTAAATGCCTCACTATTTCCTTTGATAGCCATAAAGCGTGGGTTGGTTTTATCAACCCACGCTGATTGCCCGCTGTGATATCAAAGTCAGAGAGGGGTTGCGCCTTTGGCTAACCCGCCTTACATCGCTATGATCGACGCCTGTACGTGAATGATGCCTAGCCTTTCCCCGCCAGCGCTCTAGCAATCTTATTTCTTGGTACCGTGGTACGTGGCACTTTTCCGCTGAACCATACCCGCACATCATCATCCAGACCAATGCCGTGCATATAGTTGTACAGCGCTTTATTCAGGGCCACGCCAAGGGTGTCGTGGTCTACGCCGGTGGGGTCGATAAATCCCACATCATTTTTGGCGAAGGTGACTTCGGGTAGCGGCAGCAGCTCGATGCCGTATTCTTCTGGATGCTGGCCTACTGGCGAATGCACGGTGCAGGCAAAGCGGTGGAAAAAGCCCGATTGAATACAGCCTTCGGCAAAGAGCTGGCGTACGTATTCCAGCGCATCCACCGTATCTTGCACGGTTTGGGTGGGAAAGCCATACATCAAGTAAGCGTGGACCAGAATACCTGCGTCGGTAAAGGCTCGCGTCACTCGGGCAACTTGATCGATGGATACGCCTTTTTTCATCAAGGTGAGTAGGCGATCAGAGGCCACTTCCAGCCCGCCAGAGATGGCAATACAGCCACTATCGGCCAGCGATTGGCACAGCTCGGGGCTGAAAGATTTTTCAAAGCGGATATTGCCCCACCAAGAAATCGCCAGATTGCGCTTTTGTAATTCTGCCGCCAGTGTTTTTAGTGCTTTGGGCGGGGCGGCTTCGTCAACAAAGTGAAAGCCGGTTTGGCCTGTTTCGGCAATAATTTCTTCGATGCGATCAACGAGAGTGGCGGCCGATGCGCCATCATAGCGCGAGATATAATCGAGGCTCACGTCGCAAAAGCTGCATTTTTTCCAGTAGCAACCGTGCGCCACGGTTAGCTTATTCCAGCGCCCATCTGACCACAGCCGGTGCATGGGGTTGAGCATATCTAAGAGCGATAGGTAGCGATCAATCGGCAAGCCATCCCAAGTTGGGGTGCCAACTTCGGCAAAGGCGATATCTGGCTCTACAAAGTTAATATATTTGACCTCTCCATCATTCCTGACAAAGGTGCGCACTAAGCGTTGTTGGCTGCGCTTGCCATAAAGATGATCGAGCAGGGCCAGCAGCGGGCGCTCGCCGTCGTCCAGCGTTACAAAGTCAAAATAATCAAATACACGCGGGTCCGACATCTCGCGTAGCTCGGTATTTACAAAGCCGCCGCCCAGCGCCAGCACGATTTCAGGGTGATGCTGCTTAATCGCCTGAGCAATCCTAAAGGCTGCGTACACTGCGCCGGGAAAGGGCACAGACACTAAGACGATGGTGGGGGCGTGCTTTTTAACCGATGCCAGCGTCAGCTCCAGCAGCGTGCTATCCACCAGATTGAGTGGCTCGCCCAAGGCTTTCGCCAGCGGATCAAAGCTAGGCTGGCTGGAGGCTAGGGACTCGGCGTAGCGCACAAATTCAAAACGCGGGTCGACCGCATCCCGGAGTACATCTGAAATATCGTTCAGATACAGCGTAGCCAAATGCCGCGCCCGGTCTTGCATACCCAGCGCACCAAAAGCCCAAGCCAGCGGATCGCCACCTTCATCGTCCACATACACATCCAAGGATTCAAAGCGCGAGCCTTCCGGCAAAAACTGGCGCGAGCAAATCCGGTGGCCCACGGTGGAATCCCTGCCTTGCAAAAAGGCAATGGCCGGGCCGATGGTAGCAAGGTAAAGATCAAACTGATCAACAAAGGCCTGCACCTGAAAACTGCGCTGGCGAGCTGGCAAGGCATCGATACAGGCTTTGACTTCTAGCAGCCCCGCTTTAGAAAACAATCTAAGCACCAGCGCCAGCGCCAAATCCTCCTGCACGGCATCCACATCACGTGAGCGCAAAAAACCCGTGATATAGGCGGTAGAAGGGTAGGGGGTGTTGAGCTGCGTCATCGGAGGGATAACAGACAGCACGCGGGGCGTAGACATAGCAAAATCCAAGAAAATACGCAGCAGGGCAGAGCCTGCCACTAAACGCGCATTGTAACTCAGAGCTGCTGTGTTGGCTTGTGGGGGCGAAGCTCAAGGTTTATCGCGATGGAGACTAGCAATTGCGCTTAGGTCTGCTTACTCTTGCTAGGGATAAATCAGCGGATTTTAGCTAAGAATTAAACTTGTATGGCGGAAGCGCTTTTATTCGCGAACCTGACCAAATTGATAAGGATGGAGTAGGAAGCGCCGCTTATCGGGTGTAGTATGACGGCATAAAATACCTCAGGCTGCGCCTAGCAAGGTATTCCTTAGGGGCGGGGTTTTTTGTGCACCTCGGATGGCGGTTTTTCTGTCATTTTAGGGGATCTACATATTGTTAGGCATTTGGAGGCGGCGGTGAAATTTGAAGCTGGCGATGACGTAGATAACGATCACTGTACTGTGTTAACTCATGAGTTCATGAGGTGCGATGATGCTTTCAAAGAGTTTTGTAAGCATGCCGAACAGATGATAATGCATGGGCAAACACGAGAGCTTTCCTACAAAACCTACAATGCCTATGCAAGCTTCATACATCATTTGTACGAGTTTCTCATGGGGTGCCATGCTCGCGATGCCAAGAATACAGACATTACAAACAAAAAGGGCGATCAACGAATAAGGATAATTGAAGGCTATGTAATGCATCATGCTCAGCGAATTATGGATAAGTACCGAGATGCCATAATAAATGGAACGGCTCCATCTTGGGTAAATCACATTAGCTGCTACGACATTACCGTTCCTGCTGATTTCGCGAAAGATTTCAGAGAGTTCAGAAATAAGGCGATAGGTCATGTCGCCTATGAGCGGGCATCAACTCTCAGCCTTAGTGAGTTCTACCAGAAGTATCACAAGTTTCTATATTTGCTATACCGAGAGTCCATTTATTGGTGGGGTCAGCGCAGTGAAGAATTTCCCAACTTGAAAGAAATAACGGACTTTAGCGTCATGCTTGTGGAAGAAAATGCATAGCACTGCGCTCAACTTGCCCCTTTCAGTTGCGGGTCGTTGAGCGATAAAGCCGCGCAGCGCCGGTTCGCTCTACGTTAGACCATACCTTTCTCATAGGAGCCAACATGTTTGGAATGTTTCGCCGAAAGAATCTACCAGCTGAACCGATATCTTGGTTTGAAGGGGAGGACACGGAAATGCTCAGTGCAATTAGCCGTGCTCAAGAAAGTTACCCCGAGTTCATCGCGGCTCTCGAAGAGGAAAGTCGGCGCGTAGTTCCCGCCTTTGAGCAAGCGTTGGTCAAGTACTCATTCCCAGCATCGAAGCGGAACGTTAAAGTCGAACACATATTTCTCTCAGATATCGAGAAACGTGGCGACTCGGTATTTGGCATAGTGAACGGTGAACCGATTTACACCAATGTCGTGCGAGAGGGCGACCGCATAGAAATTGAACGGCCGCGAATTTCTGACTGGCTTTATGTTGTAAATGGCGTTGGTGTTGGCGGCTTCACCTTCAAAGTCATGTGGGCTAAGTTCTCAGATAAAGAAAAGGCTGGATATCGTGACCAAGCGCCGTTTCGCTGGCTAGCAGATCTGGTCTAACACGGCGTTGTAGCTGTCTACCCTTAAGCGCAGCTTTGGGGTTCCCTCGTCGCTCCGCTCCTCGGCAGCGGCTGGACTTGGACGTTAGGCTCCCTTGGCCAATCTTGTTTGTTAGCTGGCGCGTTGTAGTGGCAGTTTGTGTTGATATTTTTATCCTGTTTTTCAGCTTTTTGTTTACGCCGTTTATTAATACGCTTTTAATTTCTTAGTCCTGTTTTCGTGGCCCCTTTATTTAGTTTTGTGGTTTATTTCAAAAAAGGGGGTTTTATCTTTTTACAGCAGCAATACGCCTAACATAGCATTCAAGCAGACTGGCCGGAGCGTGTGGTTTTTCTATATCTAATTGCAGCGTAGGCCCGCTGCTGTGTTTAACGTTGGCTTAATTCATCGTGCAGGAGAAGAAATGCAAATAAGGTATTTTCATGTTGATTCTTTTACTAATGAGATATTTCACGGTAATCCAGCGGGCGTTTGTATTTTGCCAAAATGGCTGCCAGATAAGATCATGTGCCAAATTGCTAGGGAAAATGCGCTGCCAGAAACTGCATTTGTCGTAAAAGAGAATGAAACCTATCATATTAAATGGTTTACGCCAGATATAGAAATGGATCTCTGCGGTCACGCAACACTTGCGGCAGCATTTGTTGTAAACAAATTTATTGATTCTATCAATACCATTATTTTTCAATCAATCAGTGGTGAATTGAAAGCAGTCATCGATAATGACTTGATTTCATTGTCTTTCCCGAAAAGAACCCCAATCGCTGCATCAGCACCAGACATCTTGCTAAAGTCCGTTAATATAAAACCAGCAGAGATATACAAATCACGTGATTATATCTTTATTTATGATAGTGAAAAACAAATAAGGGATATAAAGGTTGATTTAGACGTATTCAATCAAATTAATCTTGATCCAGGTGGTTTATGTGTGACAGCAAAGGGTGATAACTCAGACTTTGTATCAAGATACTTTACGCCACAATCAACAATTCTTGAAGACCCAGTGACTGGATCCTCGCACTGTTCATTAATTCCGCTTTGGAGCAATAAAATGGGTAAGAATGAATTAATTGCGATGCAGCTATCAGAGCGTGGTGGAAAATTGATATGCAAGAAAGAAGCGGATCATGTGGTTATTGCAGGAAATGCCGTGATATATAAGGAGGGAGTAATAAATTTAAGCTGACATATAAATCAAGCTGATTATTTCGTGTCGAAATTACAGCTTATCTAAGCGTTAGGCTTTTCATAATCTGTAAAATTTGTGGCCGTAAATTAAATGCCAATAATGATCCACTCTCTATTGATTGCGGCAATGATTGCTGAAACCATAGGGTCAGGTCTTACATTTGACATAAAGCAATTATATTGAGCCAGTCTTGCAAACTATGGTAAATTTTATTTCATGCTAAATGTAAGACCTGATCCCATTGCTCTTCGTCAAGGGGACATCCACCTGCGGCCGCCCCTTGCGTTGAACGTAAGATTTTACAAGTCTAGGATTACTTATGCCCCACATTGCGCAAAACACGGCATTACCGAAAGTCAAGATTGCGACCCGTCTTGCCATGGCGAATCGAGACTTGCTAGAAGCCGCTGGTTTTCTGGACGCACTTGAAAAATTGCCAGTCAGTCTTGGAGATAAAGCAGCTGATGCAGCTTTACGGCAATCCCTGCTTTCTTCTGCTGTTGTCTCGTATTGCAGGCCATTCGGCGCCAACAATGGCGCCGGCATCGCAACAAATCAGATAAGTATTGACTTATTCCCTAGCGTTGACAAAACATTGCACACAAAGCTGATGAGCTTAAGAAACAAGGCTATTGCTCACTCGGATGCCGACATTGTTCCCGTTCAACTCTTGGACCACGACAAAATCGGATGGCTGCTTGTCGCAGAACTTCCATTTGAGTTGGCGAAAGAAGTGTCTGCGACTCGACTCAATTCGCATATATCAACCATACTTGGTCAGCTTCAGGAGAAGCTGCATGTTCTTTCAGATGAACTCAGGAAAGTCCCTGGAGCATTAGGCCAGAAAGTGGCAATTACGTTTGGGGATCTGGGGAACGACGAGACGGGCCAGAAAGAGTGAAATCTACCCCGCTATTCTGGCGAACCACCTGCGCCGTCCGCTGAATTCCCACTTTAAGCATCAGAATCTCTCTCCATGCTGCCCAAACTATTTACTCTTCTGTTGGTGCTGATCTCTATGACGACTCAAGCTGGGAATTTTTTCCCACCTGACTACAAAGTATTTCCATTCAAAGAGGGTGATCTCCTTGTAAGTCGGAGAGGTGATGGCAAATTTGCCGTCAACAAAATTCTCAAGATTGATCGCATCTCCCTCAATAGGGGAGCGTTCATCAATATTCAAGGTCGCCCGTTCGTGGCAAGCGAAGATGATTACTTATTGGTCGTTAGTGCCTCATACGGCGACAACGAATTCAAGACCTTCGAAGAAGCAAGTGCGGCGGCGAAAACGGGAAAGTGGACTGTCAAAGTGGCACATACACCCAATCGTGCTCCCGGTGCGGCTACTGGGCAAACATGGGTTGGATACGCTCCCGTGACTGCGGAAGAATTGACCGGTTATAAAATCTGGCGACAGGCTTTCGATAATGGAGACGCGGGAGTCTTCTAAGACCCCCTACAGTTTGTAGCGAGATATTGCTTGAAGCTGCTGTGCCGTATCCTTTAAAGTGGTCCTTTGCTGCTTTTCTGGCTACTTTCTTTGGTTTTTTCTATGTCTACACCGAATACTTCGCGCGGGGTTTTGTTTACTGTGCTGGCCTTTGTGATTTGGGGCCTGTTTCCGCTTTACTGGAAGTCTTTGCACGGGATTGATGCGCTGCAGATTATTTCGCACCGGATTGTTTGGTCGGCGGTGTTTGTGGCGGTGATTTTATTGTTGCAAAAAAACTGGGCTTGGCTGATTCCGGCCGTGAAAAACCCACGGGTGCTGGGCGTATTTGCGCTGTCTTCCTTGTTGCTATCGCTCAATTGGCTGCTCTATATCTGGGCGGTGAATGAAAATCGCGTGGTGGATGCCAGCTTGGGATATTTTATTAATCCGCTGATTAATGTGTTGCTGGGGCGTTTGTTTTTGGGCGAGCAGCTGAGCCGCTCGCAAAGCTTTGCCGTTGGGCTGGCGGCCTTGGGCGTGCTGTGGATTACCATTGCGGCAGGCACATTGCCGTGGATTGCACTGTGCCTTGGGCTGAGTTTTGGGGTGTATGGCTTGTTGCGTAAAAGAGCCAGCTTGCCGTCTTTAGAGGGCTTAGCCTTAGAGACGTTTTTGATGGCCCCACTGGCGATTGCGGCTTTGCTTTGGTTTCAGTTTCAAGGGCAGGGCGCTTTGGGTAATATCAGCTGGAGTATCGATGCTTTACTGATGGGGGCAGGCGTGGTGACGGCCTTACCGCTGTTGATGTTTGCTTCGGGGGCCAGAACGCTAAAGCTGGCTACCGTGGGTGTTATCCAGTATATCGGCCCAAGTCTGCAATTATTGCTAGGGGTGTGGCTGTATCAAGAGCCGTTTGGTACGGATCGGATGATTGGTTTTTCTTTGATCTGGACCGCGCTGTTTATTTATTCTGCAGCAGGTTTGATGAGCTACTGGAAGGCCAGCCGCTTGGCGGATGAAGCGGTGTGATATGGCGTTATTGTTAGGGCGGTAAGCTGCGAGCCATGTTGAAAAACACACGGCTTGCACCTGCCCTAGCATGGACTTAGCGTACATCAGTATCTACACAACTTTAGGCCGTGTTTTAGCTGCTGCTTCTCTCTTTGTTAAAGGGGATTTTGCTTCCCCCTTTGTAAAAGGGGGATTTGCCTTTGGTTTTTTGCTTATTTAAGCTCATCGTCAACTGCAAATCCCCCCTGGCCCCCCTTTTTCAAAGGGGGGGAATTAAGCAAAATCGCTTAAGTGAACGGCATTTGCCCCTAACTCCCCTTTTTAAAGGGGTGAAGTACATCAAACGTATGTAGATATGATGCTTAGCGTTGGCATGTTTTTGTGCCCACTCTAGCGGCCCTACTTCATCAACAGTTTCCTTACCGGTGTTGGTAGTCCCAATTCCAGTGCTTCCGCCTTGCTAAACCAGCCTAGATGGTCTTCGTGGGTGAGGGCGGTTTGGTTGATCACACTGCCAGGGAGAGGGGTAATGGTGAGGCGGAAATGGGTGAAAACGTGGACGAAATCCTCTCCTGCACTATCAAACTCTACATTTAAGCCAAAGCGTTGCTGGCAGGCATTGCTGGCGTCCAGCGTGGAGCTTGCTTCCGGCAGGCTCCACAGCCCGCCCCAAATGCCGCTAGGCGGGCGGCGCTCTAGCAGGATCTTGCCGCCGCGCTCTACCATCATCAGCACAGTTTGCCGCTCTGGGCTGACTTTTTTTGGCTTGGGCGTGGGCAGCTCGGCCTGGCGGCCCTGCTGGCGGGCAATGCAATCGGCCTGCACCGGGCAAGCCATACAGGCTGGTTTTTTGGGCGTGCAAATAGTGGCACCCAAATCCATCAGGCTTTGGGTGTAGCGCTCGATACCGGTATTGGGCAGCAGATTTGTCGCCAGCTGCCACAGCTCTCTTTCAACCACCTTGGTGCCCGGATAGCCGCTGATGCCTGCCCAGCGGGCCAGTACGCGTTTTACATTGCCATCCAAAATGGCGGCTTGCGCGCCAAAGCTGAATGCGGCAATCGCTGCTGCCGTGGATGGCCCCACACCAGGTAGCTCGGCCAGTAGGGCGGGAGTACGTGGAAACTGGCCTTCAAAGCGCTCCATGACCATTTGCGCGGCTTTATGCAGATTGCGTGCACGGCTGTAGTAGCCAAGGCCGCTCCACCGCGCCAGCACATCGTCTGAGCTGGCTGCTGCCAGGCTGGCAACATCGGGGAAGCGTTCTAAAAACTGCTGGTAATAGGGGATGACGGTGGCAACCTGCGTTTGCTGTAGCATAATTTCGCTCAGCCATACGCGGTAAGGATCAGACACCTGCCAAGGCAGGTTGTGGCGGCCGTGCACGGCCTGCCAGGCGATTAAACGCTGGGAAAAATCGCTCATTTATGGGGTTTTTCTGCTTTTTTAGTGGGTGATTTTTTAGCAGCGGCTTTTTTATCAGCAGCCGCTTTTTGTTCGGCGGCTTTTTTTGCCGCTGCCGCTTTTTGTGTCAGCGCTTTGCGTTTGGCCGCGGCCTCTGCTGCCTGGGCTTCAGATTCAGCTTTTTGCTTGAGCAGAATTTGTTCTTTCAGGCTGGCGTAATCAATATGATATTCAGGCGCATTTAAGGCACCAGACACCGTAATGGGTAGGCTCAGGCCAGACAATCCTTTCAGTTCGGGGACTTTGGGATTGGCGCTGGCATTCATATTGTAGTTAATGGCATTGTTGTTTAAATCCAGCGTGCCACCACCAGTAAGTTTGAGAATGCCCGCTGTAACGGCCAGATCGTTATTGCTGGCTATGCCATGCTTAAGCGTTAATGTAGAGCGCAATTCGCTGAAGGATGTTTTAGCATCCAGATTCAGAGAGGGGCTGGCTTCGCCGTTCATTAAACTGATCTGGTGGCTGGCTGTACGCAGCAGTGCTTCTAGGTTAATCCCACGTAACGTGCCCTGATTAAGTAACAGCCGCACATTTCCGCCTGCAGTCCGGCGTAAATCGCTGAGCTGATTACCCACGGCTGCCACGTCTAAATCCATATGGCCACGGCCTTCAAAGCGGCTGGTGTCAATAACATCGGCAAGCAGCGTGTTGATATTCATATTCGCAAGTTTTTGCTGCACTCGGAAAGAGGCGTTCTTTCTGCTGGCATCCACTTCCAAGCTGCCAGTCAGCTGGCCTTCGTAGAGCGTTGCAGCTAAAGGATCTAAATTGAGCTTGCGGTTTTTTGCGGCAAATTCCAGCGATATATCGTTGATATGCAGTTTTTGCATCGCCAGCTCGCCAATTTTAAGCTTGCCGCTGGCATCCAGATTATTGAGCCACCAAAAATCAAAAGGCTTATCCGGATTTACTGTTTTTGCGCCCGCCGCAACAACGGGCAAATAAGGCGATAAATCGAGCTTATTTAGATCAAGATCCACCGCGTAATGGGGGCGTACAAAATCTGTTACTTCGATCTGCGCTTTTACGGGTGATTTATCCAGCTGGCCCTGGCTGTTCAGGCTGAGTGATTCAGCTTGTAAATTAAGCGTGCCTGCCCCGGTTAAATCCAACCCAATCGCACCGCGCGGTAAATTGCGGTTGGTATAGCTGCCACTCAGACGATAGGCAGGCAGCCTTGCGATACTGCCATTGAGTAATTCCAGCGGGCTGGCAAATGAAAGTGCTAAGTTTTGCTCTGGGCTGTGCAGTTTTACTTCAAAACTGGCGGTTTCGGTACGCAGCAAGCCTTGTTTCATCCCTGCAAGCGTGGGAATGGTTGCTTTAGCACTTAGCTGGCCGCTGGGGCTTTGCATATCTACATTTAATTTTAAGCGGTTCAGGTTTACGGCTTCTTTGGAGAGCAGAATCTCTGGCACATCTAGCTCGCCTTTCCAGTGCTGCCCGGCGCGCTGGCCGGATATATTTAGCTTTAGCTCACCGCCTTTAAAGCGCAGCGGTTGCCAGCCATAGACCAGATTACCTACGGTGCTTACTTTTACATCTTGTAAGCGCAACTCGGGCGAGCTGCCGCCTTTTTGCTCCAGCTCCAGCAATAAATCAGCAACAAGTAAGCGGTTGTCGGCCTCGTGATAGCGCATGGCAGCGCTTGCACTGAGTGCACCCTGCCATTGCACCGGCCTATCGCCATCTCCAATCAGCAGCATGCCATCCAGATCCAGATGCCCGGCTTTAGAATCGGATAAGTTTTTCATGGTGAGATTTAGCCGCGACAGGCGCAGGCTCTCGCCTAAAAACTCGTCAGAAAGTTTGAATGAAGCCTCGGTAAAATGAACCGTATCAAGCGAAAAGCTCAGCTCTTTAGTCTGGGATTTAGGCGTCAGTAAATCTTCAAAGTTATAAGTGCCATCTTCGCGGCGGATCACATTGAGCGCAGGCTTTTCAAAATCAAGCGCTTTGATTTTTCCTTTCCCAATCAGTAAGGGCCAAAGGCTGAGCTCGACCCGCACCCGATCGGCATGAGAAAAAATAGTTGTTTCACCAGGCTCGGTCAGCGTGACATTATCTAAAAGCAATGCGGGTTGCGGGAGCAAGACAAAACGAGCATCCCCACGTATGGTGAGTTGCCGTTTGGTGTCTTTTTCCAGCATGCTGGAAAGCTCGCTTTTGATCAGATCAAAAGAAATAAAATAGGGCAACGTGCCAAGCAGCGCCACAAGCATGACGAGCAAAAGCAGGCAAATTCGGAAGGGGCGAGAATGTCGCCAATCTATAGTAGGACGATGCATGCGGGGATTATCCCGAAGACATGGATTAATTTCAAAGTTAAGATTGCTAAAAATTTTCACACAGGGGAAAAAAACATGGCTCAAGCCACTGAAATCAAGGTTCGCGGCTATCATTTAGATTTATACGGTCATGTGAATAACGCGCGATATTTAGAGTTTTTAGAAGAAGCACGCTGGGCTTTAGTGGATGAAAGTGGCGGTCTGGAGTGGTTTACTCAGGAAAAGCTGGCTTTAGTGATTAGCAGAATTGATATTCGCTATAAGCGCCCAGCCACTATGGGCGATGTGCTCAGAATTGAAACCCGGATGGTGCATTTAAGCGATAAAGAAGGAATTATTCATCAGCGGATTGTGCGGGCAGATAATGAAAAATTAGTCGCCGAAGCCGATGTGACTATTGCCGTTATTCATGCCAATACTCCGGGAGCTATGCCATTAGATGGCGAATTAGGCCGCCGTTTGCAAGAGATGATGAATGTATAAAAGCCTGAAAAGATATTTATTGCTACTGGTTTTTTTGCTCGCTGGTTGCGCTGGCCTGTATGGCAATTTTGAAAAACCCAGTGTCAGTCTTGCCGGCTTGAGCGTGGCGGAAGTGGGCTTGCTGGAGCAGCGTTTTGTGCTGAGTTTGCGTCTTACTAATCCTAATGATGTATCGCTGGACATTAAAGGGGTGCAGCTTAGCCTAGATGTAAACGGCCAGCACTTTGCCGAAGGTGTTTCCAGTGAGGCGGTGACTTTGCCTAAGCTGGGATCAGTTTTGCTTAAGCTCAATGTCACTACTTCTTTGAGCACATTTATTCAGCAATTTAATGGCTTGCAAGCAAGTGGCAAGCCAATCGCCTATCGTATTAAGGGTAAACTGTTTCTGCCATTACGCCCCGATGGTGTAAGCTTTGAACGTCAGGGAGAAGTAAACTTACCTTAATCTGGAAATATACGATGAGTGATCACGCTGCAGCATCTGCCGGCTCCCATAGTGGGGATGATATTCACGGCTCACCCAGCCCTTCGTTTATGCAAAAAAACCGCTTGAAGCTGATTATTGCGGGTGGTTTTTTTGGTTTTCTGTTTGTGCTGATTGTGGGTATTGCGATTGGGATGACTAAACGTAATTTTGAAAAAACCCAATATATTGAGCAAATTGCACGCTTAAAAGTGTCTTTTGAAGAAACCATCGAGACGCGCAAAGAGCTTGAAGAAAAAATATCCGAGCTGAAAAAAGAAGTAAAAGAGAAAAAAATTGAAGTAGAAGAGCTTGAAGTGAAGGTTGAAGATTTAGAGCGGCGTAGCGGGGCAAAAGCAGGCGGCAGCGAGCATGCAGCGCCAGCCGCCCATGGCGAAGCTCCTAAGGAAGGCGCGGATATTAAGCCCGCTGGTGGAGGCTATGTAAAATTTGGCGGCGGTGATTGCGTCTTGCCTGCTGGCGGCGGGAAAGGCAATGCGGCATGGAAAGAATGTATCAAGCAAAACAGTAATGCCAAGCCTGAAGGCCCTAAGGCAGAGGCTGCTCCTGCCAAAGAGCCAGCCGGGCATTAAGCCTGAGCGTAGAGTGTAAGCACTGTTTCTAAGCCGGGAGGCGTTGCGCCATGCTGCATGCATGCAGCAGCGCCACTTGCAATGGCAAAGCGCAGATGTTCATGCGTGCCGTGCCGGGGCCAGGTGATCATGCTGTAAATCAGGCCGCCTATCGATGCATCTCCTGCCCCCACGCTGTCTGCCACGCTGATTTGTATGGCAGGTGCGATGGCACTGCCGTGAGGTGTGTGCAGCGATGCGCCTTCTGCGCCACGGGTATACAAAAAACAAGCTTCAGGATTCCAGCCGTGCAGCGTTTTAAATGCCAGCCCGATATCTCTGGTGCGAAATAAGCCTGCCAGATCTTCATCAGATACCTTAATAACATCCGCCAGCTTGCTCATGGTTTTGAAAGTATCGTCGTAGTGCTCGTTCATGATATTTCTGAAATTGGGGTCGTAGCTGATCTTTACTCCCTGCGCTTTCAGGCTTCTTGCCAGCGCCACTAATTTATCTGCCAGTGATGGGCGGGCCAGACTGATCCCGCCAAAATGCACCCAATGCGCAGCACCTTGCCAGCCAGAGGGTAGGGCTTGCGGGTCAAAATATAAGTCGGCGGAATCATCACCTACAAAAAAGTATTGCGGCGGATGGGCGGATGGCACCATGGCCAGCAGGGGGGATTTATCCAGCTGCTGTAAAAAACGTAAATCCAGCCCCGCAGTGTGCGATGCCTGATACAAATCATTGCCAAAGCAATCCTGGCTAATTGCCCCTGCAAATGCGCTGTGCAGTCCAAAGCTGGCCAATACCCTGGCCACATTCCAAGTCGAGCCGCCCACTTTACTGACCCAGTTTTCGCCATCAGTGCGGATCATATCGGTGAGCGCTTCACCGGCGGCTATAAAAACTGGGAAATTATTTGAGCTGGAGGGCATGTGCAGGCCTTTTAATCATTTGAAGTGTTTAAGTGGGGCAATGGCTAGGGTGTGTTGACGTTTCATTTACGCAGCCGTGAATGAAACGTCAACAGACCCTAGGTTGGATCATATTTAATATCTGAAGTAAATCGCTTAATTTAGATCTAGTTTTTCTCTGTGGTGCATGATTTTGGTTTTCTTAAGCCATCAAGGGCGGTGCGCAATAAATGCGCTTGCCCACCCTATAAAACCACCATTTTTCATGACATGAAGCCTTGTTTTTATCCTTGAAACTCGGTGTCCTCTGCGTTCGCCATGGTTCAAAATTTGGGTTTTGTTCTGTAATCCTGAGTCAGCCATCTAGTTTCAAAAATAAATCGCGATCAGGAGCGAAGTTGGCGTAGAGCGGCAGCAGTGCGCCGCCTAAGGCGCGAGCGTCTGATCCTATGGTCCCCGCTAAGACCTGCGGCGGCACGATGCCTTCCCAATTAAAATCTTGCATGGACGTGATTACGGCTTGAATTAGCGCTTCTTTAACTGCGCTGCAAAAGCAGCCGTCTAAAATCACGCCTTCTAGATCCAGTAAACAGCTGCTATTTAGCATGGCAAAAGCTATGGGCGGGGCGGTTTCGGCAATCCATGCCTGGGTATGAGGCCAATAGGTGGTGCTGGCGGCGCGCTCGTCGCTGGTGGCCCTGCCATCCAGCCCTGCAGCAATAAAGCGGCTTTCCAGTTTATAAAGCGAGGCCACATTGAGCAGCTGCGGGCTGTTTGCGTTGCCTGTTATTCCCAGCGCTAATGATCCTATGGCACCGGCATTGCCGTGTTTGCCAATATGCAAATGACTGTCGAGCACCAAGCCGCCGCCAATAAAAGTATCGACAAATACATAGATAAAATTACGCACATCGCGCCCACGTCCGGCGACTAGCTCGGCCACACAGGCGGCGGTGGTGTCCTTGATCGATTGCACCGGCAGGCCGGTGAGGGCGGCGATTTCTTCATTGAGCTGAAAACGCTCCCAGCGGGCAACGACGTTAGCATCCAGCCCCAGCAATTGCTGCCAGCCGCCGATATGCAGCGGCGCTGCAATGCCTATGCCCTGAATACGATCCCAAAATTGGGGGCTAAGTCTGGTTTTGATTTTGCCTAGGCAATCGGCAAGATGCGTCAGTATTTGCTCAGGATCGGCAAAGTTATAGCTTAGATTCCAGCGCTCTCTGACTGCACCCGTGAAATCGACCAGTAAGATATCTAAGCTGCGGCGGCCTACTTTTATGCCGATGGCAAAGGCACCATCAGGATTCAAAGCCAGCGGTACTGATGGCTGGCCTACTTTGCCCCGCTGCGGTGTTTCTTTGATTAGCAGCTCGTCTTCGAGTAGCCGCTTGGTGATCAGCGAGATCGATTGCGCCGTTAAGCGGGTAAGCCGGGCAATTTCCGCCCCTGGCAGACGGCCATTAAGGCGGATGGCTTGCAGCACAACCCGTTCGTTGTACTGGCGCATACCGCCTTGAGACGAGCCTCTGGGTTTTAGGCTACTGGCTGCGGATGCTTTATCCGGCGAGGGGCTCACAAATCACTCCTTTTTTGAGTATGAAGTTGCCGTAAGGCTGCAATTCGCCCGTTAGCACAATCGCGTAAGCTTGCTTTACGCGGTCATAGAATGCAAATCGCTCAATGGCCTCGCATTGGCTTTCATCTGCATGGCCGTCTGCTTGCAGCTCATCAATAATATGTTTTTGCAGTGCGCTGCACCATCCAGCCGGTTGATGGCTGACGTGCATATAGGCAATGGGCTGGCTGACATCTTGGTCTAAAGGCAGCAAACTCATTACCGCTTTAACCGTGCGGGCAATGCCAACGCCAGAGAGATAGATTAAAGGCTTGCCTGCAGCCAATGAGGCGGCCGTAAAGTTGGCATCGGCAATCACAATTTCATTGCCGTGGCCCATTTCAGCCAGCACCTTGAGTAATTCCGGCGTGAGGAGGGGGTCTATTCCTTTAAGCATCGTGTTCTCCATGGGTTTTTCTGGCTGGGGCTGGGCTACATAGGGCGGGTGGAACTCCATACGCGCTAACCAAATTGTTTTTTTATTAGCAAACAGCGAAAAAGCATAATAGCCACGCTCTTTGCATAGGGCTTTTTAAAGTCCCCTTGAAACACGCTGGAGCGAGGAACAAGCGGGGCGGGGTTTCGGCTAGGGAGCGAGGAACGAGCCAATCCCGCCTGCCGCCGACTCGATTGGACCGCAGCGCAGGGGCTTTCGTGTTTCGTGGGGTCGCCTTCTTTGGCTTCGTTTCTTGGCGAAGCAAGAAAGGAAGGCCCCGCGGTGGCTAACCGCACCAAAATTAAGGTGCCGAAGGCACTAAAAAGGTCTTTTTGACTTTGTTTAGGGCACATGAGCTGCAACCGGTCTTTTCTCTCGTTTTTCATCTCCACACTGACCTAATTCGCCAGCCACTCCGCCGGTATATCTTCGGGCTTCATGGCCCCCGTCATGACCGCTACGGCGTCGCTCATGGTGATGGCTTTGGGGTTGAGGATGGCGGCGCGGCGGCCTAAACGGGCGACGTGGATGCGGTCGGCTATTTCAAAAACATGGGGCATATTGTGGCTGATTAGCACCACCGGCAGGCCACGGTCGCGCACATTGCGGATCAGCTCCAGCACCATATTGCCTTCTTTTACACCCAGTGCTGCGGTGGGCTCGTCCATGATCACTACATGGCGGGCAAAGGCGGCGGCGCGGGCGACGGCAACGCCTTGGCGCTGGCCGCCAGATAGTGTTTCTACTGCTTGCGTCATTGAGCGGATGCCGATTTTTAGCGCCTGCATATAGGCAATGCTGTCGTTCAGCATGCGTTTTTTATCCAGAAAACCAAGACGGCCCAGAATGCCGGACCGACGGATTTCCCGGCCCATAAATAAGTTTTCGGCAATGGTCATGGCGGGGGCTACCGCTAAATCTTGGTAAACGGTTTCGATGCCAGCACGGCGCGCTTCGATCGGGCTTTTAAAGTATACGCTTTGGCCATCGAGCAAAATTTCGCCGCTATCTGGTGTGCTTGCTCCGGATAAAGCTTTGATTAAGGAAGATTTACCCGCGCCATTGTCGCCAATCACGGCCAGAATTTCCCCGGCACGCAGCTCAAAATCAGCACCATCCAAGGCGACGACTTGTCCATAGTGTTTGACTAAGCCTTTGGCTTCGATGACGAGACGGTGTACTGAGGGCTGGCTCATTAGCGGCCTCCTTTGCGGGACAGTTGATCGGTGGCCACAGCCAAAATAACCAAAATGCCTGTGATTAAAATTTGGTAAACCGACGATACGCCCATCAGCGTGAGGCCATTACGGAACACGCCGACGATCATTGCACCAACTAAGGAGCCAATAATCACGCCGCGCCCACCAAATAAGCTGGTGCCACCCAGTACAACAGCAGTAATTGCATCTAGGTTTTCTGTTTGCCCTGCATTCGGGTCGCCCACTCCGGTGCGTGCCACTGATAAGAGCGATGCCACGCCGTAGCACAGCCCGGCCAGCACATACACCATCAGGATAACGCGGTGGGTGGCGATGCCGGTAAGGCGGGTGGCTTCCGGATTATTGCCCACGGCATAAATATGGCGGCCCTGCGCGGTTTCCCTTAGCCAGATCCAGCTCAGCGCATAGCAGGCCAGCATCAGCACGGTGCCATAGGCGACCTGGGTTTGACCTATGCCAAAGGTGTTGCCAAAAAAGGTCATTGCGGCGGGCAAATCGGTAATGGTTTGCGAGCCTGAATAGAGCTGGGTAATGGCAAACGCAATATTCATCGTGCCTAGGGTCACAATAAAAGGGGGCAATTTAATCCGCGTGACCAGTAGGCCGTTGAGCAGGCCAAAGCCTGCAGTTACGGCAAGGCCAGCAGAAATGGCAACGATGGGATGCAAGCCATAATCATTGGCTACTTTGGTCATCACCACGCCGCCGAGTGCCATTACCATGCCGCAGGACAGATCAATACCGGCTGTTAAAATAATCAGTGTCTGGCCAATTGCAATCAGCCCCACCACCATAATCTGCTGCAAAATCAGCGAGAAATTCGCGCCAGTTAAAAATTGCTCGCTTTGAAATGAAAAAAAACCGCAGGCCAGCAGCAGGGCCAGAAATGGCCCCAAAGTACCGATAGACGGGATGTGATCTTTCCAGCTCTGCATAGATAACCTCTGTGTGTTTGAAGATGTTGCAGGTATGCCGATGGTTGTGGATCGGCACGCCTGCAGATGGCTATTTACTTATTGCCCCAGCACATATCCATACCCGCTTTACTGTCTTTACTGTCCACGCCTGCAACCGCTTTATTGGCGATCAGGGTGACACCGGTGTCGGTGTAGCCCGATGGTTTTTTGCCTGTTTTGGCATATTCAACGCCAGCGGCTACGCCCATTGCGGCCATTTTTAGCGGGTATTGCTGCGAGGTGGCGGCAAACTTGCCGCTTTTAAGGTCTTTAATCCCCTGACATCCGCCATCCACGGAAACAATCAGCACATTTTTTTCTTTACCGGCTTTTTTAAGTGCATTAAATGCACCTGCCGCTGCGGGCTCGTTAATGGTGTAGACCAGATTGATGTCCGGATTTTTTTGCAGGCAGTTTTCCATGGCGGTCTGGCCCTTGGCCTGATCGCCAAAGCTGTCGGCCATACACACTACATTGGCGGGTTTGGCTAATTCATTATTTTTTGCGTCAAAGGATTGCAGGCCAAAGCCTTGTAAAAATCCATTGTGGCGTTGCGCGCCAACAGGGTGGCCGGGGAATAAATCCAGCGTGGCAATTTTGGCCGGCTTGCCTGCAAAGGTGGCCTTTGCATATTCGCCGATCAGCACGCCCGCTTTAAAGTTATCGGTGGCAAACAGCGCATCGGTGGCATCTGCCGGATCGGTCGGGCTATCCAGCGCAATGATCAGCACACCTTTTTCTCGGGCTTTTTTAATCGTGGGCACAATCGCTTTGGAATCGCTCGGGGTGATCAGAATGGTTTTGGCCCCAGCCGCAATCATGTTTTCAATCGCAGTCACCTGGCCTGCGTTATCGCCATCGGCCTTGCCCGCAGCAGACAATAGCTTGGCGCCTTTGGCTTTGGCCTCGGCGGCAGCGCCTTCTTTCATTTTGACAAAGAAGGGGTTGGTCTCCGTTTTGGTAATCAGGCCAATGACGGGCTCGCTGGCAAAAACGGGGGCAGCGATAAAGGCAAGGGCGATACAGATACGGGTTTGCAGCATTTCTCTTCTCCAAAGAACAGGCAATCTGGCCTGATGGCTTACAACTTTCAAGGGGAGATTCTTAATAAATCACTCAGCTTGATTTAATCGATACTAGACTTGCTTTTTTAATAAATCAATAGGGTTTACTTATAGGAAATCCCTTATTAAACAGTTGTTTAATGTCTTTTTATTTGCGGGTAAGGCGCAGTGAAAGGCTTGTAACCTAAGCAGGTCAACAGGAAGGGGGGGCAAAAATGAGCGGGCATCGGGCTTGTTTTTTATATGCCCGGCCGACAGACGGTATATCTGATCATCCAGTTGATAAAACGTGTGGTATCCGTGTTTGAAGGCCAAAGGCAGAGATAAGCGGCATTGGTTGTTAATCGGGGCAAAAGATAAATCATCATTTGCTGATTGATTCGATCGAAAAGCAAACAGGCTGGCGGCTATAATGTATTGCTTATAGATAAGCAGATCAGATGGTTTAAGGTTTAGGTATGAAAATTTTATTATTGGCTTCCTTACTCGCTATGCCCGCTTTTGCCGCCAAGGTTTATCAGTGGCGCGATGCGGATGGCAGGGTGTTTTATTCGGATCAGCCTGCGCCCGGCCAGAACGCTAGGGAAAGAAATATCCGTGTACCAAGTAATACGGCAAGCCCGTCACAAGATCAGCCCGTGATGGTGCTGTATGTTTCGCCCGAATGCGGCCAGCCCTGCAGCGATGCGGTAGAGATGCTCGACAGCCGCAAAATTAATTACGAGTTAAAAAACCCCAGCCGTTCAGAGCCACAAATGATCGAGTTTATTAATTTGGTGGGCAGCCTTTCGGTGCGAACCCCGGTACTGGTGATGGGCAAAAAAGTGCTGAGCCCATGGGATAAGCTGATCTGGAGCGCAACGCTTAATAAGGCGGGCTATCCTGCGCAAGAAAAGAAAAACGCTTCGCAAGCAAAATGATTTTGGTCGCTCTCTGTATTGCACCCAGCTCGGCAGGTTTACGCGGCTGGCCCTATGATATTGCATGCCCGGCCCGATCTTTGGAAGCGCACAATCTGTGGGGCTTAAGCCCGGGATTGTTTCTAAGAGACTTCTGGGAACAGGTCAGCAGAAAGCAATAATTGATTATTCATCAAAGGCAAAGGAGAGCAATACCATGACAGGCACTGTTCATCTCCACCAGGTGCTGAAAGCACCGGCAGAGCGCATTTACCGGGCATTTATTACGCCAGCAGCCATGGCCAAATGGATTCCTCCTTATGGTTTTACCTGCACGGTTCACCATATGGAGCCGAGGGTGGGCGGGACATTTAAAATGTCGTTTACTAACTTTGCAACGCAACATAGCATGGCTTTTGGCGGCGAATACTTGGAATTGGTCACCAACGAGCGGCTGCGATACACCGATCAGTTTGATGATCCAAATTTACCTGGCGTGATGCAGGTTACTGTTGCACTTAAATCCGTTTCCTGTGGCACTGATTTAAGCGTTGTACAGGAAGGCATTCCGGATGTGATCCCCTTAGAAATGTGCTACCTCGGCTGGCAAGAGTCGCTCGCTCAGCTGGCAAGGCTGGTGGAAGCCGATAGTCCCCAGTAGCCCCGGCAGCTACCCAATACAAAATGTCTCGTGCCTGCTGAAATACGGGTGCTTATTCCGTGTTATCCCCTTGGATTTTCCCTGCGTTTAATAATTTCACTTTACGCTTGGCTGCGGTACAAGGGACTTGGGGCTGCTTGGGAAGTGGCTGTCTGTGGATTGCCATCTTCTTCAATTGCATTTTTATACGTCATGACTTTTCAGGATTGTTCATTCACATATTTCTTTGGGCGGAATATTGAGTCAGTACACTTTTCTATTGGCATGCATACCATTTGAGATGTACTAAAGTGATTTAATTGCTGATCAGAATTGATCAGGTTGTTGATTATCTGTGGGCTGGTTTTCTTTTTACAAACAGATAAAGCGATTGATCCGGCCCTTCAAAAAGAGAGAGCGAAATGGGTTTGCTGATGAATTACCGGGTGAGAACCCGTTTGTTGCTGCTCTGTGTTTTTGCCTTATGCGGCATGGTGTTTTTAAGTCTCGCCAATATGAAGGCGCTGCGGGACACCATGTTGCAAGACCGGATGGATAAAGTGAAAGGCCAGACCGAAACGGCTGCCGGGGTGATTGAGCGCTTTCATGCTTTAAGCCAGAAAGGTCAGATGAGCAGTGCCGATGCTCAGCAGGCGGCGATTAGCACTTTACGGGATGTGCGCTATTCCAAAACTGAATATTTCTTTATCTTTGATACAAATTACATTGTTCGCCTGCTACCAACCAAGATCGAGTTTGAGGGGCAGCAAAAGGGCGATTTAAAAGATGCCAATGGCAAGCTTATTTATGTAGAGCTGGCTAAGGCGGCGCAGCAGGGTGGGGGCTTTGTTGATTATTTCTTTCCAAAGAAAGGCTCGGATAAGGCTGAGCCAAAGATTTCTTATGCGGTTCTGATTCCCGATTGGAACTGGGTGGTGGGCACGGGGATTTATGTTGATGATGTGGATGCTGAGTTTAAAAAGAACTTGCTGTATGGCTTAGCAAAACTATTGCTGCTGGCGGTGCTGGTAGCGGTGGTGGCTTGGATGATTGCGCAAAGTATATTGCACCAGCTGGGTGGCGAGCCGCAGGAAGGGATTGCCGTGATGAGACGGGTGGCCGATGGCGATTTACAAATTAATGTAGCGTCAGCTCAGGAGGGCAGCATGCTGGCTTCTCTTGGGGAAATGGTCATTGGCTTAAATAGGGTGATGCGCAATGTGCGCACAGATGCTGATTTGCTGAATGAGAGGGCCGCGCAGATTGCGGGCTCCAGCAGAGAGATTTCGATTGCCGCTACCCGCCAGTCTGATGCCACAACCAATATGGCAGCGGCAATGGAAGAGCTTACCGTGAGTATTAATCATATTTCTGAGGGGTCGGGCGTGGCCGAGCAGGCATCGCGGCAAGCCACTGAGCTGGCTAAAAATGGTGTCACTCAAGTGGCGGAAGTAACCACCACCATGGAGCTGATCGCGGGTAATGTCAGTGAAGCTACCACACAGATCCGCCAGCTAGATGCGAAAGCACGTGAGATTTCTGGCGTGGCTTCTGAAATCAAAGATATTGCAGATCAAACCAATTTACTTGCGCTTAATGCTGCCATTGAAGCGGCCAGAGCGGGTGAACAGGGCCGTGGTTTTGCGGTGGTCGCCGATGAAGTCAGAAAACTGGCAGAGAGAACCTCGCTGGCTACCGTTAATATTGCTTCGATGCTAACCGCGATTCAGGGCGAGACCGTTAGCGTGGTAAATGCCATGAGCGCCGCTATTCCTCAGGTTGAGCGGGGCGTGCAATTGTCTCGGCATGTGGCCGAGTCTTTAAACAGTATTCATTCAGGTGCGGAATCCAGCCTTCACAGCCTGCAAGATATGGCTACGGCGATTCGCGAGCAAGGCCAAGCCAGCAATAGTATTGCTTCAAGGGTGGAAGATATATCGCAAATGGTGGAGGAAACCAGTACCTCTATTCAGCATGCTGCAGAGAATGCATCGCAAGTTGAGCAGATTGCCAATCAGCTAAATCAGGGCGTGAGCCATTTTAAAGTTTAGCGTGGCAGAAGCGAAAGACCTGCCATGCTGAGCAAAGGCAAAAAGTAATTCCAAAACCATGTATGGGTGCCTTGCATGGAATTTGCGCGATGCTTTGTTTTGGCTGGGCTTGAGCTGTCATTTTAATGGATGAAGTTTGTTTTAAGTCATGGCAGAGGCTTAAAAGTGAACACCTAGAAAATTTATATTGGATGACATACGCCTATGCCAATATAATCGCATCTTTCAGCTTACTTATCGGTTCATGACAGCACGACGTTATCAGCTCAGCATCTATTTTGCCTTTCTGGCGATCATGCTGCACGTCCTGATGCCCTTGCTGCATGCAACGATGCCGCAGTCTGCCCTGCGCAGTAGTGTATTTTGCGGCACGCTTACACCGATTGTGGAATATCAGCTCAGCCAGCTGCCTGGTAGTAAATCCGAATCTGTTTTAGCGAAAGCCGCACCTGCTTGTGTGCTCTGCGCCCATGCGGATCAAAGCCAAGCACCTGCTGTTGATGTG
Source organism: Iodobacter fluviatilis (assembly GCF_900451195.1). Lineage (NCBI taxonomy): Bacteria > Pseudomonadati > Pseudomonadota > Betaproteobacteria > Neisseriales > Chitinibacteraceae > Iodobacter > Iodobacter fluviatilis. The sequence goes on from NZ_UGHR01000001.1 coordinate 1,476,518, forward strand.
TTTGCACCCATGCTGGCGGTGGCGATGTTGCCGCATACTTTTGGCATGCCCGCGCCGCCTGTGCTGCGTTTGCACCGTAATTTCTCATCGCCTCCCCCCAGTCACGCCCCGCCTGTTTTCTCTTAACAGATCCTTGAATGCGTAGGTTTGTAGACTCAGAGCTAAACACAATGCCCTGCAAGGCTTCAGCTAAGTGCTGAGAGCGCTAAACCTTGGGCCACGGAGTTAAACGAGGACACAGAGCACACAGAGAAAACCACTTAATCTATCTTTGTGTAACTCTGTGCTCTTTGTGTTTTCTGTAGTTCAAGGTGTTGCGCGCTCTCAAGGCAAATTGAAGCATCTTATTTATCAGGAATAAAGCATGTGTGCTTTGCGAGCTTGCAGCTTGCTGTGTTTACAGAAATCAGTTGCCTAAACACTCACGCGTTTTCATGGATCTGTTCAGCCTTTGTCAGCACCCGGTATAGCCGGTGTGCTCCTTTATGCTGTTTGGAGAAAACCATGCGTTTATATGCAATTCTTGCTGCACTTATTTTGTCTGCCTGCAATTCCAGTAGTGATACTGAAACCACTCCCGTTCCCGTTGCGCCTTTGCCTGATCAGGCCGTTTCGGTGCAATTTGCGCTGAAAGCAGGCGCGCAGGCGGTGGAGTGTAATACCACACTGCCAGGTTTAGGTTTGGCGGCAACACCCGCTAAATTGCGCGATGCGCGGTTGTATGTGCACGATATCAAGCTGATTAATGCGCTGGGCAAGGAAGTGCCTTTGGCGCTGACGCAAAATAATAATCAATATTTGAATGTGGCCTTGCTGGATTTTGAAAATAAAACCGGTCAGTGTGCGGGTGGCTCTGCAGAGTTAAATCGCCAGGTCAGCGGCATCGCGCCCGGTGGCCAGTATATTGGTCTGAGCTTTAAAGTGGGCGTGCCCGATACGGCTAAAGATGCAGCGGGTAAAGACGTGGTGCTGAATCACTCTGACACCATGGCCGTGCCTGCGCCGTTGGATAATATGGCACTGGGCTGGAGCTGGCAGGCGGGCCGCCGCTTTGTACAGCTGGAGTTAAATCCTGATGTGCCCGCGGTGGGCGGCAAGGCAGTGAACTGGTATTTCCATTTAGGCGCCACCGGCTGCAAGGCCGATGCGGTGAATGCCAATAGCTTTAGCTGCAGCAATCCAAATCTTGTGCCGGTGCGCTTAAGCAGCTTTGATGTGGCTAAGCAGCAGGTGGTGCTGGATCTTGCGGCGCTCTTGCAAGGCGTGGATATCAGCAAGGATGCGGGCGGCTCTAATGGTTGCATGAGCGGGCCGACTGATCCTGAATGCGGGCAAATCTTCGCTAATCTGGATTTAAACCTGAATGAATCTGCGGCAGGTAAAAAAGACGCGGGCCTGCCTAAGGGCGATGGCAGTTTTTCTAAAGTCTTTAAGGCCGCTTTGAAATGATTAAACGCTGCCTTTTGGCAGCATTAGTGCTCGGCGGCTGCGTGCAGTCGGGCACTTCTACCTCAGATCCGGTGCGCACAAGTGCAAGCTGGAGCTGGGAGCTGCCGTTTTATTTTCCTGCCCCCAAAGTACCTGCCGACAATCCCATGAGTGAGGCCAAGTTTCAGCTGGGCCGCAGCTTATTCTATGACGCGCGGCTTTCAGGTAATGGCCAGCAAAGCTGCTCGTCCTGCCATGATCAGAGTAAGGCGTTTACGGATGGTAGGGCTGTTTCACTAGGTTCCACCGGTGAGAGCACGCCCAGAAACGCGCAAGGTTTGGCTAATGTAGCCTGGCATAGCACTTACACTTGGGCCAACCCTGCACTGGCGACGCTGGAGCGGCAAATGGAAGTGCCGCTGTTTGCCGAGCATCCGGTAGAAATGGGCATCACTGATCAAAACAAGGCCACCATTCTGGCGCGCTTTCAGAGCGACACGGCCCTGGTGCAGCGCTTTGCCGAAGTCTTCCCTGGCGAGCCGATTGGCTTTCCCCAGATTATTAAAGCGATTGCCACTTTTCAGCGCGGCTTGATTTCTGCTTCGTCTAAATATGATCAGTATTTGCAAGGCAAGGCCACGCTTACATCGGCCGAGCTGCGCGGTAAAGATTTATTTTTTGGCGAGCAGGCCGAGTGCTTTCATTGCCACGGCAGCTTTAATTTTAATGATCAGGTGAGGCATGCGGGCTCCAATACGGCTGAAACGCTGTTTCATAACACTGGGCTTTATAACATCGATGGCAAAGGTGGCTTTCCCGAGCCTAACCGCGGTTTATTCGAGCTGAGTGGTGTGCCTGCAGATATGGGCATGTTTCGTGCGCCCAGCTTACGCAATGTGCAGCTTACCGGCCCCTATATGCATGATGGCAGCATCGGCACGCTGGAAGAAGTGCTGGATTTCTATGCCGCAGGCGGGCGTGAAATCAAAACTGGCCCGAATGCTGGCGATGGCCGCCTTAACCCATTTAAAAGCGATTTGATTGTTCGTATTCAGCTTAACGAGCAAGACAAAGCCAATATCGTCGCCTTTTTAAAGACACTCACCGATGAAAAATTTATTAATGATCAGCGCTTCGCTGATCCTCGCCGCAGCAAATAGCGCGCTGGCCCATGATGGGCCGCATGATGATGAGGCCGCAGACTATACGCATATTAATCTGCTCACTCATATTCGCTACCTGAGTGCGGGTTCGGCATGGCCCGCTCCCTTGCCGGTATTGGGCGCAAGTAGTGAGGATAGGCGTGGTGCGTGGTATGGCGGCTCTGGCATTGAATGGCGTCAGCGCTGGACAGCAGAGATTGACACGCAGCTGATGGCCGCATACGACGAACACGAACAGGGCGTGGTGCTAGATCATGCGGTGATTCGTTACCAGACTGATGCGGTGCAGCTGGCCTTGGGCCGGCAGTCACCCGTGTTGGCCGAAGCCGGATTAAGCGCCTGGGCGCTGCCTGATTTATGGCTGTATACGGTATTGGGCGATGATCACTGGCACGAAGATGGTTTAGCCCTGCGTTATACCACCGGCAAGCTGATGGCGCATGCGGGCGTGTTCAATGGTCACGGCTATCCGGGGGCAGAAAGTGCAATGTGGACGGCGGGTCTTGCCTGGCAGGATGGCCCGTGGTCTGTGGCCGGCCATGCCGCGTATTTATCTGATGTAAATCGCTCCTTTGCCACAGATGCGCATAGTGGGCATAGTCACGCTGGGCAGGCTGTGGGCTGCGGTAAGTTAACAGATTGTCTGGCGGGAAAATCCACCCTGCTCCGAGCAAAAGCGGGCTGGCAGGGCGAGCAATACTGGCTGCAATCGGCATGGAGCTGGCAGCAGCAGGATGGCCAGCTGGATAGCACGCTGGGCCGCATTAGCTACCAGGGAGAGCTGAACAGCCTAGCACTGGAGGGCGGGGTTAAGCTTACCGACAGCATTAAACTGGCGCTGCGTCATGAATGGATGGGCATTGCCCATGAATTAGCTGGCGTGAATGCTGCGCAAATTGCCAGCAAAAACGGCATTGCCAATAGCGATGAGCAGCCATACCAGACCGGGCTGCGCCTAGCATGGCAAGCGCACCCCGCGCATTTGCTGGCGCTGGAGCTGCACCAAACCCGGCGCAGTGGTGAGTCGAATCATCTGGCGATGTTGCAATGGCAGATGAATCTGCGGGTGTATTGATGGTTGATAGATATTCTTGTAGGGCGGGTGGGGCCTGTGTGTGCTAACTAATGGGTTCTTCGTAATAAACAAAGAAAAAAAGTTGACGATTATGCTCTCGGCACGGGGCTTAAATCTCCCCTTGAAACACGCCGGAGCGAGGAACAAGCGGGGCGGGGTTTCGGCCAGGGAGCGAGGCACGAGCCAATCCCGCCCGCCGCCGACTCGATTGTCCACAGCGAAGGGGCCTTCGTGTTTCGTGGGGTCGCCTTCTTTGCTTACTTTCTTGGCGAAGCAAGAAAGTGAGTCCCGGCGGGGATCCCGCACCTAAATAAACGTGCCGAAGGCACTAAAAAGGTCTTTTTGACTTTGCTTAGTGCATACGCGGGTTTCACCCGCCCTAAGCATGATGTAACGCTTGTTTATTACTCCGGCAGATTCATGTTCTGCCTCTTTTAAGGGAAATAAAAATGAAAAAAATCGCTTTACTACTGGCCGCTGTCTGCGTTTCTGCTACTGCTTTTGCTCATGAATACAAGGCAGGTGAGATTCGGGTGGTGCATCCGTATTCTGTGCCTACCTTGCCGGGTAAAGACATTGGCTCGGTGTATATCGGGCTGGAAAACAAAGGTTCTGCAGATGATCAGCTGATTGCGGCAAGCAGCGATCGGGCTGATCGGGTAGAGATTCACACCATGACGATGGAGGGTGATGTAATGAAAATGCGCCAGGTGCCGGAGCTAGAAGTGAAAGGCGGTGAAACGATCAAGATGAAGCCGGGCATGGGCTATCACCTGATGATTTTTGGCGTGAAACAGCCGCTAAAAGCAGGGGATAAATTTCCGCTTAAATTGCAGTTCAAAAAATCAGGATCGGTAGAGGTTTCGGTGATGGTGCAGGAGCGTGATGCGGGCGTTAAGGCCGCAGAAGGGCACTTCCATTAATTCTGAACAGCAGGGTTCGGTGGAGGTCATTGAGTAGTGTGCTTTTAAAGTCGCTGACTTATACAGGCGCACAGTGCCTCACAGAGGGGACCATCAGACTGTGGTGATCTCTGTGAAGTGCTGTGCGTTTTAAGTTGGATAGGATTGCTCTGTAAACATGCTTTCTTTCTGCTTAAATATTTCTTATTAAGCAAGAATATTGTATGTGTATTTACTTAATTTTTTCTTATGGGCTTAGCAACTATTTGCCGTTCATCATTTTATTTATCAAATATTTTTATGTTTATGTCTTTATCATAAGCATAAAAAGCCAATATCTGCGCTAGATCAAGCAATCTTCTGTCATTAAAAGCCAAGCTCTTGCCTGGCTCCTGGTATATTCCCCTGGGCGTATTCCCTTACATTAAAAATAGCAGCGCTAAAAGTGAGTATTTACGCGGCATTGCGGGGATTTTGCACATTGCGAATCTATAAAATTTACGTCGCCTTAGTGTTGTTTTTAAGAATGAAGTTCCTTCGGTGTGAAAATTACCGGCTAAAAAGTGGTTATTTTTAGTAACGCATTCGACTGTTTGTAAGGTATTAATAGTAGCAACATAACACTCACACTCATTAAGGATGCCCAGATGGCAAATCAGTCTAGCCACCCTAAAGGCCTCTACCTTTTATTCGCCACTGAAATGTGGGAGCGCTTTTCTTACTATGGTAACCGTGCCTTACTCGCACTGTTTATGATTTCAGCCTTGTCGTTTGATAAGCACTTTACCTCGGCGCTGTATGGCCAATATACGGGCCTGGTTTATTTGGCACCCTTGGTGGGTGGCTATGTAGCTGATCGGTTCTGGGGTAATCGCCGCTCTATTGTGGTGGGCGGTTTGCTGATGGCGCTGGGGCAGTTTCTCTTGTTCTTTGCGGGTACTTGGTTTCAAGAAGCTAAAATTGCAATCCCGCTGTTTTACAGTGGCTTAGGCTTTATTATTGCGGGAAATGGCTTTTTTAAACCCAATATCTCGACCATGGTTGGCCAGCTGTATGAGCCCAACGACAGTCGCAAAGACACCGCCTACACCATTTTTTATATGGGGATTAACTTAGGCTCGTTTATGGCTCCGCTGATTTGCGGCGCTTTGGGTGACACAGGTAATCCGGCTGATTTCCGTTGGGGCTTCTTAACGGCCGGCTTAGGTATGCTGATTTCTCTGGCTATCTTTATCACTTTCCGTGATAAATATCTGGTTGATCCGGCAGGTAAATTAATTGGTCAGGCACCTGGTAAAATCAGTGCAGAAGAGCGTGCGAAACGCGATACCCCACTCACGCAGGTGGATATCGAGCGCATTATCGTGATTGGCGTATTGTCATTCTTCGTGATTTTCTTCTGGTCTGCATTTGAGCAAGCAGGTGTTTCGCTGACATTCTTTGCTGCCGAATCGCTGGATCGTGAAGTATTGGGTTTCGTCGTTCCCACATCATGGTTCCAATCTTTAAACCCAGTGTTTGTGCTGATTTTTGCGCCAGTGTTGGCTTCACTTTGGACATTCTTGTCGAAAAGAGGCGCAGAGCCTAGCTCGCCGACCAAAATGGCTTGGGGTCTGTTATTCCTTGGCTTTGGTTATATCGTGATTGCGATGGCGGTAAAGCATATCGAGCCGGGCGTAAAAGTATCGATCATGTGGTTGGTCACCATGTACTGGTTGCACACCATGGGCGAGTTATGCCTTTCCCCGATTGGCTTGTCTTTGGTGAATAAGTTAGCGCCTGCACGCTTTGCATCGCTCTTGATGGCTGTTTGGTTTACAGCCAGTGCGGCTGCAAACTGGTTTGCCGGTATTTTGGCGGGTTTTTATCCAGAAGCAGGTCAAGCTGTGCCAAGTTTTATGGGCTACCAAATCAATGGCATCTATGAATTCTTTATGTTGTTTGTAGGGATGGCGATGGCCGCTGCTGCACTCTTGCTCTTATCGACCAAGAAACTGCAAAAAATGATGCACCCGGAAGTGGCTTAAGTATCGTCTGTCATTGATACCTGAGTGATGGCCCGTTTCAATGAAACGGGCCATTTTTATTTATTCCGCGAAGCGCCCTAAGCGCGGCTGCTGAAGTGGTTTCAGAGTGCGTTTTCCTGTTTATTAGCAAAAAATATGCGATAGAAGCCAGTATTAGCAAACTTCCGGCTCGCTCAGATCGGTACTCCGGCGTAAAATGCCATCCCATGCAAAATCCATCTCTTCCTTCTCATCCAATTGGTGTGTTCGATTCTGGCGTAGGCGGTTTAACCGTAGTGCGTGCTTTGATGGACAGACTGCCGTTTGAAAATATCATTTATTTTGGCGATACCGCCCGTGTGCCTTACGGGGTGAAATCGGTGGATACCATCGCTCATTTCACGCAGGAAATCGCACAGTTTCTGCAAAACCAGCAGGTAAAAATGCTGATTATTGCCTGTAATACCATGGCGGCAGTGGCGGCTGATCTGGTGCGGGCCAGCGCCAATGTGCCAGTGCTAGACGTGATTGAAGCGGGTGCCAAAAATGCGGTGGATGTGAGCTGGACTGGCGGCATTGGTGTGATCGGTACGCCAGCCACCATTAACTCCAACGCCTATGCCCGAGCGATTCATCAGCTCAACCCTGGCTACCGCGTGTATTCACAAGCTTGCCCGTTGTTTGTGCCGCTGGTAGAAGAGGGGTGGCTGGATCATCCGGTAACCAAACTCACGGCGCAGGAATATTTAAAGCCCGTTTTCGTGGAAAAAATCGACACGCTGGTTCTGGGCTGTACCCACTACCCGCTGATTAAACCGCTGCTTTTAGATGTAGTGGGCGGGCGGATGAAGCTGGTGGATTCAGCTTTATCCATTGCCGATCAGGCTGCCGATTTGCTGCAATCTTCCGGCATGGCTAATCCATCTCATCAGGCCCCGGATTATCGCTTTTACGTGACCGATGTGCCGGTGAAATTCCAGAGTATCGGCGAGCGCTTTCTGGGGCGCAGCCTGAATAAGATTGAGCGGGTGAATCTTTAGTTCTAATCGCATTTAAAGGATCGTCATTCCCGAGTGGTTTTATCGGGAATCCAGAGGCTTTGCTGGACCCCCGATAAAACAACTCGGGGGCGACGATTTTGACGGTGTTGATGCAGCAAGCTTACTGACATCTCCCTATAAACACACTTGTGTATCCAGTTTGCCCGCTTGCAAGCGGTGCAGGGTGGTGGCGATATGGGCGGCTCTTTCTTGGTTTTTCCACGGCGATTGGGCCAGTGCTTCCTGCATATCGGCATAGCCTGCCGCACGGCGCCGGGCTATGGATGGGCGGGAGAATTCAGCATCGCTGCAAGAGCCTTCTTCTGCGCTGGGGGTGTAAGTAATGTGCACAATATCAATATGGCGTTGTGGCACATCCATTGCGCTTTCCTTGCCTACGGCTTTAGTGTCTGGCGAGGCTTGGGCCAGTGCGCGGCGCAGATTATGCGTGGTGCAGGCGGCTTCTACCTGAGTATTACGGCTGGCATACTGGATTTCTTTTTGCCGCCATGCCACGGCATCCATGCTGGTAGGAAGCGGGCCTTCGGCGCTCCATAAATCCACCATAAACACCAGCAAATCATCTTCGCCTTTGTCATCCAGAATGGCATTTAAAGGTGTGTTGCTGACGCAGCCCCCATCCCAATAATACTCATCACCAATTTTTGTGGCTGCAAAGCCAGGGGGTAGCGAGCCGCTGGCAAGCACATGCTCGGCTTCAATTTTTTGTGTGGCAGAATCAAAAAATACCAGCTCACCTGTATCCACTTTGGTGGCTCCCAGTGTCAGTCTGGCTGTTTTGCCTGCATTTAAATTTTCAAATGACGCTAAATCACGCAGCGTGCTGAGCATTGGGGTAGTGTCGCAAAAGCTGGCCTGATCGGTGGGCAGTGATGGCAATAAGAGCGGGCTGGGCATACGTGGCAGCCAGAAATTGGGCTGGCCTAGTAACATGGCTTCAGCAACGTTGAATTGATTAAATGCCCACAGGCTTTTGCCTGATAAAAAGCTGCCCCAGCCATCCGGGCGGGAAATCGATTCCCATAGTGTTTCCAGTTTTTCAAGACGCAGATCCGGCGGGTTGCTGGCAATAACAGCCGCATTAATTGCGCCGATAGAAATACCTGTTACCCAATCAGGCTCAAAGCCCGCTTCTTGCATCGCAGCATAAGCACCAATGTGATAAGCGCCTAAGGCACCTCCACCTTGCAGTACCAGAACCACTTTTGGGGATTTTGTCGATTTTTTGCTTGCCGCAGCCATCTCAGTCACTCCATACCATGTTACGAATGGCTCCTTAAAATTTTTTAAGGAGGAATGCATCTTCGCTGGGTACTTACAAAATGCATGAAAAATTTGGCGAAGTGCTTTCAATAAGATAGATGATGGTCTATGGATTTTCTATTTAGTTTCTTATTTTTTTCTTTCTTACAAATTATTTTTTTAGAAAGAATTTACGGTTGGGCTGGCTTGCTATCCATTTCTTGCTGCAGTTTTTCCAGCGAATCTAGGATATGAAGGAATTTTTCACCCAGAGGGGTAAGGGCATATTCAACGCGCGGCGGCAGCTCTGGGTAGATGGTTTTTTCTAAAATGCCAAATTCCATATTTTTGCGTAAGCACTCGTTCAGCACTTTAGTGCTCAGCCCTTCTACGCAGCGCACCATCTCGCCAGGGCGCTTGATGCCGTTCGCCAGAAGGCTGAATACAGTCAGCGACCATTTGCAGCCGCAGATGGTTTCCACCATGCGTGCACTGCGCTCTGGTGCTGCTTTTTTAGAAAATTTTTTGCTTTGTTCGATCATCAAGATGTACCAATTTGTGCCTGCCCCACCATTTTGTACCTGGTTTTCTTGGGGTTAGGGGGGAAATAAACTCTGTTTCACATCTTACTGTTTAACGGAGACACAGCAATGAAAAACTTAAATCAAACCATTGCCCTTATTGTGGGCGGCTCAAGCGGTATGGGGCTGAGCACGGCAAAGCGCTTATCAGAGCAAGGTATTAAAACTGTGATTGTGGGCCGCTCCGCCGCCAAATTAGCGCAAGCTCAACAGCAATTAGCTGGCTTTGGTGAAATTGAAACCCTGCAGGCTGATTTATCCAATGCAGGGGATATTGAGCGCTTAATTCACTTTGCCAAAAATCATGAGCAGCATATTAAATATTTGGTGAATGCAGCAGGCTCATTTAACCCTAAATCATTTCTGGAGCATGGCGCGCAGGATTACGATCAGTATTTAAATTTAAATCGTGCTACTTTTTTTATTACCCAGGCCGTGGCTAAAAATATGGTGGCGAACGGGGGCGGATCAATTGTCAATATTGGCTCAATGTGGGCTAAGCAGGCGATTAAAGCCACGCCTTCATCGGCTTATTCAATGGCTAAAGCGGGTTTGCATTCATTCACCCAGCATTTGGCCATGGAATTAGCAGCGCACCATATCCGCGTGAATGCGGTTTCGCCTGCTGTAGTTAAAACACCAATTTATCAGTCGTTTATCGAGGCGGAGCAAATCGATGCCGTAATGGCTTCATTTAATGCTTTCCATCCAATAGGCAGGATTGCAGAGCCAGATGATGTGGCAAAGGTGATTGCGTTTTTACTGAGTGATCAGGCTGGCTGGGTAACGGGGGCGGTTTGGGATGTGGATGGTGGGGTGATGGCAGGTCGTAATTAGTTAAGTCTGATTGCCTGTAAGGCTTGGCCGATATTGGCCAAGCCCTGTAAAGCGGCTTTTATTTGCCATAACCCAAGGTTTCTATTTGCACAATTTTATTATTGATGGCATTGATTCTGACCATCAGGCGGTTGGGGCCAAAGTTGTAAGTCCAGATCTGATGCTCGGCAGCCCTCCTGTCTGGATCAACCATGGTTTTGCCATGCCGGTTGGTATAGGTGGCAGGCACGCTGTATTCTCTTTTGTCGCTGGGTGGCCCGCATTTTTCTTCAGCCATAAATAATGGATCGCCGGTGCTGACAAGGCTTTGCTCACAACGCATCGAATCTGCATAGGCCATGATGCTGGAGCAAAAAAAGGCAATAAAGCAGAATGTTTTCATGGTGATGCCTTGAGAGTGGGGGCGTTTAAGTGATAAGCATGAAGTAAAAGCAGGCAGATCATGCCTTTGGCTAGGTCTCTACACAATGGCAATATTTATATTTAATAACAGTTGTTTACATGTTTTCTGCAATCACTTTTAAAAAATCATCGCCATATTTTTCTAGCTTTCTATCGCCAATGCCCGAAACGCGGGACATTTCGTAATGATCCCCCGGGCGCAACCTCACCATTTCTTTGAGCGTGGCGTCACCAAAAATAATATAGGCCGGTACGTTTTGCTCGTCTGCCAATTCTTTGCGGCGGCGGCGCAGCGCTTGCCAGAGGGCCTGATCGGAGCTGGTGACAAAGTCGCTGTCTTTTTCACCCTTGTAATTAAACTTCTCGGTGCGCTCGCGTAAAAATAGCGATGTTTCACCCTTGAGTAGCGGCCTTGCCGCATCGGTCAGCTCCAGCCCGCCATGGCCGGATTCATTCAGGCGGACTGCACCACGGGCCAGAAGCTGCCGGAATACCGCACGCCAGCCGGATTCGTCCACCTCTTTGCCGATGCCAAAGGTGGTGATGCGATCATGAAAATGCTCTTTGACCTTGGGGGTGGCCTTGCCCTGTAAAATATCCACCAGATGGCCTACACCAAAGCGATTGCCGGTTCTAAAGATACACGATAGCGCTTTTCTGGCGGCTTCCGTCATTTCCACCAATTTGGGTGGGTTGAGGCAATTATCGCAATTGCCGCAGGGCTGGCTTTCTTCGCCAAAATAGCCCAGCAGCGTCTGGCGGCGGCAGGCGGTGGCTTCGACTAAACCCAGCATGGCGTCGAGCTTGCGCCGCTCCACCAGCTTTTGCATATCGGGTGAGCCGGAGTTATCAATCATGCTATTGAGCAAAATTAAATCTTGCAGGCCGTAAGCCAGCCAAGTGTTTGCAGGCAAGCCATCGCGGCCCGCACGGCCGGTTTCCTGATAATAATTTTCTATGCTTTTGGGTAAATCGAGGTGGGCCACAAAGCGCACATCGGGTTTGTCGATGCCCATGCCAAAGGCAATCGTCGCCACCATCACCACGCCTTCCTGGCGAATAAATTGCTGCTGATTCTTAGTGCGCACACTGACATCTAGCCCGGCGTGATAGGGCAGGGCGTTGATTTCTTTGCTGCGTAGCCAAGCTGCTGTGTCTTCTACTTTTTTGCGGCTGAGGCAATACACAATGCCCGAATCGCCTTCGTGTTCGCGGCGGATAAAGGTGAGCAGCTGATCGCGGGCGTTTTTTTTCTCGACCATGGCATAGCGCAAATTGGGCCGATCAAAGCTGGAGACAAATTTTTGTGCGTCCTCAAGCCGCAGCCGCTCTATCATTTCGTTGCGCGTGGCATGATCCGCCGTGGCGGTAAGGGCAATACGCGGAATACCTGGGAATTCATCAGCAAGGAGAGACAGCGCCAGATATTCCGGCCTAAAATCATGACCCCATTGCGAGACGCAATGCGCCTCATCGATCGCAAACAGGCCAATATGTGCGCGTTTGAGCAGCGCCATAAAGCGCGGCGTCACCAGCCGCTCTGGTGCCACATACAGCATCTTGAGCTGACCATTGATAAACGCATTTTCTACATCGCGTGCCTCATCCTGATTTAAGCTTGAATTCAAATAAGCCGCGGCAACCCCCAGCTCTTTTAAGGCATCTACCTGATCTTGCATTAGCGCAATCAATGGCGAAACCACTACGCCGCAGCCATCCCGCAGCAGGGCGGGGATCTGATAACAAAGCGATTTCCCCCCGCCAGTCGGCATTAAAACCAGCGCATCCCCACCCCCTGCCACATGGCTGACAATGGTTTCCTGCTCACCGCGAAAACTACGGTAACCAAAGACGTGTTCGAGGACTGAATGGGGGGACATGGCGAATCTATATATGCAGCAAAGGTGGGATTGTACCCGTGTGGGGGGCGAAGCTAAAACTTGGCGTGGTTTGGGGGGAAGATTTACATGGGGTTGGTATGTAATATAGCGAGGTACTGACCTGCCAGATTTTGGCATGAAGTAAAAATGGCGTTTTACCTGTTGTTTGTAATCAAGCTCAAAAGCAATGTTTTTTTAGTGCCTTCGGCACATTATTTTTGGTGCGGCATCCCCGCTGGGACTCACTTTCTTGCTTCGCCAAGAAAGTAAGCAAAGAAGGCGACCCCGACCAGCACGAAGGCCCCTCACTGCGGATAATCGGCTCGGCGAAAAAGGCTGCTCGCTCGCTGCCTCGCTACCCCTTTTCCGAAACCCCGAGTCGCTTATTCCTCGCTTCGGCGTGCTTCAAGGGGACTTTAAAGCCCCATGCAAAGAGCGTGGTTATGGTGCTTTGCCATTTGTATGCCATTAAAAAATCAAGTGCAGGGCTTTAGCAAGTAGGGCGCACTACGAAGCGTAGTGCGCCGTGGGGCGATTTTTTTTTGTACTCTCTACAGTATTTATTTCATGGCATTGAATTAAACTTAATCTGCTCCGCCAAAATCGCTTTAGCCCGTGGCCCGAAGCTGGTCAGGTTTGAAAGCGTGGCATTATGATGTGCAGTTATTTGTGCGGCAGTCAAAACACCATTGTCCATTGTGGAATGGCCGTCAGCAATTAGCGTAACAGGGTAGCCTAGGGCAAGGGCGCGGCGGGTGGTGGTGTCTACGCAAAAATCACTTTGTAAGCCACAGATGATTAAGTGCGCTGTGCCTAAGTTTTTAAGCAGGCTATCGAGCTGGGTATTGTGGAAGGAATCCGATGCCGTTTTTCTGATCAATAAATCATCCGGCTGGGCTTGCAAACCCGCAGCCAGCTGCCAGCCATCTGTGCCGTATTCAAGCAGGCCATCATTGGCTTCATGCTGGATATAGATCACTGGCACGCTATTTTGGCGTGCTAATTGGGCCACAGTATTAATCCGGCTAATCACTTGCGCGGCTTCAAAGGCGGCATATTCGCCGCTGCAGAGTGCTTCTTGCACATCAATAATCAGCATTGCGGTTTTCATCGTGGCCTTGTTGTGAAAAATAATTTGAAAGACAGATTGCTTTGATTTATTGCTTTGGGCAATTTTAAATTAAGTATGGATAGCCGGGGTTAAAACTTTATGAGCTCTGTACGCATTGATTTAGCTACTGCCAGATCAGTATAAAAAAAGGCCATCCCATAGGGTTGGCCTTTTGTTGATTTGCAGCTTATTAAGTTGGTTTATTTAATCTCAGCCCCATCAATCCCCAAGCGGCTCGCTAAGCCCAAGCCATAAGCCGGATCGGCTTTATAACAATGGCGCAGCTGGCGCACTTGGATTTCTCTGACGGTGACCTGGCTGAGTGCACCGGCCATATTGTCCAGCAGGCGCTCCTGTGCCTCTTTGCCGATTAGGCGGAATAAATCACCGGCCTGGATGTAATCATCAGGCTGATCTTGCAGCGGGTTGTAGCGATCTGCGCCGCCGTGAATGGCCAAAGGCGGTTCAGCTGCGCTTGGGTCTTCAACTGGGCCGCCAAAGCTGTTTGGCTCGTAGCTTGGGTAGGCGCTGCCGTTGTAGTTGCCGGTCTGCATTTGCCCGTCACGGTGGTAGTTGTGGAACGGGCATTTAGGCGCGTTCACCGGCAGCTGGCCGTGGTTCACACCAAGGCGATAGCGCTGGGCATCACCGTAAGCAAATAAACGGCCTTGCAGCATTTTATCTGGCGAAAAGCTGATGCCAGGCACCACATTGGCTGGGTTATGCGCCGATTGCTCGACTTCGGCATGGTAGTTTTCTGCGTTGCGGTTCAGCTCCAGAATACCTACTTCATGCAGTGGGAAATCACCGTGTGGCCATACTTTGGTCAGATCGAAGGGGTTGATGGCGTAGTTATCTGCTTCGGCTTCTGTCATCAGCTGCACACACATTTTCCAGCGCGGGAAATCACCGTTTTCGATGCTGTTGTATAAATCGCGCTGAGAGCTTTCTCTATCGTTTGCCACCACGGCTGCGGCTTCAGCATTGCTGTAGTTTTCAATGCCTTGCATGCTTTTAAAGTGGAATTTCACCCAAGTGCGCTTATTGTCTGCATTAATCAGGCTAAAGGTGTGGCTGCCAAAGCCGTGCATCTGGCGATAGTTTTTAGGCAGGCCGCGATCGCTCATCACAATGGTGATTTGGTGCAGGGCTTCGGGCAGGCTGGACCAAAAGTCCCACTGCGAATTGGCATTAAACATATTGGTGCGCGGGTCGCGTTTCACCACATGGTTTAGATCTGGGAATTTCAGCGGGTCGCGTAAGAAGAACACGGGTGTGTTATTGCCAACTAAATCCCAGTTGCCTTCCTCGGTATAAAACTTAATCGAGAAACCGCGGATATCGCGCTCGGCATCCGCCGCACCGCGCTCACCGGCTACGGTAGAAAAGCGCATAAACAGCGGCGTTTCCTTGCCGATTTCAGCAAAAATCTTGGCCTTGCTGTAGGGGCTGATGTCGTGGGTCACGGTGAATTTACCGTAAGCGCCCGAGCCTTTGGCGTGCATTCTGCGCTCTGGAATCACTTCACGATTAAAGTGCGCCATCTTTTCCATATACCAAACATCTTGCATCAGCATCGGGCCGCGCGGGCCTGCTGTCATGGCGTGCTGGTTATCGCTGACGGGTGCGCCTGCTGCTGTGGTGAGTTTTTTAGATGACATGATTTGCTTCCTTTGCTTAACGCTGCAGGCATGGGTAGGGCAGTGGACAACCTGCTCAGCGCTTGGTTTGGGATTACTGCATCCAGACAAGACTGGCAAGCAGCTCGCAAAAGAGTTCCCCCAAAGACATTTCTTGCTTCATGGTGGCCTCGCTTTTGTTGAAAACGATTATGCAATTTTGTGATAGCCAAAACAAATTGATTGTTTAAATGTGATTGATAGTTTTTATCGTTGCAAGTGCAGGATCTTTATCACTGTTGTTCAGTAATCGCTGTAATGAGGGATTTGCTGACAGGCGGCAACAGCGGAGCAGCGTAAGTGGATGACTTACTCTTCTGATTAGAAACACCAATGTCATGTTTTTGGGGCGCTTGGTAATATCATGAAAATCTAATGCTCTTTAAACAGAGCAAATCGCGCGGTTTCAACGAGGCATTTCCCCTGATGAAATATAAATCTCTTCTGAGCATGCTGATGCTGGGCGTGCTTACAGCTTGTGGTGGCAGTGGCAGCTCTGATTCACCATCCGTTTCACCCCCGGTAAATGTGCCCATCAGCAGCAGTGATGCAAGTTTAATTGCGACGGCGGTTAAAAATGGCAGTACGGCAGGGCTAAACGCTTCACATCGCACACTGTTATTGCAGCAGGCTTTGCTGCTGGCTCAGCGCTATCAGCAGCAGAACAATACCGCGCTAAGCGATATCTATGGCGGTGCCAGCCTTGATCTGACGCTTAATTTAAGCAAAAACAGCAATTTAATTACGCCAAGCCTGTCTACCATGGCCACGCCATTAATGGTGTCGGATGAAGGCCGAGGCATGGCGGCAATCAGCCAATATGGCAAGGGGCGCGGTCTGGCTTATGGCGCGGATGTGCTGGCTTGGATGGCCGATCAATCAAAAGAGAATCAGCACTTTGCTTTGTTCAGCCGTGCCTTTAATTGGGTGGTAACAGGCAAGGCGGCTGGGCCATTACCCGCCACCGTTAAATTTGCCACGGCGGGCTACGATGCTAGGAGTGTGACTAAACTGCTGACCCGCATGGGCAAAACGCCGCAAGCCCAGGCCTGCGATCTGGCCGCCAGCACCAATAGCTGCTGGCAGGATGCCGACGTGTTGTTCTTTGGCGCGGGGGTACGAGACGATGCGGAGCTAAGCCGCCAGGTCCGTAAATATTTAGAAAGCGGCAAAGCTGTGATCTATATGCACCCCAACTGGGGAGATTCGACAGGCGGGCGCAAAGTATTGCAAGCCCTAGGCATGGATTTGGGTGGCTATGGCGGTAACTATTTTGCAAGCACGGCGGGAATGTCGGCAGGCAGCCAGCGTACGGTGAGTGATGCCCTTAAGCAGGGGGACAAGCTGGCGCTGTTGATACAAGCCATTCAACAGATGAGCAGTAGCAGCGTAAGCCTAGATTTAAGTAAAGACACCTCGTCTGCCGATGCGATTACGGCAATACATAAAGAGCTGGATAGCTTGCAGAGTACGGGGGGAGATGTGTTTGCAGAGCCTACTGCAGATCTTCATCAGCTGCTGGTTTTGTGGGCGGATCTGTACCGCCCAGATATTGAATACGGCAAAATTAATCGCAGCACTCAGCCTGCCGAATTTTTGCGCACCTATGCTTCTGATTCATGGCTGGCATTTAACCGTGCGAATACCACGGTGGCTCGCGCGGGGCAGGGCGATTTTATGCCGCAGGCTGCGCAGCAATTACCAGTAAGCGGCAGTGCCGAAACGATTGAAGTGACGATAGCTCAGGCTGATGGCGTAACGGCGATTGGCAGGGCTGCAGTACCAGGTAAGCCGGTTTATATCGAAGTGCTGGCAAGTAATGGCAAGCTGGGCGTGCAAAGTAATTATCTGCGCACCTGGGGCAACCCGCTAACCGATGATGTGAGCGAGGGCTATAAGCGCCCACGCCGTCCGCACTCGTTTACGATTCCGCTTAAATCAAGCGGTGAAACGGTATTGGTAACACCTTTTGGCGGCCCGCTGTATTTAAATTATGTGGGTGCTACTGCAGGCCAAAGTGTGACGTTGAAAATTCGTGGTGCAGCCAAATATGCTCACTTTGATTTCACTAAGGAGCAAAGTGATGCAGAGATCAACGAGGCCATTGCCGCTTTAAAGCGTAAAGATTTTGGCTGGCAAACCGCCAAGTTTGTGGGGGGCGAAATCCAGCAGACCATTCATTACGCCAACGAGGCGATGGGCAATCTGGAGCCTAAAGTCTATATCGTCGATCAAATCAAAGGCATGTTGTTCGATTCAAACCATATTGCCAATGGCTACAGCAATATGCCGATGTCGGCTAATGTGGCCACGTTGTGTACGCAACTGGGCTGGACGTGCGACGGGCCAATCCACAGCGCACCGGGTGTGCAGCATTTTGTAGGCTGGATAGCGGCTTGCGGCTATCTGTGTTCAGGTAATCCTTCGGATGGCTTTGCCGGGATCAGCGGCACAGGCTGGGGGCACGCCCATGAGCTGGGCCACAACACCGTGCAGCGTGTGATGCATATCGAGCTCAATGGCAAAGGCTGCCTCGTTGAGTGTGATAACAATATCCTAGCCAGCGCCCATATGATGCGCCAGTACGCACTCACCGGAATAGATAACGGTCATATCACTGATCACCCCGCTCTTTATCAGTACATTGTGCAAAACCGCCAAAGTGGCAAGAGTGGTGAAGCACAACGTGCCGATATGGAAAATCGCCTCTGGGGTGGTGATACTCAGGACCCGATGCGGGCGGTGCATTTTCAGCTGGCTTTTCTGTTCAGTAAATACCGAGCCAAAGAAGCTGTGCCGGGTATGCAGGCCAGCATGGATTACTTTACCCTGCTGACAAAAGCCGATCGCTTGGTGAGCAAGGAATGGGAAGCCGGCAATAAATATGGCATGAGCCGTTACGCCAATAACACCATCAGCAATCATGAGCTGCTCTATGTCTTAAGCTCCAAAATCATCGGGCAGGATGTGCGTAAAATATTTGTGATGTATGGCCTGCCACTTAGCCAGAGCGCGCTGGATTCGGTGGCCGATCTAAAGCTGCCGCTTGCCACAGAGCAGTTTTATGCGCTTACTCAAAAGAAATTCAACCAGGTTTCCAGTGGCAAATGGCTGGATCTATCTGCATCAACCCCAGCCTATCCGCAATAAATGGCCTATATAGAGAAAAGCCCACGGTGAACGTGGGCTTTTTATTGGGCAAATCATAGTCTGAGCATTGCATAGCGATTGGATGAGCAAGCCCTTTAATCAAACACCTTCACTTCATTCGTATGATCTTGCTTGCAATGGCTGATATGGCCGGCCATTTCGCTGAGGCTGTGGGCTTGGGCGGGGTTGATATCTAGGCCCATTTCGCCCATTTCAAGTGCGAGTGCCAGCTCTTGCAGTGCGGGTACATATTGCAGATTAGCGGCTTGTTTGTAGTGTTTAACGGCCAGCTGAAGATCTTGATTTACATAGTCGCCATAGCGATACCAGTTGCCTAGGGTGTAGATCGCGGCCGGGTCGTGGTTTTGGGCCGCGGTTTCTACCATGGCGATGCCTTTAGCCTGGTCCTTAGCGCCGCCTTCGCCTTTAAGCGTCATCATGCCCAGCTGATAAAGCCCCTGTTTACCGGCAGTACTAAACCAGAGCCGTGCTTTTTGGGCATTTTGCGTCACGCCTGTGCCTTTTAAATAGGCAAGACCCAGCTGGTAGCGGGATTTTTGATCGCCTGCTTCGGCTGATTTTTCATACCATTTTGCGGCTTCTTGTTTGTCTTCTGTTTGCTCGGCAATCAGCCTTGCTGCAAGCGGGTGGCCTGCATTTGCGATTTCTTTCAGCTGTGACTGAGCTGCATTTAATTTAAGCTGTTGCACGGCGGCATCGGGCATGGCCAATGCTTGGTTTTGTTTGTGCTGTTGATATTGTTTGATGCCGGTTGCCATCGCAATAAGTACGGCAAGGGCGAGTATCCATTGTGTGGATTTGGAAAAAGCTTTCATAAAAACTCCAAATCTGCCTGCCCAGGCAGGCAGCCAAGGCAGGCAGATTTTATTGCAGTGACAAGTTTGCTTACTTAAATCTTATTTGCTCAGGTCAATACGGAATACCGATGCGCTCTTGTCCGCTTTGGTGGAATCAAGAAACACATTGTCGATTTTGTCCTGACGCGCCACGCTTTCAGCTGCCGCATCTGCTGAAGATTCAAACAGCACCTTGCCCGCTGTTTTAACCTTGGCAAAACGCCAGTTGGCTACTGCGCCTTGTTTTGCCAGCGTCAGTGTTTTTTGCGCTTTCACGTAGTTAATAATGATTTCACGGTTGCCTTCGCCGCTGTCGATAATTGTTTTGCTGCCATCAAGGCCAGCAAAGCCGCCACCACCGCTGGCACGGTAGTTATTGGTCACAACGATGAATTCAGCTTTCAGATCCAGCGGTTTGCCATCAAAGGTGATATTGACGATACGGCTGCCTTTATCTTTGGTGACGTCAATTTCGTAAGAAATGCCGCTGATCTGGTCAAAGTTATACGAAGGGAAGCTGCCGTTGATTAAGTCCTGATCCGCTGTTTTGCTTGGATCAATTTTATTAAATTGCTCGGCCGCTTTTTCTAACCAAAGTTTGACCGCCGCGCCATCAATCTTCACGGCTTGTAAGGTATTTGGATAGAGATACAGGTCGGCAATGTTTTTGATCGCTACATCGCCTGCCGCAATGTCGGTAAAGCCCGTGCCACGGAAGTTCACTTTAAAGGGAGCAGCTGACGAGAGGATAGGCAGCTTGGCGTATTGCGGTGCATTGGCCTTGATATAGCTGGCTACATAATCGGTTTGTGCCAAATTAATCAGTTGCATCGATGAAGTTGCACCCACTTGCGAGAAGAAGGAGCTGATGCGGTAGTCCGTTTTGCCAACTGCGCCGGTGACATATTTAATGGTGCCCAGATGCTCTTTTTCGATCAGCTTGGCGATTTCTGCTTTAACCGGTACGGCAGTCACTACGCCTGCGGCATCTTTACTGCTGACTGATTTGAGCTCACCTTGCGAATTATTGGTTTTCCATGCTTTGCCATCGAATTCCAGATTCAACTTCAGCACGCCCAGTGTGTTGCCCCAGAAGCCGGACATCACGGTTGGAACGCCGTTGACCAGGCCTTTTTCGTTATCAACATTTTTGATACCGGCGTAGTTCTTTTTATCCGGGAAGAAGCTGTGCGAGTGGCCGGAAACAATCGCGGTAATGCCTGGTACGTCTTTAGCTAGGTAGTAAACGGCGTTTTCCATGCTTGGGCTGTATTCAGCCGCAGAAATGCCGCTGTGCGCCAGCGCAACCACGATATCCGCACCCTTGGCTTTCATTTCCGGAACGTATTTTTTTGCCGCGTCCACAATGCCTAATACGCTGACTTTGCCATCCAGATTACGTTTGTCCCAATCCATAATGCCAGGAGGAGTAAAGCCGATCACACCGACTTTCAGCTTGATATCTTTACCATCTGCGCTTTTAAAGGTGCGATCCAGAATGACATAAGGATCAAACAGCGGCTTGCCATCGCTGGCGTTATTCACATTCGATGTGATCAGCGGGAAAGCCGGGCCTGTACATTTTTGACCTGCTTCCGGGCCAGCCTTCATGGAAGTGCCCGTTACTTGGCCAAGGTATTTCAGACCGTAGTTAAACTCGTGATTACCGATATTACCGGCATCATATTTCATTAAATTCATGGCTTTATGGATTGCCAGCGGCGTATCGCATTTGACCGGCTCAACTTGCGACTGGAAGTCGGAAAGCGATGTGCCCTGAATGGTGTCGCCATCATCAACCAGCAGATTGTTCGGGTTTTCTTTACGCGCAGCATCGATCAGCGTGGCGGTGCGTTCAAAACCAAGGGTATTGTCTTCGGTGGTTTTGTAGTAATCGTAGCTCAGCACATTGGCGTGCAAATCGGTGGTTTGCAGTACGGCTAAATCAAGCTTGGTGCCTGCGGCTGGGGGCGGGGTGACCGGTGCAGCGGCGGGCGTGTCTGTATCGCTGTCATTGCATGCTGCTAAAAGCAGCGAGCTGCAAATTAAGCTGGCTAGTAATGTGATGCGCATTGCTCTCTCTTATGCCCTTGGGCTTTTATGTGAAGGCGCGAGAGTAAGGTTTGAACTTTGCAGTAAGACTATATTTGTGTTGCAAAATGGTTAATTTTTTATGACGCTGGGTTTCTTGTGCTCTTGAATTATCAAAAAAGGCAATAGCCTGCTCAGTATTCACATGACAGATTGAAGAAAATAGCTTGGGCAGGCCAAATCGGGCTTGCTGTTTTTCCAGGCTATTTTTGAGTGCTTTGCTGCCTGATGTAATCCATGTAAGGCCAGAGGCCATCCTTCAGCTGTAAATCTATCGTATTTCGCTCTGATTACCCCTTAAAGCGCATCAGGCCGCTATCCGGGCAGAACACTGGAAATGCAGTGCCGTCTGTGGTTAGCCATTTAAGACATTTTTGCGTTTTATCAGCTGCAGATGCACGGATTGGCGGTGGGCGGGTTTATTTGCATCGCCATAGTTCTGCACGATGCGCAGAAAACCGGCAAAATAGCGGGTTGAATCCGCGTGGCGTGGTTTTGTTTGATTATTTCAGGCACGGTCTAAAATAATCAAATCAAGCGCATTGCGCGCACCTTGAATTTCGGAAAGACAGAATGTTAAGAATAAATGAAGTAAAACTGCCGCTCGATCATTCGGAAGACGAGCTGAAACAGGCACTGCTTAAGCGTCTTGCGGTGTCAGAGTCTGATCTGATCAGCTTTAGTATCTTTAAACGTAGCTACGATGCACGTAAACGTGCTGCCATCCTGCTGATTTACTCTCTTGATGCAGAAGTCAAAAATGAAGCGGCGGTGCTGAAGCGTTTGAAAGCCGATCGCCACATCATGGTATCGCCTGATATTGAATACCAATATGTAGGCCACGCGCCGGAAGGATTGACTGATCGCCCCGTTGTGATTGGTACCGGCCCCTGTGGCTTGTTTGCTGGCCTGTTACTGGCGCAAATGGGCTTCAAGCCAATTATTTTAGAGCGTGGTAAGGCCGTGCGTGAGCGCACCAAAGACACTTGGGGCTTGTGGCGCAAGGGCGTGCTAAATCCTGAATCAAATGTGCAATACGGAGAAGGCGGCGCGGGTACGTTTTCTGACGGCAAGCTTTATAGCCAGATTAAAGACCCTAAGCATCTTGGACATAAAGTATTACAAGAGTTTGTAAAAGCGGGCGCGCCGGACGAGATTATGTACGTCAGCAAACCCCATATTGGTACGTTCCGCTTAGTCAGCATGGTTGAAAGCATGCGTGCCAATATTATTGAGCTTGGCGGCGAAGTGCGCTTTTCCAGCAAGGTAGAGCAGCTGATTTTGCAGGATGGCCAGGTGGAAGGCGTTGAGCTGGCCGGTGGCGAAAAAATCCATTCTAAGCATGTGGTGCTGGCAATTGGCCATAGCGCACGCGATACCTTTTACAAATTATTCGAGCAGGGCGTGTATATGGAGGCCAAGCCGTTTTCTCTGGGTTTCCGTGTAGAGCATCCGCAAACCGTGATTGATACTGCCCGTTTTGGCCCAAGCGCAGGCCATCCGATTTTGGGCGCGGCAGATTACAAACTGGTGCACCACGCCAGCAATGGCCGTTCGGTGTACAGCTTCTGTATGTGCCCCGGTGGTACGGTGGTGGCCGCTGCATCCGAGCCTGGCCGGGTAGTCACCAACGGTATGAGCCAGTATTCGCGTAATGAGCGCAATGCCAATGCCGCAATTGTGGTGGGAATTACGCCGGAAGAAGATTTCCCTGGCCATCCGTTGGCAGGGATTGAGCTGCAGCGTAAGTGGGAAAGTAAGGCTTTTGAAGTGGGCGGCAGTACTTATCAGGCCCCAGCTCAAAAACTGGGTGATTTCCTTGCGGGCAAGCCTTCAAGCGAATTTGGTGTGGTGGTGCCTTCGTATACACCTGGTGTGCATTTAACTGACTTGGCCGATTGCTTACCTGAATACGCCATTACTGCTATTCGCGAAGCAATGCCTGCCTTTGATAAGCAAATTAAAGGCTTTGGCATGAGTGACGCGCTGTTTACCGGCGTGGAAACGCGTACTTCTTCACCGGTACGGATCAAGCGTGATAACGACACGCTGCAAAGCATCAATACCAAGGGTCTGTTCCCTGCAGGTGAAGGCGCGGGTTACGCAGGCGGCATTTTATCGGCCGGGGTGGATGGCATTAAAATTGCCGAGGCGGTGGCTTTAAGCATATTGAATAAGCAGTCTTAAAATCTGCAGATAAATACTTTGTTTTTGCATCAAACCGTGGGCACTTTTGTGCCCACGGGCGTATTGATTGATCTGGATTAAAAATCTTTCTAAGAAATTACTTCCAAGCTTGCTTAATATTCATACAAGCAGGCAGACGGGAGTGGTGAGATGGAAGCAATAGATAAGCTGGTTTTAGCCCGCCAGCTCCCCAATCAGGCAGTGGCGCTGGTGCTGGCCGGTGGCCGGGGCTCTCGTTTAAAAGATTTAACCAATCATCGCGCCAAGCCTGCGGTGCATTTTGGTGGCAAGTACCGGATTATTGATTTTGCCCTGTCTAATTGCCTGAATTCCGGCATTCGCCGCATTGGCGTAATTACCCAATATAAATCGCATAGCCTGCTCCGGCATTTACAGCGCGGCTGGTCTTTTTTGCGTAATGAAATGAATGAATTTATTGATCTTTTGCCTGCGCAGCAAAGGGTGGATGAAGAACACTGGTATCGCGGCACCGCCGATGCAGTATTTCAGAATCTGGATATTATCCGCAGCTACAGAGCGCAATATGTGGTGATTCTGGCGGGGGACCATATTTATAAAATGGATTACTCCCGCATGCTGCTCGATCATGTTGAAAACAACGCGGCCTGCACCATTGCCTGTATCGAAGTGGATCGGGTTGACGCCTCTGCTTTTGGCGTAATGGCGGTGGATGAAGAGCGAAAAATCACCGCCTTTATTGAAAAACCGACCGATCCGCCCGCTATGCCTAATAAAAGCGATAAAGCTTTGGCATCGATGGGCGTGTATGTTTTTAATGCGGATTATATTAATCGCATGCTGGCCGAAGATCTGGCCGATGAAGAATCCTCCCACGATTTTGGTAAAGATATTATTCCGCGCATTGTGGCCGAAGGCCGTGCGCTGGCCCATCCGTTCAGCGCCTCCTGCGTATCGAGCGATGCCAGTGCCGCGCCCTACTGGCGGGATGTGGGTACGGTAGATGCTTATTGGGAAGCCAATTTAGACCTCGCGTCGGTGCTGCCAGAGCTGGATATTTACGATAAAAACTGGCCCATCTGGACCCACCAAGAGCAATTGTCACCCGCCAAATTTGTGCAGGATATCAACGGCAGCCACGGCATGACTTTAAATTCGCTGGTCTCTGGCGGCTGCATTGTTTCTGGCTCTTTGGTTAATAACTCGGTGCTGTTTTCTAAAGTGCGTTTGCATTCTTTTTGTGCCATTGATTCGGCAGTCATTTTGCCATCGGTCACCGTAGGCCGCTCCAGCCGACTGCGCCGCTGTGTAATCGACCGAGGTTGCCAAATTCCTGAAGGCACGGTGATTGGCGAGGACCGCAGCAAAGACGAGCAACGTTTTTATTGCTCTGAAGGCGGCGTGGTGCTGGTCACAAGGGAAATGCTGGCGAAGCTGTGATCAGAGATCAGGAGTGAGGCTTAGGTTGGGTTGGCTGGTTTATTCGCAGCTTTTGGCGGATAAATCGGCGTAACCCAATATGCACAGGTGAAAAAATCCCATGTAGAAACTAGGAAGTTGCACTCACGACATAAAACCACGACACAGTAAATAAATCGTATTAAAAAACCGGTAATCATCTTAGGTTTTCCCGGTGTTCTTAGTGTCCGCATCATTTTTGTAAAAACCAATTCAAGGGTAGCCATTTATGCGCGTGTTACATGTTTGTGCCGAGCTGTTTCCGCTGTTAAAAACCGGCGGGCTGGCTGATGTGGCGGGGGCTTTGCCGCTGGCGCTGGGGGCTTTGGCTTGCGATGTGCGCGTGCTCTTGCCGGGCTTTCCGGCGATTTTGGCGGGGCTGAATATGGATGGCGAAGTGGCTGCCGTTAACAGCATGGCAGGGCCGGTGAGGATTTTATTTGGCCATACGGACAGCGGCATTGCCGTGTATGTGATTGATGCGCCGCATTGCTTTGATCGCCCTGGCAGCCCATATCTTGATGTGGGGCAGCAGCCTTATAGTGATAATCATCTGCGTTTTGCTCTTTTGGGCTGGGTGGCCGCAAGGCTGGCCAGCGGTCTGGATTCATACTGGCGGGCAGAGCTGGTGCATGCTCATGATTGGCATGCGGGCCTTGTACCCGCTTACTTAGTGGCTGCGGGGCGGCCTGCAAAAAGCGTGTTTACCGTGCACAACCTAGCGTATCAGGGCGTGTTTCCGGCCGCCGCTTTTGCCAGCTTAGAACTACCGCCTGAGTTTTTTTCGCTGGAAGGGCTGGAGTTTCACGGCAAGATTTCTTTTATGAAAGCAGGGCTGTATTTTTGTGACCATATCACGACTGTTTCCCCGCGTTATGCCTGTGAAATCACCCATGACGAGCAGGGTTGCGGCTTAGATGGCCTGCTCAGAACCCGCAAAGCCGATCTAAGCGGCATCTTAAATGGCGTAGATGATCAGGTATGGAGCCCGAATCTTGACCCGCTGATCGCCGCTAATTACAGCTTAGAAAAAATGCAGGGCAAGGCTAAATGCAAGCTGGATATGCAAATACGCATGGGTTTGGATCAATGCAGCGATCAGCCGCTGTTTGCTGTAGTCAGCCGCCTCACTGAGCAAAAAGGCTTGCATCTGGTGCTGGCCGCGCTGGATGAAATCACCCGTCGTGGCGGGCAGTTTGTGCTGCTGGGTGGGGGAGATACGGCCTTGGAAGGCGCATTTAAAGCCGCTGCAGCAGCCAATCCCACGCAAATAGCTGTGCAAATTGGCTACGACGAAGCCTGCTCGCACCGCATTATGGCGGCCGCCGATGTGCTGCTTGTGCCCAGCCGCTTTGAACCCTGCGGCCTTACTCAGCTCTATGCCCTGAAATACGGCGCTTTGCCGCTGGTGCGGCGGGTGGGTGGGCTGGCCGATACAGTGATTGATTGCAGCCTAGAAAACCTAGAAGACGCCAGCGCTACCGGCTTTGTCTTCGATGATTTTAATACCACCGCCCTGACAAAAGCGCTGCGTCGCGCCTTTATCCTATGGCATCGGCCTAAAGACTGGAAAACCACCCGCCGCAGCGCCATGCAAGTCGATTTTGGCTGGAGCGCCGCGGCAGCGCAGTATATGGCTTTGTATGAAAGGTTGATTGGTGAATGAGGGTAAAAAAGTCTGTAGACACAGAGAATGCTGAGGACACAGAGCGCACTGAGAAAAGCAATTTCTGGATTAGGCCGCTGGCGAGGGTTTTGAGTTTTTTCAATAAAAAATGATTGTTAAGCTCGTTAATAACTGATGTTACGCAGCCAAACCCAAATCTTGAAACACGAAGAAAAACAAGGCTTGAATTAAGTTGTTTCATAGGTTTTTAGTGTTTAATACCCAGCGATTAGAATTCGTATCGCAGCGAGTAGCACGGGGCTTAAATCTCCCCTTGAAACACGCCGGAGCGAGGAACAAGCGGGGCGGGGTTTCGGCCAGGGAGCGAGGAACGAGCCAATCCCGCCTGCCGCCGACTCGATTGTCCGCAGCGCAGGGGCTTTCGTGTTTCGTGGGGCGGCCTTCTTTGCTTCCTTTCTTGGTCGTTCAAGAAAGGGAGTCCCCCGCGGGGATACCGCGCCAAAATTAACGTGCCGAAGGCACTAAAAAGATGATCACTGCGTAACATCAGTTAATAAGGCATGTAACAAGCAGTTGATGTTTCTTATAAAGGAGCACCCCATGACGGTATCTTTTGAATACGATTCGCCCGGTAATGACAGCGATGCTTTAAAACATGCCATTGCCAATAAGCTGGTGTTTTTTATTGGTAAAGATCCGATTGTGGCTCAACCTAAAGATTGGTTGAATGCCACTTTTTTGGCGGTGCGTGATAGGCTGGTGGAGCGCTGGATGCGCACCACACGGGCGCAGTATTCTCAGGATTTAAAGCGGGTTTATTATTTATCGATGGAGTTTCTAATTGGCCGCGCTTTATCCAATGCGCTCCTAGCGTTGGAATTATTTGAGCCGGTCAAAGAGGCTCTCGATGAAATGGGCGTGGATTTAAATGAGATTCTGGATTACGAGCCGGATGCGGCTTTGGGTAATGGCGGGCTGGGCAGGCTGGCTGCGTGTTTTTTAGATTCAATGGCCACTATGGGCGTGCCGGGTTTTGCTTATGGTATTCGTTATGATTTTGGCATGTTTAAGCAGCGCATTATTGATGGCCAGCAAGTCGAAGCGCCCGACACTTGGTTGTCTGCTTTAAATGTGTGGGAATTTCCCAGAGATGAAGTTCAATATGTGGTGCAATTTGGCGGCCGTATAGAAACAGCAGGCAATACGGTGCGTTGGCTGGATACGCAAGATGTATTGGCGATGGCTTATGATTATATAATTCCTGGCTATCAGACCACCGCAACCAATACACTCAGGCTTTGGTCGGCCAGGGCTTCGCGCAGCATTAATTTACATATGTTCAATCAGGGGGATTATATTGCTGCGGTAGAGGAAAAAAACCATAGTGAAAATGTTTCTAGAGTTTTATACCCTGATGATTCTACTCAGCATGGTAAAGAATTAAGACTGCGGCAAGAATATTTCTTTGTTTCAGCGTCTTTACAGGATATTGTGCACCGTTATTTATTAACCCATGAAGATTTTAATCAGCTGAGCGATAAAGCTGCTATTCATTTAAACGATACACATCCTGTGCTGGCGGTGCCAGAATTAATGCGAATTTTAATGGATGAATATCATCTTGATTGGGATGCCGCTTGGGGATATACGCAAAAGATTTTTTCATACACTAATCATACTTTAATGAGTGAAGCACTCGAAACCTGGCCGGTAGAGATGTTTGCACACTGGCTGCCCCGGCATTTAAAAATTATCTTTGATATTAATGCGAAATTTCTTTCCGGGGTAAAACAGCGCTTTCCGGATGATGCCGATTTAATTCGCCGCGTTTCTTTGGTGGATGAATCGGGCGAGCGAAAAATACGTATGGCTTATATTGCCGTAGTGGCCAGCCATAAAGTGAATGGCGTTTCGGCGCTGCATTCGCAGTTGATGAAATCAACTATCTTTGCCGATTTTGCGCGAATTTTTCCAGAGCGTTTTACTAATGTCACCAATGGTATTACGCCAAGACGCTGGCTGGCTCAGGCCAACCGGCCTTTGGCTGCATTAATTGATCATCAAATAGGCAGAACATGGCGGGTTAATTTAGATGAATTAGCCGAGTTAAAGCCTCTGGCTGAGGATGAAGCGTTTATTACTGATTTTATGCAGGCGAAGCGAGCCAATAAAGAGCGCTTAGTACGCTATATCGCCACGCATTTAGGCGGTGTGGTTTCGCCGGATGCTTTATTTGATGTGCAGGTAAAACGCATTCATGAATATAAACGGCAATTACTTAATTTGTTGCATGTGGTTGCCCGCTATAATTTTATTTTAAAAAATCCAGATGCAGCTACCGTGCCAAGGGTGGTGGTTTTTGCCGGTAAAGCCGCATCGGCTTATAAGCTGGCTAAATTATTGATTCATCTGATGAATGATATTGGTGCAAAAATAAACCATGACAGCCGGGTGGGCGATAAGCTGAAAGTGGTGTTTATTCCCAATTACAGCGTAAGCCTCGCTGAAATCATTATTCCGGCTGCCGATTTATCCGAGCAAATCTCTACTGCAGGCACGGAGGCATCGGGCACAGGCAATATGAAATTTGCATTAAATGGTGCCTTAACAATTGGCACACTGGATGGCGCAAATATTGAAATTGGCCAAGCGGTAGGTGCAGATAATATTTTTATATTTGGCAATAATAGCGATGATGTGCAGCGCCTGCGGCAGGAATCTTATAATCCGCGTGCTGTTTATGAGGCCGATCCGGTTTTGCATGAGGTTTTAAATCAAATTGCATCTGGTTTTTTTAGCCCAGAAGAGCCAGAGCGCTATCGGGTTATTTTTGATTTACTGGTTAATTGGGGAGATCATTATCAATTATTGGCAGATTTTGCAGATTATGTAAAAGTGCAGGGAAAAGTTGATGCGCTGTATTTAAAGCCATTTGAATGGCATAGAAAAGCCCTGCTGAATGTGGCCGGAATGGGACGTTTTTCATCAGATCGCAGTATCAGCGAATACGCCCGTAAAATATGGAATAGCAGCAGTGTTAAATTGTAATGGCTGCCGCAGTGAGTGGTGTTCAATAAAGGGATTACATCTTTTTATGATTATCGATGGCCGTATTTGCAGTGTTATTTTATCAGCGGGCAAAAAATATGTTTTGCGCTAAGCTCTTGTTTTTAGTTTTATACCCAATAGGGTAAAAACATGCAGGTAAAATAGAACGCTCGTTCTGGAGTCGCCGGGTTAATTGTGTGAAAATACGCCATAGATTTAATCCAGCGCGAAGGTTTACCGGCATGTCCGAACACAATGAAGAATTAAGACTGCTCCAGTCTGTTTTAGAAATATATGACGAAAAGTTTATTGCAGGGTTTTTGGACGATATCACACCAGGGCACTGGAGCCGGGATACCCTTAGCCGCTGGATCAATGGCAAAGCTCAGCCGCGCCTGAGCCAGCATGAATTTGAAGCACTGCAAAGCCTGTTGCCCGCGCGACCCGCACATTACCGGCGGCCTGGTTTTGATTTTATTGATTTGTTTGCCGGGATTGGCGGCATCCGCAAAGGCTTTGAGGCCGCAGGCGGGCGCTGCGTATTTACCAGCGAATGGAATGCTTACTCGGTCAGAACCTACAAAGCCAATCACTATGCAGACCCGCTGCACCGCTTTAACGACGATATTCGTAAAGTCACCCTGAGTGAGCGGGAAAATGTAACGGCTGAAGAGGTTTTTCAGAATATTAACCGGATGATTCCGGATCATGATGTTCTGCTGGCTGGCTTTCCCTGCCAGCCTTTTTCTATTGCCGGGGTTTCTAAGAAAAACTCTATGGGCCGTGTGCATGGATTTGAATGTAAAACCCAGGGAACGCTGTTTTTTGATGTGGCCAAAATACTGGAAGTAAAGCGCCCGGTTGCTTTTTTGCTGGAAAACGTTAAAAACCTGAAAAGTCATGATAAGGGCAAGACGTTTAAAGTGATTATGGAAGCGCTGGATGAGCTGGGTTATTGGGTGGCAGATGCCCATGACGATGGCGCTGCCGATCCTAAAATTGTGGACGGCCAGCATTTTGTTCCCCAGCACCGGGAGCGGATTGCGCTGGTGGGCTTTCGCAAAGACCTAGGTATTCATGAAGGCTTTACCCTGAGGGATATCAGCCGCTTCTTTCCAAAAGTGAAGCCTGTTCTGGGGGATATTCTGGAGCCGCAGGTGGATAGCAAGTACATCTTGACTGAAAAACTGTGGGAATATCTTTTTAATTATTCGATCAAGCATAAGGCCAAAGGCAATGGTTTTGGTTATGGCCTTGTCAAAGAAAACGATATTACTCGCACGTTGTCCGCACGTTATTACAAAGATGGCTCTGAAATTCTGCTTGACCGCGGCTTTGATCAGAGTAAAGATTTTTATGATTCGCAAAATATTAAAAACCGGCCCCGCCGCCTTACCCCGCGTGAATGCGCTAGGCTGATGGGGTATGACAGCGCAGGAAGCAGCG
Organism: Iodobacter fluviatilis; assembly: GCF_900451195.1. Classification (NCBI taxonomy): domain Bacteria; kingdom Pseudomonadati; phylum Pseudomonadota; class Betaproteobacteria; order Neisseriales; family Chitinibacteraceae; genus Iodobacter; species Iodobacter fluviatilis. The sequence continues at coordinate 1,507,728 of NZ_UGHR01000001.1, forward strand.
AATTTAGGATCCCCGTTTCAGATACGCAGGCCTATAAGCAGTTTGGAAACTCTGTTGTTGTGCCGGTTTTTTCAGCAATTGCCCGGCTGATGCAGCCCCGTATTACTGCCGCAATTGCCGCCAGATATGAACAACTTCGGCTGGATATCGATGAGCGATGTACACAGCCTAGCCATCCGCTGTAAAAATATGCGTGCGATCAGGTCGTGCAACACATGCCCTGAAAGGCTGATCCTGCACCCGCTGCAATAAGCGTGATGATGAAACCATGGCAGGCAAGAGATAAAAAACAGCGGCGGTTTGTTCCGCGCTGTGTCTGTAAAACTTTTTAATGACTTAAATGCCGGAATCCATGCAAAAAGATCAACATTTAATTGAAGAAAAAATCAGCAGCGAGCGGGTTTTTGATGGCGCGCTTTTGCATATCAACCGCGATACCGTACGCCTGCCTGATGGCAGCCAAGCCACGCGTGAATATGTGATTCACCCCGGTGCGGTGATGATTATCCCGGTATTGCCGGACGGCAAGCTCTTGATGGAGCGGCAATATCGCTACCCTATGCACCGCGTGTATTTGGAGTTTCCTGCGGGCAAGCTAGATGCCGGTGAGGATGCGCTGGCTTGCGGCCAGCGTGAGCTATTAGAAGAAACCGGCTACACCGCGCAAGAATGGCAAAAGCTGGGCGTTCACCATCCGATTATCAGCTACACCAACGAAGAAATTCATTTTTACCTGGCGCAAAACTTAACCGCGGGCAAGCCTCAGCTGGATGAAGGTGAGTTTGTAGAATGCGTTGCCGTAAGCCTTGATGATCTGATTGCTGGCGTGCTGGATGGATCGATTACCGATGGCAAAACGGTTGCCGGGATTTTCTGGGCAGAGAAGATGTTGCGTGGCTAATGCACAGAGCCTGCTGGGCTCTGTGCATTAGCGCCTTATTGTTTGACGTAAATAAGCCGCGCCGGAACGCTGTCATCAACAATACGTAAACCGTCTTCTTCTATTTGCAGTGGTAGCTTTTCAAATGGCACCGGCCTTGCCTGGTTTCTGTCTAGGCAGGCAAAAGCGGCCAGCCTTTCCTGACGGCGCTCTGCAGGAATGTCAAACCATTGCCATGCGCTTTTACCTTTGCGAAGTGCTGCTCTGGCCCACTCTTCACTTTCGGGCATCTCAATAATGGCATCACCATTTTTATCCGTGATGGCGTCAGATATTTTGCCTGATTTACTTTCAAATCTGACTTCAATCCCAGGAATGGGCCCCAGCCCGGGCACGCCCGTGATGGCTACCCATGTTCCTGCTTCTGCTGGCTTATTAATCCGCATTTCTTCATCACTGAATAGGCGAAATGCCGGGTTTTCAGCTTGCGGGCTGGAGACCAGTATCACTTTGTCTTTTTCCAGATGCCATGAGCCCTGGGCAAATTGATCGAAGCCGCCATAGCTTGTCATCCACTGAAATTGACCATCTTTACTGAGTAATAATTCAGAGCCCACTTCTCGTATGCCTTGCAGATAATAATGGCCGGGCAGGTTTTTTGTATTTTTCACTTCTGCAAAAGCAGCCGTACTCAGGCAGGTGAGCAGCAGGGCGGTGATGATCTTTTTCATTCGGGGGGTCTCCGTCGGCAGAGGGGCTCATCGGGTGAAGAGCAGACCGCTACTTTCCATGAAATCAGTGGCTAAGCCCATAATCTAAAACCAAGCCCATAAAAATCACCGCGCCCACTCGATTATTACTTAGAAAGGCTTTAAAGCAAGCGGCGGGCTCGCGGGCCATGATCTGGCTGTATTGCTGGGCGATCAGGCCGCTGGCAATCAGCAGCGAAATAAAGTAAACCATGCCGCGCTGGCTCTCTAATCCTAGCCACGCCATCAGGGCGATAAAGCCTGTAAAGCAGAGCATCACCGCGGTCACATCGAAGCGGCCAAAGGTGATGGCCGAGGTTTTAATGCCGATTTTTAAATCGTCAGGCCGGTCAACCATGGCGTATTCGGTATCATAAGCCACTGTCCAGAGTAAATTTGCCAGCAGTAAAATCCATGCAAAGGCAGGCACACTGCCGGTTTGGGCGGCAAAGGCCATGGGAATCCCAAAGCTGTAAGCGATTCCCAAATAGGCCTGTGGCAAGGGTAAAAAGCGCTTAGTGAGCGGATAAGTGGCGGCAAGAAAAGCGGCAGGAATAGTGAGTAAGAGTGTGAGCCGGTTTAAAGGTAGCACCAAAACAAGGGCCGCTAATAAGAGTACGGCTGCGAGTAAAAGCGCTTCTTTAGGCTTTACTTCGCCAGACACTAAAGGTCTTTTATTAGTGCGCTCAACATGGCCATCAAAATCACGATCGCAATAGTCGTTGATCAAGCAGCCTGCGGCACGCATTAGGAAGGTGCCTAGGCAAAAAATCAGTAGCAGCATTGGGTCTGGATGGCCATTGCTGGCAAACCACAATCCCCACAAGGTAGGCCAAAGTAATAATAAAGTGCCAATGGGTTTGTCGAGACGCATCAGACGAGCAAAGGCGGGAAGGCGAGATCGCATAGTGGTTGGGCTGTCAGTAAAATGTGCGCTTACTTTGCTGGGCGAAGGCGCTGGCGTCAAGGCCTGTGATCCAGTTAGCATGGAGAAAGTGATTGCTTACATTTTTGGGGGAATGTGGTTTTATTTGCCCATTACAAAGCATTGGGATTTTAACAGCGC